>CAKQWE010000004.1 GCA_934277975.1 uncultured Spirochaetales bacterium
ATAAGCCCCAACGGTCCCAAGGATGGATGATCCATTTCGATTTCCGCCTCCCAATCCCCCAGCTTTCCGTGAAGAACCCAAAACTTCGTTATATTGGAAAATATGACTTATATGGGAGATACTTTTCGACTTGTTCTATCAACTCAAGCGATTCAAGCACGACTGGAATTCGATATGCCGAATGTGTTAGTAAAAATCCATTGAAATATGAGTGTTCCGGTTTTAACGAAAGTATTCGATCGAAATATGATGTCATTCCTGTGAGGTATTTCTAATGGGTTTCAAAGACGTTGTAAGTTGTATTTTCGGAAAACTGTGGACATCTCGAGAAAAAGCTAACACTCAAGAGCAACTTTCAAAACTCCTTCATGCGTCTTGGCCATGCCCTGCACGGCTGGAACATCCCCTTCTGCAACTTTATAATACACAAAGTATTATCTCAGTTGCTTCAGGCGACTCCCATCACGGCAATCCATGTCCAATCCACACAAAGCATAGTTTTGAAAGTTCCTCAAGAGCCGTAGAAAAAGGATTACCGGTCTTGGCAGATATGGAGCTCCGTACGTTTCCGGTTATATGATTGGACAAATTGCGCGCTTTGATGGTGTTTCTAGAGAAGAGCTGTCAGGCGATGATATGTTCAGAGATATCTTGAATCTGCTTAGAGAGTCGCGAAATATCGTAGGAGGCCGAACCATTGCCATTGATTGCAAGGATGTGATGGTGGGATACTACGAAAAGCGTGGATTCGCAAAGTTGGACAAAACAGACGAATTGAATCACATGGTTGGTTTCTTTGATGATGCAATCAATTGAAGTTTCGTATCCAAAGCACTAAGCTAGAACACATGAAACAGGAAACGAGGGAAAGGATAAGGAAGTTCGTTGCGGACAGGGACTGGGGACAGTTCCATTCGCCTGCCAATCTTGCAAAATCGATATCCATTGAGGCCAACGAGCTTCTTGAGTGCTTTCAGTGGAACGACGACGACTACGACCTTGGTCATGTCAAGGAAGAGCTTGCAGATGTAATCACCTACTGCATGGACATGGTGGACAGGCTTGGTCTGGATGTGGATGAGATAATCAACTCCAAGATGGACAGGAACGAGGCCAAGTATCCCGTGGAAAAGGCCAAAGGCAGCGCAAAGAAGTACACCGAGCTATGAAGGAAATAGAAGAGATTTTTGTCGAGGACTCGATAAAAAATTGTCGAGGACTCGATGAAAATGGACTCTGTGTAATGCTAGACTCCGAGCATTTTCATGAACGCAAGCAGTACGAAGAGAAATCCAAAGTTGAAGGCTGAGAACTGCGCTATGTAGCTGCCTGCCTTTCCTGGGTTGTGCTTCACGTATTCCCTGAATGTGATGAGGCTTGCAAGCGATGCTATGAGCGTTCCCACACCCCCTATATTCACTCCAACAAGTAGTGCTCTGTAGTTGCTCGTGAACTGCGACAGCAGTATTGCAGACGGCACGTTGCTTATGAACTGGCAAGACAGAGTGCTGAATGTCAAGGTGTCCTTGGTCAGCAGGGATGAAAAGAATGAACGAACGGCCTCGATCCTTCCCATGTTGCCTGCAAATACGAAGAAGAAGACGAAGGTCAGCAAAAGAGGGTAGTCAACTTCGCAAAGGGCTTTGCGGTCCACGAATAGCAGCACAAGAGGGATGGCCACAAGTCCAATCCAGTATGGTATGCCACGGAACACTATTGCGATTGCAAGTGCAAAGAGCGCAAGGTAGAGCGTTGTTCTCAATGGTGGAAGGGATATCTCTTCGTCTGGGACCTCAAGGGCATCGGGCTTGACGAATATGAGGCAGCATATGGTGATGAGGGCGACCGCCAAGGCGAAGGGTGGGGCCATGATGGAGACGAACTCTGCATTTGGAATCGAGAATTTGGTGTAGAGGTAGAGGTTCTGAGGGTTGCCGAACGGGGTGAGCATGCCGCCTAGGTTTGCTGCGATGTTCTGCATGATGAACGTGAACGGCATGTATTTCTCTTCGCCTGTCGTGGTCAGCACAAGGTATCCAAGCGGCAGGAATGTGAGCAGTGCCATGTCGTTTGCAATGAGCATGGAGCCAATGAACGTGATGTAGACCAACGCAAGGATGCTAAGTCGTGCGTTCTTGAAGAGGTGGACTATGCGGCGCGCCAGCATGTAGAAGAACCGTATGTCCTTGAGAGCGCATACCACGGCCAGTACGCAGAAGAGGCACGTGAGCGTTTTGAAATCGAAATATCCAAGGTACTGGGCGTCGATTGGCACGAAGACGGTCGTTATGGCCGCCGCGAAGAACGCAATCACCATGACGGTGTTCTTCTTCACGAAGGCTTTGGCCGATTGTGCGATCGTCTCCTTTAGACCGATGTCCTTGTGTTGGGGTTTCCTTACTGTAATTGTATGCATTTTGCAGATCTACTCTGGAAGATAAAGTGTCTGAGCAGGTCCGGTGTCCCTCATGAGCAGCTCAGGGTTCCTGAATCTGGTGGCAAGCAGGAACGTCATGTAGATATCTCCTATACAACCGCCAAGATGGATTGAGAACAGTATTGAGAATACTGCGAAGTACACAGGGTTCGATATCCTAAAACCTGCC
Organism: uncultured Spirochaetales bacterium; assembly: GCA_934277975.1. Taxonomy (GTDB): domain Bacteria; phylum Spirochaetota; class Spirochaetia; order Sphaerochaetales; family Sphaerochaetaceae; genus UBA9732. The sequence goes on from CAKQWE010000004.1 coordinate 2,607, forward strand.
ATAAGGGCCAAAAAAACGACTGAGAACACCACTAGAGGCGCTGTCAGCGCTATGAGGGCCGTCTTTCTTGATGTGTATATGTTGGGAACTCCACAGAAGGCTACTGTAAGCGTCATCCCAAACGTGAGCTTCTGATGCGTGAGTGCTTTGTACGCAGTTCCGTGCACCAGTTCATGCAGAACGATGTAGGAGAAAAGGCCGGCCAGCAGTACTAGATATGGAACCAGAGTCGACTTGTCTCTGATGACGCTCACTATAGAGGAGAGGTCTGTGAACAATCCTATGACAAGCAGTGTTGCGACTGTGATGACAAGGGAGGCCACAGTGAAGGCTATGCCCACCTTCTTTGATTTAGCATCCAAATGGAAGACCTCCCTGTAGTTCTCCGGAAGGTCCTTGTAGTAGCTGACCATGAATCAATCTCCTTCAGAGGAGTTTTGAAAGTTCCTCTTATTCTCCATACCCATTGCACAGCGGATTGTACAGCACAAGCCTACTGTTGTTCTAGAGAATGTGGTTGAGGAAGTCCTTGGCCCTTTGCGTCTTTGGATTGGTGAACATTTCATCAGGGGTTCCTGATTCGACCACCTCACCGTCAGCCATGAATACCACCTTGTCCGCAGCGGCTCTTGCAAAGCCCATTTCATGGGTGACAAGGAGCATCGTCATGCCTGATTTAGCAAGCTTTAGCATGACATCCAGCACTTCCTTTATCATCTCCGGATCCAGTGCGCTCGTGGGTTCGTCGAAGAGCATCGCCTTTGGCTCCATTGCAAGGGCCCTTACTATGGCGACCCTTTGCTGCTGGCCTCCTGAAAGCTGTGTGGGCTTCTGATGTGCCTTGTCTGCAAGTCCAACTGTGGCAAGAAGCTGCATGGCCCTGTCCTCAGCATCCTTGCGGGACATCTTCTTGACCTTGATTGGCGCCAGAGTGATGTTGTCCAGAACGGATAGGTGTGGAAAGAGGTTGAACGACTGGAACACCATGCCTACTTCCTCGCGAACCTGCCTTATGTCCGTGTTCTTGTCCATTATGTCCATGCCGTCTATGAGGATGGAGCCGCTTTGGGCCGATTCCAGTCCGTTGACGGTTCTCAGCAGCGTGGACTTTCCGCTGCCAGACGGTCCTATGATGACGACCACTTCACCGTCGTTGACGGTCAGCGATACGTTCTTGACTGCATGGAGTATGGTCCCGTTGTTGTTTTCAAAGTCCTTGCTTACGTTCTTTATTTCAATCTTAGCCATTCTTGTGAAGCCTTTCTTCCATGAATCCCACAAGGCGTGAGAGTATAAGTGTGAGGATGAGGTAGATCAATGCCACCACAAGCATGGTCTGCAACGAGAGGAATGTACGTGAGATGTACTCGCGTCCTCTTTTGAGTATGTCGGACAACGCAAGGATGGAAACGAGGGACGAATCCTTGAGCATTGATATGAATTCGTTGCCAATCGCCGGAAGTACGACCTTGATTGTCTGTGGAAGTATCACGGAGAAGAAGGCCTGGCTCTTTGAAAGACCAAGTGCCGTGGCCGCTTCCACCTGTCCTTTTGGTATCGACTGTATGCCTGCTCTTATTATCTCCCCCATATATGCGCCAAAGCATATTGAGAGGGCAATGATGGCTGCAACGATTCCTTCTATATGTATGAGGGATCCAAGTGCGTAGTAGAGGAACATGAGCTGGACAAGAAGAGGAATACCCCTTATGAGCTCTACGTATACGCCGCATATCTGGTTTATGACCCTGTTCTTGGAAGAGGACCCAACGCCTGTGATGGTTCCAATCAGGACCGCTCCAAGAATTGCGAATATGGTGCATTCGAAAGTCGTTGGGATTCCCGTTATTGTGTATTTGAATATCTTCCAGTAGGTGTCAGGCTCAAGGACGCATAGACAGACAAGGAGAATCAACGCTCCAAAGAACGTGAGTCTCCATGATGTCACAAGATGCTTGTTGCCTTTCTTTGGTATGAGGACTCCGTCCGTCATTGAGATGACTGTGGGTTCCTTCTTGGTCGTGTGGAATGGTGTGGATACAACCTTGTTGCGTATTTCCATAAGCTCACCCTCCGTCCTTGGGAGGGTGGGTGGTTGCTTTGTCGTTTCTTTGTCCATTTCTAGACTCTCTTTCCTGTCTTGCTTCAGTTCAAGCCGTACTTGGCCTTGAGTTGAGCCATCTTGCCGGACTGCTGGAGCTTTGCGATTCCTTCGTTCAGTTTTTCAAGCAGTGTGGTGTTTCCCTTTATGACCGCAAGGCCCATGTCGTCTGCATTCTGGAAAGAGCCTGCAATCTTAAGGACCTGTGAGTAGCTGTCGTTCGAAAGCACGAAGTCGTTGGCCACTACGCTGTCAAGAACCACTGCATCAAGATTACCGTTTGCAAGGTCCAGTACCGCCGATGGAGCTTCGTCGTATGTCTTCACCTCTATTCCTGCATCCTCGCATGCGAACTGGCATGTGGTTCCAAGTTGTACTCCAACCTTCTTTCCTACGAGGTCTTCTTCATTGAAGATTCCCTCTGTGTCCTTCTTCGTGACTATTGAAAGCGAGAACTGAAGGACCGGTGTGGAGAAGTCGCATGTTGCTTTCCTGTCCTCTGTGATGGTAAGTCCGCTTGCGCCAATGTCGTACTGCTTTCCCTGGATTCCTGCAATGATTCCATCGAACGAGACGTTCACGATGTTTATCTTTATGTTCATTTCATCGGCTATTGCCTGGATTAGCTCCATCTCGTAGCCTACGATGTTTCCGTTGTCGTCTATGTATTCAAGTGGCGGATAGTCGCAAGAGGCTGCTACGGTGTAGACTTTTTCAGCTGTGCTTGCTTCCTGTGCACCCTGTGCGAAACAGGGGACTACAACTGCGAGAGCGATTAGGATTGCTATTGTCAATGTCTTCTTCATTGTGTCTCTCCTTGGTTTGCGTTGTGGGAAACGATGCTTCCCTCTATGCTTAGGGTACAATAGTGACTTTGGGGTTTGGGGTCAACAGGTTTTGCATAAAAATGCATAGAAATTTTGTAATTTTATGCATAAAAATATGCAAAATGAGTGAATAATCCTAGTTTTCTTTGGTTTTTTGCAAAGTTGCTTTGGGTTTTATTCCTTCAAGGCTATCGGGTTGCGAGAAGGACTCCCTTTTCTGGGACAATGATCTTGCCTTCGACCATGCGGTTTCCAGTTGCGAAGTCCTGTCCGCAGAGAAGCAGCTTCCACTGGCCGTGCGGCAGGCTGTGGTGGATGGCGTGTTCGTTTGGGTTGAAGAGCGCATAGCCTTTGAGCATGCCGTCGTAGTGGTAGAGGGCTTCTATCACGTTGCCGTCAAGTATGTTGCATGAGACGTGCGAGTTGCCTATGAATGGGTTGGCTCTGCGGAGGGCTATGAGGTCCTTGTACCATTTGGCCATTTCAAGTGCATCTTCGTCGGATGTGAGGGTCTGCCAGTCTATGTTGTTTATGTCGTCGTTTGCATTGTAGCTGTTGCCGTCGCCGTTCTTGCTTCTGAGCAGCTCTTCGCCGGCGAGCATGAAGGGCATACCTCTTGAAAGGAGGACGCATGCGGCCCCCAGTCTGTTCATGGCAAGGAGCTGCTGTTTCGTGGCGTTTATGTTGGAAAGTTTGAGTTTGTCCCAAAGGGTGTTGTTGTCATGGCTGCTCATGTAGTTCACGACCATTGCATTCTTGGCCTCCCAGTAGATTCCATGCGTTCCAACTCCGCCTTTGAGTCCAAAGGCCACCTTGTTTGCACTGTCGTAGCAGGCGCCGCCGTTTATGTATCCGCGCGACTGCACCTCGAAGACGTTGCCTTTGAGGCCGTCCCTTATGACATCGTTGAACACCGCTATTGAGCCTATTGCGTTGTGGCTTGCGTGGACTTTTGCAACGTTGTGCTGGTTTGCAAGCCTGTTGCTGTCAAGTGCGCATACTCCACCGGCCCAGCCTTCACCATAGAGAAGGGCCTTTGGGTTTATGGCGTGAAGGGCCTGCTCCACGGCCTGCATTGTGTCTGTGTCATGGATTGCCATGAGGTCGAACCTGAAGCTGTCTATGTGGTATTCAACAGCCCAGAACCGTATGCTGTCCACCATAAACTTGCGGAACATGGCCCTTTGGGATGCCGTTTCGTTTCCGCAACCGCTTCCATTGGAGTTTGTTCCGTTGAAGTTGTACCTGTAGTAATAGTAGGGGACTATCCTGTTGAAGTTGGAGTTTGCATCGTATGTGTGGTTGTAGACCACGTCCATGACTATGCCTATGCCTCTCTCATGAATGGCCTGCACCATGCGCTTGAATTCGCTTATCCTCACCTCTCCATGGTATGGGTCCGTGGAGTAGCTGCCTTCCGGTACGTTGAAGTTCTTTGGGTCGTAGCCCCAGTTGAATTGCGGAGTTTCGTTTGCGGTTTCGTTTGCAGCTTCGTCCACGGTGGCGAAGTCGAAGACCGGGTTGAGTTGGATATGGGTGATACCAAGTTCCTTGACGTGGTCAATTCCAAAGGGGACGCCGTTTTTGCCTACATGGCCTGACTCGGTGAACGCTAGATACTTGCCTTTGTATTTGGACTGGGGGTCCTTGTTGGAGAAGTCCCTTACATGGACCTCCCATACTACGGCATCCGAATACGAGTCTATGTTGTCTACATAGTGATCGTCGTTCCAGTTCTTTGGATTCGTGAGGTCCATGTCAACGACCATGCCCCTGTCGCCGTTCACTCCAACGGCCTTTGCGTAGGGATCCACGGCTTCCTGCGTGCCAATTGTAGTGGTCACTGTGTAGGTGTAGTAGGTGCCGTGATGGCATTTGTTGGCAGGTACGGTGGTTGACCAGACTCCTTTGCCGTAATTTGACAACGGGATGGTTGCAAAGGCTTTTCCATCATGTCCGTCGTGGAAAAGGTTCACGGATACTTTTTGTGCCGTAGGGGCCCACACCTTGAAGGTCGTTGACCCTTGGTTGTCATTTGCATTCAAGCCCGATGTCGTTGAGCTTTGCGTTTCATTCATAGCAGACGTTGTGCATGGCTTGAGGGTCTTGCATGTGTTGAGCGTTGACCCAAGATCGTTCCCATCGTAGGTGAAGTTGTCTATGAACCACTGGGTATCGAAGATGTGGGTTGGGACTATCTCCCTTTCTCCATAGCCGTCTATGTCTATCCTGTAGCTTCGTGATATGTCCAGGTTTTCATTGAGTATGACGATTCCAGTCTCCGTGAGGGCGTTCTTTGGTTTTGTTTCCTTGATGTCCAGTTTGCTGCCGTCTTCGTCAGTTACTGTGATTTGGCTGTTCGAGGTGATGCATACCTTTGGAGCAACATGGAACCGTATGACGTTGCGGTCCAGCATCTCGGCAAACGTGAAGACTCGTATGGGTTTTAGCGTTGCTCCGTTGTCATCGCTTATGTACTGGTTGCCGTCTCCTGTTTTGAGGTATATGTCCGTTTCCTTTCCTGTAATCGTAACGGAGCGGTCTTCGTGCCAATCCTTGTAGGCCGTACCCCATGCTGAACCGCAAGGGTCTGAACAGTTGGTTCTCACGATGAATCCTACATGGTCTATGTGTTTTGGGACATCGATTATGCATTTGGAGCCGTATTCGCATGGGTGTAGCCTATAGCCGCTTCCAGCCTTGCCATCCCACCACACCCACACATCGCAGTTGCTTAGGTTGTCGTTTCCGTTCCAATAGAAGGTGAGTGTGTTTGCGTTGCTTGTTTCGTGTGTGCCGTGTATGTCTTTGGCTGTGCTGCCGTATGCGTTTTCCATGATGATGCCATTCTAAACCATTATGGGTTAGGGTTTCCACTGGGTTTGAATTCATTATATGTTGTGCTTTTTCCTAAGCTCTGCAACTGCCATGTCTGCATTGTAGTAGTCGTTGTTTTCCAAGTCCTGTTCTGCTTCTTCAATCTTTGAATATACTTCAAGTTTTTTCATGTACTGTTCGTTGGAATTGTGGTACATCTTCAATCTCGAGGAGATTCCTTTCTGTTTTTCTGCATGTGTTGTTTGAAGCATATCAATCTCCTTTGTTCGTTGCCTTGTTTGCCATTAGCTTTCATATCCTATCGTGGATGTGCGACTAAGAGCTAAGTTGACAACCGAACCATTCCGTGGTTATCATTGGGCTGGAAGAGGAAGGCCACCCGAAGCGGTCAGCCTGCCCTTACCAGTTTTTTCTTGCGAAAATCGCCGGCAGCAGCAAACTAGCGGCGATTTTCTTTGTTCTTACGAAGTTGGATGAGCATCAGAACAAGCTGAAGTACACCTACCGCAAGACCTGCGACCCCGACAACGACTGAAATCATCGTCAAAGTTTCCAAGTTCCTTACCTCCTCTTGTATTAAGATTTGGTAAGGGCAAAGCCAACCGCCCCGTTTGGGTGGCCCTCTTGATTCTATATCAGGTTCATATGTTTTTCTATATCGCGACCCTGTTTATGAGACGTTTTCATTTCAACTTGTTCGAAGATGTCCATGGCAAAACCAAAACAAGTTGACAAGTTGCAAGTTCATGTACGTTCATTGTAGGATATCATATCGTATACGGATATACGGTTCGTCACTGATTGATACAACTATACTTCCAATCAGGAGGTTTAACCATGAAGAAAGCAATACTCATACCTGATTCGTTCAAAGGAACAATGTCTTCTCTGGAGATATGCAGCATCATGAAGAAGGAGATCCTGAAAAAGTTCCCTGACTGCAGAGTCGTGTCCATACCGGTGGCCGATGGTGGCGAAGGAAGCTGCGAGTCGTTCCTTCAGGCATTAGGCGGTGAAATGGTGAATGTTGAAGTAACGGGTCCGTTTCCAAACGAAAAGGTCATGGGTTATTACGCAATGCTTCCTGACATGACAGCCGTTGTCGAGACCGCTGCTGCGGCATCTCTTCCAATGGTTGAGGACCGCAAGGACCCAAGGAACACGACTACATATGGGGTGGGTGAGCTTGTTCTTCATGCCGTCCAAAGCGGAGCTAAGAAGATAATTATAGCTCTTGGTGGCAGCTGCACAAACGATGCAGCCTGCGGGTTGGCTGCGGCATGTGGAATACGATTCTACGATTCCAATGGCAATGCCTTTGTTCCTGTAGGTGGAACCTTGAAGGACGTTGCGCGTATAGACGTTTCAAACTTGTACGAAGAGGTGAAGAACATTCCAATCGTTGCCATGTGCGACATAGACAATCCTTTCTACGGAGAGAGTGGCGCTGCATATGTATATGCTCCTCAGAAGGGTGCGGACGAGGAATGCGTAAGGGACTTGGATGCAGGGCTAAGGCATATTGCAGATATAATGGAACGAGATTTGAAGATTGATGTGCAGAGCATTCCCGGTGCAGGGGCCGCTGGAGGAATGGGGGGTGGCATAGCAGCCTTCCTGAACGCTCCTCTTAGAATGGGGATAGACGTGGTCTTGGACTGCACAGGATTCGATGAAACAGCCAAGGACGCGGACTATATCTTCACAGGAGAGGGGAAGATTGACTCCCAAAGTCTAAGGGGAAAAGTCGTAATTGGTGTCTCAAAACGTGCAAAAGAGCTCAAAGTTCCAGTGATAGCCGTGGTTGGGGACATTGGAGACAACATCCAAAGTGTCTATGACGAAGGAGTCAAGGCCGTGTTCTCGATCAATAGAGTCGCCGTTCCGTATACGGTTGCGAGAACTCGCGCAAAGAGCGACCTTGCTCTTACGATGGACAATATTCTTAGAGTATTGTGAATCGTTCACGGAATGGAGTGAAGAAAGATGACAGTCCACGAAATTGACATGGATGGCTACAAAAGGAAGGCTCATTTCGATTACTTCAGATCCTTGCAGTATCCCTACGTAGGGGTGACTGTCGAACAGGATGTAACAGCGGCGCTGCGTTTCAGCAAAGAGACAGGGAGGTCATTTTATCTTACGATCCTTCACGCCGTCGCTTTGGCTGCAGATGCTGTTCCTGAACTCAGGCAAAGGATACGTAACAATAAGATCGTAGAGTACTCTGAATGCCCCACCTCCCACACGGAACGCACTCAAGGAAATGAGTATTGCTATTGTACGCTTCGTCATCACATGAGCCTATCGGACTACTTTGAAACAGCGGAGGAAGCGAGGCGGAACTGTGAGGTGAATGGCATCAAGGAAGATGAGGACGTAGAGGGTATGTATTTTATCTCGACGCTTCCATGGCTGCATTACACGTCCCTTATCCAACCCGTTGCTTGCAACGATGAGTCCAATCCAAGAATCACATGGGGCAAATATTCAATTACGGAATCTGGTAGAGTCGTTATGCCTGTTTCGATACTGGCTCATCATGCTCTGGTGGACGGCAGCCACATTGCACGGTTCTACAGCAATCTGGCGCAGGAGATTGAGAAGTTCCACTCTGTGATGTGAGTTCCCCTTTGTTCATAGGATGATTTTGTTTTAGAGGAACTTTCAAAACTATGCTTTGTGTGGATTGGACATGGATTGCCATGATGGAAGTCGCCTGAAGCAACTGAGATAATACTTTGTGTATTATGAAGTTGCGGAAGGAGATGTTCCAGCCGTGCAGGGCATGGCCAGGACGCATGAAGGAGTTCTGGAAGTTCCTTTTTAATGGAATGGATTAGGCTTCCATTGTTCCTGAAATTCCAGTGTATATTCACCTTGGCCTTAAACTCCAATATTTAAGCCTATTACGGAGCAGAGACCGCAGCCTGTGAAGCTGATAGACTCTCCGTCCACGCTCTCTGACATAATGCAGAACAGCGTGTCCTTCCAGTACTCATACGAGACATGGAGGGCCTACGCACTTGCATTGGAGGGCTTCTACAAGTCGTTGGGTGCAGACACCTGATTGAGCCCAATAGCAAACAGGTATATTCATTCTTGTCTTCCACCCTGCATTAGCGATGGTGCAGGGTTTTTTCATGCCTTTTAGGAGGTGCCTATACGCTTCTTTTGTACCTTTTTGTGTATCTTTTCAATGGAAAACAAAAATACAACTCCTTATAATATAAAAAGTTGCATTTATAATGGAGAATGCCCAGAACAAGACTCGAACTTGCACAGTATTGCTACCACTAGGACCTGAACCTAGCGCGTCTACCAATTCCGCCATCTGGGCAACTAGGGAAAATATAGAGCAAAGGAAGGTCCTTGTCAATTGAGGTGTCTGAGGGTATGGTCGCTTGGCAACTCGTTTGCACTGAGTTGTTGGAGTTTTGGAAGTTGCTCTCTTGTTGCTCTTATATTCATTTGGCCTTTCTATTCTTTTATTGTTTTATATGCAACTCAACCTGCGTGGCGAATAGTTGCCCCAGTTTTAGCATTGACGAGGCGTCTAGGTGGGCTTTGTCATTGGTTTGACAGATTAGATTGAGTGCGTTTGAATTTATAAAGATACATCTTTGCATTTCGTTGCTGAGCTTGTATTTGGCATTATTGACAACGGTATAGTGCTTCCAGTTTGCGTTTATTCCCGCATCAAGGAAGAAGAAGCCTCCTGGTAGGGAGATTGAATCGTAACGCTGCCTGAGCGAGGCTAAAAAGTTTTTTTCGTTTTCAAAGTACTGTGAAGCAGTAGAGTATTTTATGGCATCTGACTCACTTTGCATCCATGCGAAGGCCGCAATTTCATATTCCAGACCTTGTTGTTTGAGTATTTCTAGTGACTGGTCAATCCATGCGACAAGTCCCTCGTATGATTTGTTTCCAGGATAAAAGTCGTTGTAGAGATTGTGGCCGCCGCAGGCATACTTGATTATGTAGATCGTTTTGTCTTTTTTGAGGTCATGTTTTCTCCTTATTGTAATTGTACGCTTCTGGTATGTTATTCTCAAACATAAAATGGAACTTTTGTTTAAGTATTATTGTAACCAAACTGTTAGTAGACTGTTTAGCTAACTGCACGTGCAATACGTGCACTGAATATAAGGAGAAACTATGAAAAAACTGCTAATTGTCTTTTCCTGCATTCTAATGATGTTTGCAATCGTAGCGTGCAATCAGGCTGGTCCCGATGTCAAGCCCGATGCCTTTGAAGAGGCGAATCAGACGATTCCTTCTTCGAATGTCGATATGAACGATGCCAAGGATGTCACTGAAGATCAGACCGCTGCTTTCACAGCGGATTTTAACAAAGCAATGGAGAATGTTGGTTCCGGCTTCATTGCGCATGTCTTGACTGCTGACCCAGTTGATTTGAAGGAATGCATTGAATTCTATCTCAATGGAGGCACCTCAAAGGTTCTTTATGCAGATTCTGATGTGGATGCAGACCCTTTCACTGTAGAAATTGATTCCCTTTCGGGCTCGCTGACTCTCGAGAGTAAGAAGTTGGTTTTTGAAGGCGAAACAGACGGAGCGACAAATGAAATAAGCGATTTGTTTGTTGTCGCAACTCTTTCAGGAAAGACTATTTCACTATCAATCAAAGGCACACTGAAGGATGGGAAGGCTGAAGCAAAAACGCTCGACATTTCAATTAAAATGAATTTGACGAATGGCATTTCCAACCCTGAGATCTCTGGGGATTCTGACGATATAGCTTCATTTGATAATGTCATAGCTCTCTGTAGCAATGGCTTGGCAGATTCAAAGGGAACAATTGTCAGAGCTGAAGGTCTCAATGTAACTGTTCTTGTCAACATCACTGGAACGGATATCTCAATCCCTGTTACTGTTTCTGTTGATGGAAATCTCTCTCTTTCTACGACGGATTTGACAATTAAAGACGTATATGGAGAAGTGATAAAACACATCACTTTGGAAATGGATTCTCTCAAGGTTGTTGTTGATGCAGATGTGATTGGAAGCGTCTCTGCTTCTATCAAGGGGTTGACTTTTGAAATCAATACAGGATACGAAGGGGAAACGGGATCTCTCGAAGCATCTCTTTCTGTTTCTGAAGTTTCCCTCTCCGGCGAGCTTCTTCCATTGATGGACAACATAAGACTCAGAGCAAAGGTCAAAAACTTGACGATTAATGCAAGTGGAATCGTATCTGTAGGTTCCGTTGAAGCAACTGTTCTTGGATACAAGAACATCTCTATAGCTGCAAATATAACTGGGTTCAAAACAACCACTAGCGATTTCCTTGCAGACGCAACGTTCGATTTTGGTGCTGCAGTTTCATTCGAGAGTCAAACGATAGGAATTCGTGGTGAGTATTTCCACGAGCCGCTCATTCTCATCACCACTCTCAACGGATCGCCAGTGACGAATGACAGTCTCATTGCTCTCATTGGTGGAGTTGTCAATCCTACACCAGATGGTGACGATAGAGTCTAACGACTTCGTTTCCTGACCAACACAGACTGCTGCGAAGTCAAAACCAAGCAGCAGTCTTTTTGTATTGAGCTATGTGTAGGAAGCTCAAATCCTTGCAACGCCTGTGTTTCGTGCGGCCTTTGCTACGGCTGCAGCTACAGACGCACCAACGCGAGGGTCGAATGCCTTTGGGATGATGTAGTCCTCAGAGAGCTCATCGTTGGGAATCAGCCCGGCTAGGGCCTTTGCCGCCGCCATCTTCATCCCTTCGTTGATTTCACTTGCCCGTACATCGAATGCGCCTCTGAACATTCCAGGGAAGACAAGGACGTTGTTTATCTGGTTTGGATAGTCCGATCTTCCTGTGGACACTATCCTTGCACCCGCCGCCTTGGCTTCCTCCGGCATGATCTCAGGTGTTGGGTTTGCACATGCAAAGATTATTGCATCGCAATTCATCCTTTTGACCATTTGTGGTTTGAGAACGCCTGGTGCGGAGACTCCAATGAAAACGTCCGCACCTTCAATTGCATCACAAAGGCCTCCTTTCAATGAGGATATGTTGGTGACGGCGGCCATCTCTTCGTTGGACCAGTCGTTCTCAGGGCGACCTTTGTATATTATGCCGTGGATGTCCGTCATGGTTATGTCCTTGAAGCCCGCGGAGAGAAGAAGCTTCACGATTGCCGTTCCCGCCGCTCCTGCTCCGGATGTGACTACCTTTACGTTCTCTTTCCTTTTGTCTACGACCTTCAATGCATTGGTGAGCCCCGCAAGGGTCACGACCGCGGTTCCATGCTGGTCATCGTGGAAGATAGGGATGTCGCAGCGCTCCTTGAGCTTGCGTTCGATCTCAAAGCAACGTGGGGCTGAGATGTCCTCTAGGTTTATCCCTCCAAACGAACAGCTTATGTTGTAGACGGTGTCAACGAACTCGTCCACATCCTGCGTCTTCACGCACAAAGGGAAGGCATCTACGTCTCCAAAGGCCTTGAAGAGGACGCATTTTCCCTCCATCACCGGCATTCCCGCCTCTGGCCCTATATTCCCCAGTCCAAGGACTGCGGAGCCGTCTGTGATCACAGCGCACAGGTTGTGGCGTCTTGTAAGATCATAGCCTTTTGAGATGTCCTTCTTTATTTCAAGGCATGGTGCTGCTACGCCTGGGGTATAGGCCAAGGCCAGCTCTTCCTTCGTTGCAACGGGGACGGTGGCGTTGACCTCTATTTTCCCCTTCCATTCGTAGTGCTTTCCAAGCGATTCCTTGGCATAGTCCATGTTCAGCTCCTTGTTCCTCTATAGACTACAACCATATTACAACAGATCCAGCAGAATCTTGAAGAACAGCAGGGAGATTACGCACAGCATTATCGGCCTGATTATCCTTGTGTCCTTCTTGATAGCGAGCTTGCTGCCAAGCCAGTTGCCCACCATTGAACACAGGGCGCATGGGATGGCTATGGTGTAGATGACGTTGTCCGTGCGGATGAAGTTGACGAGTGCGGAGAAGTTGGATGCCCAGTTGGCGATTCTGGCATTGCCTGCGGCTTTCCTTGCATCGAGGCCTGCAAAGAGGATGAAGCCCATTTGGAGGAACATTCCAGTGGCTGGGCCGTAGAAGCCGTCGTAGAAACCAACGACCAAGCCTATCGCCAGGCCAATGAGTATGTCTTTCGTAGTAGACAGCTCCCTTTCACGTTCCTCGTGATTCTTGTCCATCACGACCAATACTGCGGCGATTGGCGTTATGACAAGCACAATGGTTGAGAAGACCTTTGGATCTATGAGCATTGTGCATGACGAGCCCGCCCATGAGCCTGCAAGTGCGGCTATGGACGCACTGACAAGGGTCCGTATCTCGTAGTTCTTCGTCTTCATGTAGTTCAAAGATGCAATGGTGCTTCCAGTGAACGATGAGAACTTGTTGGTTCCAAGTGCCAACGTCCCTGGTATGCCGCATGCCATGTAGGACGTGAGGCTGATAAGGCCGCCTCCACCTGCAATGGAGTCTATGAACCCTGCAAGGAACACCATGGGACATAGAAAGAACAGCACGTTGGTCGATATCGTCATAGATGACAAAGTATAGCCATGGATTCGTTTGAATCAAGGTGTTTGGATCAAGTGTGCGTCTGCAAAGGCAATCAAGGGGAAACATTCAGGAAACTTTTTGTTTACACCTTCCAAAAGCCGTAGTAGAATCAAATGGATAAGATAAAACCTTGGAGGTTTCAATGGCAGAAGTATTGTTGAAGAACATCTGCAAGATCTACGATGGAGGAGTCAAGGCAGTCAATGATGTCAACATTGAGATCAAGGACAAGGAGTTCGTAGTACTCGTTGGTCCTTCCGGCTGCGGAAAATCCACAACCCTTCGTATGGTCGCTGGACTGGAGGACATCTCCAGCGGAGAACTGTACATTGACGGAAAGCTCGTCAATGATGTTCCACCAAAAGACAGGGACATAGCAATGGTATTCCAGAACTATGCACTGTACCCACACATGACTGTCTACGACAACATGGCGTTTGGACTCAAGATCCGCAAGTTCCCAAAAGAGGAGATTGACGCCCGTGTACGCGAAGCGGCCAAGATCCTTGATATCGAGGAACTCCTCGACAGAAAGCCAAAGGCGCTCTCCGGCGGACAGAGACAGCGTGTTGCAGTAGGCCGTGCAATCGTAAGAAAGCCAAAGGTCTTCCTTTTCGACGAGCCTCTTTCGAACCTTGATGCAAAGCTCAGAGTCCAGATGAGAGCCGAGATCTCCGGTCTCCACAACAGACTTCAGGCAACCATGATCTATGTCACGCACGACCAGGTGGAAGCCCTCACCATGGCTGACAAGATCGTCGTCATGAAGCTTGGCGTCATCCAGCAGATAGGCGGACCGCTTGAGCTGTACAACAACCCTGACAACAAGTTCGTCGCAGGATTCATTGGATCTCCACCAATGAACTTCATGGTCTGCAACGTCATGGCTGAGGGAGATGACATCTACATCCACGAAGGCGATTTCCGCCTCAAGGTCACACCTGCTCAGGCAAAGCTCCTGAAGTCATACGTCGGCAAGCAGGTTACGTTTGGAATCAGGCCGGAGGATGTCGCACACTCTGCGCAGTCAATCGATGGCCAGACAATCGACGGAACCGTATCGGTCGTAGAGCCTCTTGGATCTGAGACGCACGTCTTCGTATCCACTTCCAAGAACCAGATCACGGGTAAGATCGAGCCGTCCGTCATCGTGAAGGTTGACGAGAAGATCTCCCTGGCACCGAACATGGAGAAGGCCAAGTTCTTCGATATCGACACAGAGCTTGCAATCCGCTAAGCATAGTCCGATATCCTTGTATAGGCCAATCCTATATAGACCGATGCCGCCGTTTCATGGTGGCTGATATTGAGGGACTGTTGCAGAAGTCGTTGGACTTTGGGCAATGGTCCCTTTCTTTGAAGAGGAACTTTTGTTGTCCCGAGGAGTTTGTAGTCATGACAGAATACTATGCACCAACCTATGTGCTTTTTGGAAAAGGCGCCCAGAATGAAGTAGGGCGCATCCTCAAGGAACGGGGGATTGGAAAGGTCCTCATTCATTTTGGCGGGGGATCGGTTGTCAGAAGCGGTCTTCTTGGGGTGGTTGAAGCATCTCTTGAAGAGAACGGGATTTCGTTTGTGGAACTTGGAGGCGTGCAGCCTAATCCTCGCCTCTCTCTTATAAGGAAGGGCATAGCCCTTGCAAAGGAAGAGGGTGTGGACATGGTGCTGTCGGTTGGAGGTGGCTCCGCTTTGGACAGCTCAAAGGCAATAGCGTACGGAGTCCGCTATGACGGCGATGTATGGGACCTCTATGCTCGCCACGTCGCTCCAAAGGCCGTCCTTCCTGTTGGGTGCGTGATTACATTGGCTGCGACGGGAAGCGAGATGAGCAATTCCTCCGTGGTCACGAACGATGAAGTGGTTCCAAACGAAAAGCTTGGATGCAACAGCAACTTTGGGCGTCCTATGGTCGCCTTCATGAATCCGGAGCTTACCTATACGGTCTCCCCATATCAGACGGGGTGCGGCAGCGTTGACATAATGATGCACACTCTCGAAAGGTTCTTCCACAACGGTCCGGCCTTCGAGTTCACAGACCAAGGTTGCGCCAATGTTCTGAAGACCGTTGTGAAGTACTCTAAGGTTGCATTGGAGAACCCATGCGACTACGAAGCCAGAGCGAATATAATGTGGGCCGGAACCGTTTCCCACAATGGTTTCAACAACGTTGGATACGACAGCATTGGCGACTGGGTGTGCCACAAGATGGAGCATGAGCTTTCGGCCTTCTACGATGTCTCCCATGGGGCAGGTCTTGCTGCAATATGGGGTTCCTGGGCCCGTTATGTGGCCAGTGTCGATTACCATAGGTTTGCCTATTTGGGCGAACTCGTCTTTGGTTTGAAGGACGACGACTGCAAGGTTGCGTGTGAGAAGACGATTGAGGCATTTGAGGAATGCTTCAGGTCAATGGGTATGCCTACCAGTCTCAAGGAACTTGGGCTGAGCCTCTCCAATGACGACATAGTGGCTTTGGCAAATGCTGCAAGCCGGGGTGGAAGCGTGAGGCTTGGTAGCTTCAAGGTCCTTGAGGAGTATGATATCTATAGAATATACAAGGCGGCGAACGACAGGTAGGGTTTGGTCTTGTTCTAGGAAGGGCAAAAGGGCATAATCTAGGCTATGTTCAGATTGACGTTGCTCAATTTCTCCCTGCAGGCTGCAGTGAGTGCCATTTCTCCGTATACGCAGTTGCTCCTTAGGAACAAGGGGTATTCGCATTCATTGGTTGGTGTGATTGTGGCCATTGGGCAGGTAGCCTCCATATTCTTTCCTGTCTTGTTTGGCATGTTGTCCGACAGGACCAGGAAGACAAGGCTCCTCTTCGTTGTTCTTGCAGTGGGTACTGCCGTGTCCTTCGTTCCAAGCGCCCTCAGTGGTTCGGTGACCGTGACAATAGTGTGCTTCTTTGTGGCATCGGCCTTGTTCTGGTCAATAAACCCAATGAACGACGGCTATGAGAATAGGGTTCTCAAGGGGGATTCCTCCAAGTACGGCATTGTGAGGGCAATGGGGACGTTTGGGTATCTTGCGTGCCTTGTATTGTTTGCGCTCACGGGTTTCCCTGTAGAGACGGACAACCGTTCCATAGCCCTTTGCACCGTTGTGGCTTTGGCTGTGTTCTGCTTTACGGTCGTTCTTGCACCAAAGGACGAGCCTAGGCAGCCGGATCTTCAGGATGGTGGATTGAAGGAAATGGGCGGTAGGCTCTTTTCGTTCGACTGGTTCAGCTCCAAGTTCTATCTCATGATGCTTGTCGTTGCGCTTACGAGGATTGCAGAGGCTGTGATAGACAAGCTTCTTTCGTCATATATGACGGAGGAGCTCAACCTTGGAGGAAGGTTCGCTCTCTTTGTGGCTTTGGGTGCAGCGTCTGAGTTCGTAATGATAGTTGTTGGAGGCCGTCTAATGCAGAAGGGCAGGGTATCGGCCTACGGACTTATCGTGCTGTCGGCGATTGGCATGATAGTGAGGCTTCTCATCTACAGGTTCGTCCCAACCATCTCCGCATTCGTCGTCGCCCAGCTCCTACATTCCTGTACGTTTGGGGCTCTTCATATTGGTGTTTCGAAATTCGTGGCTCAAAACGTGGATGAAAGCCATTATTCTTTGGCTATGAGTTTCTATTGGGCCATTGCTACAAATCTTCCTGAAATGATTGGGGTCTTGGCGGGAGGCTTTGTTATAGATAATTTTGGATATGGGACGCTGTTTGCATCCTATGTCGTGTTCCCTGTGCTGGCTCTTGTGATATGTCTTGCCAACAGGAGGAAACTTGCTGATTGACCCGTTCTTTGGGTCTTGGAGGTGTTTCGTATGGTTCCAATCCTAGTGACTTTGGTTGCAGGGCTTTCCACCGTCCTTGGAGCGGTCCTTGCCAGCAGGGTCAAGAGCAAGGGCTTTGAGTCCTTTTCCTTGGCTTTCGCAACAGGTCTCATGCTCATGATTTCCTTGGGGGAGATGCTTCCTGACTCGTTCGAAGGCATAGGAACCGTGTACACTCTGCTGTTCATGGCCCTTGGTGCTTTCCTCTCCCTGTCTTTGGATCTTCTGTTTCCTCACCACCACGACGACGAGGATGAACCCGGCCACTATATAAACGAATGCGAATGCTCCCACAGCCATATGGTCTCCAAGGGCATGGTGCTTGCGTTGGTTCTGCACAACGTGATAGAAGGCATAGCTACGGGCGTTGCAACGCAGTCCAACCTGCATCTTGGCATAAGCATGGCTTTGGGGATTGCAATCCACAATGTGCCAATAGGCGCTACCCTTGCGGTGTCTGTCATGTCCGCCGGGGCCAGTATGGGCCAAGCTGTCCTGAAGGCCGTCCTGGTTGGACTTGCACAACCATTGGGTGCTTTGGTTGGAGTGCTTTTCCTTCATGGTTCGCAGGCCAATTCCGCTTTGTCTGCCTGTATGGCTGTCGTTGCTGGAATACTCGTTTTCATATCGTTCGACGAGCTGTGGCCCGCTGCAAGAAGGGAGGGGCCAAGGAATCTAACGATAATTGCTCTCCTTTTGGGGATTTGTTTCATTCCTTTGAGCGAAATATTGTTACCTTTTTGAGTGAAAGTTGTTTATAATGTGATTGGGTGTCCGCCGGCAGGTTGTGGTGGACGATTTGATTGTGATTTGCCATCTGAGAGATTCAGGAGGATTAGGGAATGAAAAATAAGGTTTTGATTGGTGCCTTGACCGTTCTATTGGTCATTGGCATGGTTTCATGCTCCATGGACGAGTATGCCAAGCTTGGCGAGGCCATGGGAAAGATGGGCAGCAACGTCTATGGCATTGAACCGAACATGCAGGAAGTCAACGAGACGACCAAAAAGTTCGACAATAAGGTCACCAAGAATGAGGCGGGGGATGTTGAGGTCAAACTCGTAGATCCGGCTGACCTCATATCAAGCGTAGCCGAGATAAAGAACTCCACCAAGAAGACTGAGGAGCTCAAGAAGCAGTTGGATGAACCTCTTGCGAAAGACGGTGTGTCTGGCGAAGAGATACAACAGTCCTTGCAGTCCACAATGGAGAATATAATCAGCGACACGAAAGTGGAAGATGATGTTTTGGCAAAAGCCGATGACAAGGTAAAGTCCGCCTATGAGTCTGTCACCAACGCTTTGAACGACATAAAGGACAGCATATCTAAAAACCCAACGAAGGCGGATCTTGCAGCTGTTTCCATCGTGAACGACCTTGCAAATACCGTCAAGAACATTGCTGAAAACCCAGATCAGTACAACACGGCGGATGGAGAGCTTGATACAGAAAAGATCATAGAGGATGCCAACAAGGCCCTTCAGGCTTTGGATGCACTCAAGGTGACAAGCACTGCAGCAGACCTTGACATACTCAAGGATTTCAACCTTGCCTCTCTCTTCTCTTCATCCGGTTCTGGGAGCAAGGCTCTTGAAGACGATTCCGCTTCACAGGAAGACGAAGATGCAATGAAGAAGTTCATGTTCTCTGCAATAGACAGCTTCACGAAGATGGTCTGTGTCGATGGGAAGTTCAACGAAGTCAAGTACAACAGGTTCATCTTCCAGATGAGGGCCATAAGGACTGCATATGAGACTACCGCTTGGCTTGTGACTCCTTCTCTTGCCGAGGGGGAGGATCAGTTCGCAGTCGTCGATGCCATAATCAACGGCAAAAACATCATTGGTCTTGACAGCTTCTCCGCAAACGACCTTGTTCTCTATGCTGCATCCGTTGTTTTCACGGAGTGCAACAAGTTGCCAGTGAAGGATGTTTCAGAACTCTCTTTCAAGAACGCTGTAAAGGCCTACATAGAAAAGGATGCGGGCGTGCTAGAAGACGGGGATCTTGCAAAACGCTTTGAGGACTTCGAGAAGTTCTTCAATGACGTTGACCTTGGCAAGATGGAAGACTATGAGGGCTACCTTAGACACTCAGCTGTCACAGCGGTAAACACAGCCGCCGTCATACTTGTTGATTCCGGCTTCGACCTCAAGATAATAGAGAAGGCTGGCTTCAAGCCTGAAGACGGCAAATCCTATGGAGAAGAGCTTCAGAAGGCCTTTGAAGACCTCAAAAACGAGCTTGGCAAGAACAACTAAGGGGAGGGAATAGATATGAAGAAAGTTCTTTTGAGTGTCCTTGTGCTTGCGATGTGCTTCTCTTTTGCATTCGCAGCTGATAAACAGAAGGTGTTTCCATACGACGAGATAGACTTCACGTTCCAGCCCACGTTTTCAAGATACAACGCAATGGGACAGAGCGGTCTTGCCGCCGCTGGTAGAATGGACTCGTTCTATACCAACCCGGCAGCCCTTGCAGAGGAAAGGTTTGGACTTAGCCTTCCAACCGTTGCAGTTACCCTCTTCAACGTCCAGAAGCTTGTTTCTGATCCTGAAGCCATGACTATTGTAAACAGCATGATCGACGGTACGGCGGACGACAATGCAGCTGTGAACCTTGCGGAGAAGATGATCAAGAACCTTGGTTCCGGATACAACACGCTTGCAACCATAGATGCCGGCGTAGGTGCTGCGTTTGGATCATTTGGTCTTGGTGCAAACGTTCAGGTCAAGCTTCATACCCTTGCAAAGGGTTCTTCCAACGTTGCGAACGTGAAGGTCGTCCCTGAGGTGAATGTCGCCCAGACAGTCGCCCTTGGTCTCAACATCATAAAGACCGATGCCCTAAAGCTCCAGATTGGAGCTGCAGGACATTTCGTCTACAAGGCCTATCTCCAGGGACAGGATGCCGCAACGGTTTCATCCCTCCTTTCTGACGATGATGGGAACGATGTCCAGAAGAAACTCCTTTGGAACACACCAACAATGGGTGGATATGCAATCCCTGTAGACCTTGGTGTTACGCTCTCGCTTGCCAACGATGCGGTTCGCCTTAGCGCTACTGCAAACAACCTCAACGGAACATACCGCATGAGCAGCTACGACAGCTTTGCAAACATGACCAACTCCGTTGTAGGTACAGAGGTGTTCACTCCTGAGGAAGGATATGAGGCAAAGGAATCGGAGAAGTTCGTAATCAAGACTCCTTGGACATTGAACTTTGGATTCGCATTCGCTCCAAACGTCATCTTCAAGCCTGTCATTACGGCTGACTTGATTGACATGCTTGGAATGGTCAAGAGCTTGGGTTCTGATTCGTTCAAGGCTGAGGACCTCCTTCTTCATCTCAATGCCGGCGCTGAAGTCTCTATCCTTTGCTTCAACCTCAGAGCAGGTGTCAATCGCGGATACATGTCCGTTGGCGCAGGAGTTGGTCTTCTTGGCATGAGGATCGATGCAACATACGGATGGCAGGAGTTTGGTGCAGAACTTGGAGACAAGCCTGTGGATTCCTTCACCATCAGATTCAACCTTGGATACGACAAGTAAAGAAAGTTGATATTCAATTGCGCTGCCGCAGGGTTTGTCCTTGCGGCAGTTTCTTTTGGCTGTGGACACTTGTTTTTTACTTCGTTAAACTTACAGGACGTTGCCAAGATGGAGGTTTCCGTGGACAAGTCTAGGATTATTGGGCTCTTGAAGAAGGAGATGGTTCCTGCTATGGGGTGCACGGAACCCGCCGCATCGGCTTTGGCAGGTGCCAAGGCCCGTGAGCTTTTGGGCTGCATTGTGGATGCCGCCCATGTATACGCTTCTCGCGACATGGTGAAGAACGCCATGGGTGTTGGGCTTCCCGGGTGTGAACTCAAGGGGATTCTTGCAGCGGTCGCTCTTGGTATCTGCGGCGGGGATACCTCCAAATCCCTCAGCATTCTGTCCTGTATCACTGATGACCAGAAGAAAGGTGCCGCTCTTATACCAATGGAGCTTTCTTTGGTCTCTGATGTCCCACCTCTGTTTGTAAGCGTCAAGGCCTTTGGTGGCGGTCACGAGGCGGTTGCTACCATATCAGGAGAACACGACAGGTTCTCCCGCCTTGAGCTTGATGGCAAGGTTCTTCTTGATGCTCCCCTTGAACCTGGCAATGCAAAGGCTTTCTCGTTTGATAAGGCCAATGATAGTGAATTCCTGAAGACCCTCAAACTTGACGACATAGTTGAGTTTGCAAACCAGATTTCCATAGACGATGTCCCATTCGTCCTTGATGCTGTGAAAACCAACCTTGCAATAGCAAAACATGCCATAGAAGGTGAGTATGGCCTTCAGGTAGGAAAGACCACCTTGGAGGATGGTTCGTCTGAACCTTCAAGCCTTTCACAGGCCTTTGATGTCGCTGCAAGCTATGCAGCCGCTGGAAGCGATGCTCGAATGAGTGGATGCTCCATGCCGGTTGTAATAAACAGCGGTAGCGGGAACCAAGGTATAACCGTAACCGTTCCCGTATATATCGTGGCCCGCTATCTGGGAGCTGATGACGAGAAGCTTGCCAAGGCTGTATGTGTAAGCCAGCTGGTGGGCCTTGCTCTGACTGCACGTAAGAACAGGCTCTCTGCTCTGTGCGGTGCATTCACGGCTTCGATTGGAACCGCCTGTGCATACGTATACCTTCTTGACGGAGACCGTCTTGCAATGGATAGAGCCGTGAACACTATGGTTGGAAACCTTACGGGTGTGATATGCGATGGCGCAAAGAACACGTGTGCGCTCAAGATTTATTCGTGTCTACAGGCATCGGCTTTGAGTGTGAAGCTTTCCCTCAAGGGTTTTGCCCCTGGTGCCGAGTGCGGTATTGTGGGAAGTGACTGTCTTGAGAGCATGGTGCATCTTTCAAGGATAAGCGGCGAAGGCATGGAGCAGACGGACCGCACCATAATGTCCATCATGATGGACAAACACTGCTGAGCTGGATTTGATATGAACTTCGTCACGATAGATTTCGAAACGGCGAACCAGATGCCTCAAAGCGCATGTTCCGTAGGGCTTGCCCGCTTTGACGAGAGCGGCCAGGTGCTGGATACATTCTATTCCCTTATGAAGCCACCTCTTGGATACGACCGCTTCTTTGGACGCAACATAGAGATTCATGGCATAAGACCTGCCGATGTCAAGGACGCACCAGACTTTGGGTATCTGTGGCCTGAGATCGAGTATTTCATAGGCGATGACTTCCTTGTCGCCCACAACGCCCGCTTCGACATGGGTGTCCTTGCAAGTCTCATAAAGCTTTTTGGATTCGACATGCCTGATATATGCTACCTGTGCTCCCTTCAGATTTCAAGGAAGGTGTGGCCGTTGGCAAAGAGCCATGCGCTTACGGCTTTGAGCGAGCATTTTGGCTTGGACTACAATGCACACAATGCCTTGGACGATGCTGTAAACTGCGGCAAGGTATTCATCAGGGCCTGCAACGGCAGATTGCATGAACTTCAGGATTTAAGGAAGTACCTAATAGTAAGAGGTATCGAGCTCAAGAAACTTGGGCTCTGAGATGTGCCGCAACCGCCGCTTTGGGGATTCCTGCGGGCATTGATCAGACAGGGTGCGCAACACGCACAGGTTGTGATGGCATGAATGATTCCTTCCATCGGTTGGATACAAGGAGGGCTGCAACGGAACGTCCCATTGCAGCCCTTTTGGAAAACCATCCAGCATCAAACTACCTATGATGCGTTTTCATCATGGACGAAAGGTTATTTGTCCGTAAGGAGGATGGTGTAATCACCAGGTTCAAGGCCGTGTACATAGAAATCTACGGTACCATCTGTAAAACTCTTGATAAGTATTCCTTGGTTGTCTTCCAAATTCTCTTGATAGAGGATGGTGTCCTTAGAGCGTCCTGCTAGGGTAATGAGATTCTCCATTGGCATTACCTCTTCGCCTTTTTTTATCTTCATGACTCTGTCTACATCCATTGAAAAGATAGTATCGAACTTGACCGGTTTGTTGTCACTCACAGTAAATGTCCGCTCTACACCTACGGTGAGTCTCCCCCAAGGTGTTGATTGTGGAATAACCGTTATCCTGCTGGTATTTGGTATCTGGACATCATAGTTTCCATTGCTTATTTCGGAAATGGTTCCACTTCCGCTGGCGGCGAGGAAAGAATTGCCAAAAGCCCAAGATACGGAATTGTTTTCGTACTTGACCTTCACGACATCGTCGCCAACCGGTTTGTTGTCCCATCCCTCAAGGTTGGCCTTTCCAAGATGGACGTACATGTAACGCTGGGAATCGTGCCGTGCCGTGACTTCCAATGATGGAAACTTGAGTACCTTCTTGGTGATGTTCGCCTGCAACATGTTTGGATCGTCGTCGGCCACGTAGTAGTTGCTCGCAAGTGCCCCGCTGACGAATTTCACCACATGGCTTTCGTATTCGGACCCTACATCCTCGCCGGACATGGTTATCGAGAGGATCGGTTTGTCGCTGCCCACCAGTCCTTCAAGCTGGTCGTCCAGAAGCTCGACGATGTTGGTTCCATTGTACACCTTCGTAGGGATTGTCTTTGCGGTGAGCTTCTTGGGCACGATGGAGGAATGGATGTCTTCCAAGTCGATTATGTAGTTTTTGTATTCCATCGACCCGCCCTTTTTCTGGAAGCGGCAGTAGCTCAGCTCCGAACCTGCATCCTTGTCCTTGAAGAAGATGACAAGCTCGAAGTTCATGATGTCATCCCCTTCGGCGACCCCTTCGAATCCGGACAGGTCTTCGACCTTGAAGGCTCCATCACCATTGTATGTGAAGTCGTCCTCAAAGGTTCCGATGAGCCTCTTGGCCACGATCGTGACCTGTACATTGCTTTTTCTGACGATGTAGTTCCCGGATGGATTTCCATCGACGTATAAGTGAAAATCATCAGTCACCGAGGCTCCGACATCCTTGCCGTCCATCTTTACTTCCAACGTGACGTTGTCTTTTTCGACGGCTCCCTTGATGTGTTTCTTCTCTACAACTACGATGTCTTTCCCATCGTATGGATGTTCGTATTCGCAACTGACGTCCTTAGGCGTTATCGTGCCTTTCAGCAGGCTGCTGTCGATCTCGTAGTTGCCTGTAGGCGATGCCGTGCCAGAGCTGTTTCTGTATTGGAAGTTGCAGAATACGGCGTTCCCTCCGGAGACCACGTTTGCGTCATTCATTCCAATCGAGAGCTCTAGCTTCCCCTTGTCTACTGGCAGGATTTCGGATACCGCCGCCCAGTCCTTGTGGATGATCGTTGCGTTTCCGTCATACACCTTCGTTGCTTTTATGGCGGTATTCACCACTATAGGCTTGACCGTGGCCTTGATTCCAAACTTGGAGTCGTTGAATTCGGAGCGGTAGTTCTGCCCTCCAGGAATGCCGTACTGCACAAATGGGGTCCCTGCATCCGCACTCTTGGTCTTGATGCTCGTGATGAGAACCTCATCCCCTTCGAGTATGCAACCCAGGTGCTCGTGTTTCAGCGTCAGATCCGGCAGGGTTTGTTCTTTCCCATTGTAGGTGAGTTCTAAGGGGTGCGTATAGGATCCCACGAGCACTATGGCGTCTATGGTGAAGTCATGGGTGAAGGCGACTTCCTCCCAGTCGGGCGTCTTAGCCACGGTCACCTTGACGGTGTAGTTTCCCGCATTTGTAGGGGCTGTGGTCGTGTATGCACTGTCCTCCGCATCCTTGGTCTTGAATTCGACCTTCAGGATCTGCTCCTGCGGGACGGGGACCTCCGTTCCGCCAACGACCCTGACGACCTTGGTGCTGTCTATTTCGATGGGGGTCTTGTCGTAGGTCTTTCCCGGAGTGTATGTCGAGGCGAACCTCGTCGCTCCCGGTGCGGGGATCGGCCCGGTCTTGGTGTGCTTGCATACGGTGCATTCGTACGTCATGACACCGGCGCTCCCCGGAGCGGCGGGCGTGGTCACCGTGCCATCGTCCCAGGTGTGTGCGGCCTTGTCCTTGACCTCATCCGTGTGTTCGCAGACGGCCTTGCGCCAGTGGCTGTCCTCGTTGTATTCCCACGCCGTCAGGTCGAACTCATGCTCGTGCGGGGGGGGGTCGTTCTTGCATGACACTGCAAGGCATAGTGCCGCCAGCAGGGCCAGCAGCAGGATCGTAGTCCATTTCTTCATGATAGTCTCTCCTTCCATCCGTTTTTGTAAAACGATGTTGACAGAAGCTAAACAATCCTGACGGCCGGGAGTTACAGCCTTTTAGACATTTTGTTAGGAAAACCCACATTTGGAAATACTGTGTTGCATATTGGTACAAAGGCCTATGGAATGTTCCGATATGTAACATTGTGCGTCTCCGTCCAAGGCGGTGCGTTTGACTAAAACATGTGGTCGATGTCCAAAGTGTTTAGTTGAATTATTCATCAGCGTCTGGGCCATAAAAAACGTCCAGACAAAGCTGGACGTTCCAAATGCGAATGCAAAAACGAATACGGGGGAGATCTCTTTTGGATATTATTTCTCTCTATAGATGATTCTGCCTTTTGTAAGGTCGTATGGGGACATTTCAATCTTGACCCTGTCGCCTGGGACGATCTTGATATGGTTCTGTCTCATCCTACCTGACATGTGCGCAAGGATTACGTGGTTGTTTTTGAGTTCTACGCGGAACATCACGTTTGGAAGCGCCTCCTTGACAAGACCTTCAACCTCAATCGCCTCTTCTTTAGCCATCATTCCTCCAAGTTGTGCAGTATGGGAACGCTTGAGGCCAAGCCTCGCAAGTCCCTCTGTATTCAAGTGTTAAATAGAGCACTGATACGTTAACCCAAATCATTTTTGGTTGTCAATATTGTTTGACGTTGGCACTTGAAGGATGTATCATGAGAAAGCCGCATCAAGTGGCGAAAACATGCATTTGAATATGCTGGAAGGCATGGATGATGCGGCCAAAGATGCGATGGAGGTTTTTCTATGTCAAGAGGCGAAATCAGAAAGGAAAGCAAGGGAAGGAAGTCCGAGAAGTCTTCCAAGGAAAAGATGTCGCAGCAGCCGGCATATGTAGCACCGGAAGTGATATCACGCAAGAAGGACAAGGATAGGTAACTAAGGCATAACATTATAGAAGGAGAGGCTAATGGCAAAGGAATCGGCATTGAAGAGGTATCTTGAGAAGATGCGGACCTCTGGCAGGGATATAGACGACGTCATGGTTGCGTATCTGGCCCAGCTTGAAGAGGTCAGGAAGGTGAGTCCCCTTGTGGCGAGCCGCATAGTGAGGGAGCTTGACAACCAGAGAAGCCACCTCAAGCTCATTGCAAGCGAGAACTACAGCAGCCCTGCGGTGCATCTTTCAATGGGAAACCTGCTTACCGACAAGTATGCGGAGGGTTTTGCCTATCACCGCTACTATGCCGGCTGCGACAACGTGGACGCCATTGAGGACTACGCCTGCAAGACGGCGTGCGAGCTCTTTGGAGCAGACCATGCATACGTGCAGCCACATAGCGGTGCAGATGCCAACCTTTGCGCCTATTGGGCCATCCTCAATGCCATGGTGGAGGTTCCGGCCCTTGAGGAGATGGGGGTGACGAATCCTGCGGCCCTTACGAGGGAGCAGTGGAACACCATAAGGGAGAAGACCGGAAGCCAAAGGCTTCTTGGCCTTGACTACTACAGCGGCGGACACCTTACGCATGGGTACAGGCTCAATGTATCGGCACAGATGTTCGATGCCTATTCCTACTCGGTGGATGAGAAGACCGGTCTGCTTGACTATGACGAGATAGAAAGGTTGGCAAAAGAGATAAGGCCTCTCATACTGCTTGCAGGCTACAGCGCATATCCACGGAAGATAAACTTCCGCAGGATGCGTGGAATCGCCGACTCCTGCGGTGCCGTCCTCATGTGCGATATGGCTCATTTTGCAGGGCTTGTCGCAGGCAAGGTGTTCGAAGGGGACTACGACCCTGTAAAATGGGCCGATGTCGTCACGACCACCACGCACAAGACGCTCCGTGGCCCAAGGGGTGGCATGATACTTTGCAGACAGCGCTTTGCGGATTCCGTGGACCAAGGGTGTCCTCTTGTCATTGGTGGTCCTCTTCCCCATGTAATGGCTGCAAAGGCCGTGGCGCTCACAGAGGCATCAAGTCCCACATTCCAAGAGTACGCACGTAGGGTCGTGGAGAACGCAAAGGCTCTTGCACAGGCCTTCTTGGACGAGGGTCTTGTACTTCAGACCAATGGTACCGACAACCACCTGATGCTTTTGAACGTGGCTGGTTTTGGAATCAACGGAAGACAGGCCGAGTCCGCTCTCATAGACTGTGGAATCACCCTCAACCGCAACGCACTTCCATTCGATCCAAACGGGCCGTGGTATACAAGCGGTCTTAGAATTGGCACTCCTGCCGTGACTACGCTTGGCATGGGACCGGATGAGATGAAGGAGATTGCATCCATCATTTCGTTCGTGCTTAGGAACACACGTCCTGCAAAGATAACGAAGGGCGAGAAAGCGGGTACCTTGAGCAAGGCCAAGGCTGTGACGGACAAGGAAGCCAAGGCTCAGGCTATAGAGCGCGTGCACAACCTTCTTGGACGGTTCGTGCTCTATCCTCAGCTTGACCTTGCGTTTTTGGAAGAGAATTTCTGCATAGACGACGATAGAATCTGAAGAAAACACAATAGGAGTTTCATATGAGCAAGATATTGGCAGACAGAATGTACAGCAAGGACCACGAGTGGGTCATGATGAAGGACGGCATGGCCATCGTTGGAATCACGGACCATGCACAGGATGCCCTTGGAGAGATAGTATACGTAGAGCTTCCTGAAGTGGGCGACACGTTCGAATCTGGCGAAGAGGTCTCCAACATAGAATCCGTAAAGGCTGCAAGTCCAATAGTATCACCTGCATCCGGTGAGATATGCGAGGTGAACGAAGAGCTGGACGGAAGTCCTGAGAAGGTCAACGAGGATCCATACGAGGCATACATCTACAAGATGAAGGATGCTGTCCTTGCAGACGACCTTCTTGATGCAGCTGGTTATGAGAAGTTCCTTGCGGAAGAGAACTGAAAGAGAACTAAGAGAATCAAAAAGAGAACCAAGCGGTTTGCAAATTCAGGAGAATAGATGAATCCATACATCACCCATACCAACGAAGACCAAAAGCTCATGCTCAAGGCCATAGGCGTGGAGTCCGTGGACGAGCTCTTCGAGTGCATTCCTGACAAGGTCAGGCTCAAGGAACCCGTCCAGATTGGCCAATGGATGAGCGAGCATGAAGTGGTCGAGCACATAGGAGCCCTCGCAGAAAGGAACGTGAGGGGTGTCTCCTTTCTTGGAGAGGGGAGCTACGACCACATAATACCTGCGGCTGTCAAGGCCATAACGGCGCTCCCTTCGTTCGTAACGGCATATACTCCATACCAGCCTGAGATCTCGCAGGGAGTGCTCCAAAGCATATTCGAGTATCAGAGCATGATATGTTCGCTGACCGGCATGGACGTCTCCAACGCCTCCCTCTACGATGGGGCCAGCGCCGCCGCTGAGGCTGCAGCCCTTGGCATATCCAACAGAAGGAAGAGCAACGAGATAGTTGTGTCGTCAACAATGCATCCTTTTGCAATTTCCTGTGTCCAGACATGGGCCAAAGGGCGTGGCCATGTGGTTCATGTCATTCCTGAGAATGAAGGCCAAACCAATGTCGAAGCGGTCAATGATGTCCTGAATCCTTCAACTGCAATCGTAATCGTACAGTCTCCAAACAAATACGGTATCATTGAAGACTATACAGGTCTTGCGGATATGGTCCACAATGCAGGTGCACTTCTTGCAATCGAATCCGACCCGTTGTCATTGGCCCTACAGAAGAGCCTGGCTGAATGGGGTGCGGACATAGCCATTGGCGACACCCAGGTATTTGGAATCCCAATGGGCTTTGGCGGTCCATACTGCGGCTACATGGCGGTCAAGCAGCCTCTTATGAGGAAGATTCCGGGAAGGATTGTAGGAAGGACCGTGGACATCCACGGCGACACCTGCTATGTCCTAACGCTCCAGGCAAGGGAGCAGCACATAAAGAGGGAGAGGGCTACGAGCAACATATGCTCAAACGAAGCGCTCATGGCGCTTACAAGTGCCGTGCACCTTTCATTGCTTGGTTGGAACGGAATAAAGGAGGTGGCGGAGCAGTGCTACGCCAAGAGCCACTACCTTGCAGACGGCCTTTCCCAAATAGGCGGTATAAGCCTTGCATACGACAAACCGTTCTGGTGTGAGTTCGCACTTAGGTTCGACGACCCTTCAAGGCTCGACGGCCTCGTTGCAGAGCTTCTTGAACACGATGTCTTTGCAGGTGTGAAACTCTCCGAGATAACCCGAGACGAAAAGGACGAAGGCATACTTGTCGTTGCCGTCACGGAGAAAAGGACCAAAGAGCAGATGGATTTCTACATTGAAAGCGCAAGGAGGTTCATGGCATGAGCATCCCTACGATATTCGACATTTCAAAGGAAGGAAGGGGGTCGTTCAGACTTCCAAGACTCGATGTCCCAAGTATCTGCGATGGCCTTCCAGAGAATCTTAGAAGGCAGGGCGCTGCAGCTCTTCCTCAGGTTTCCGAGCTTGATGTCGTAAGACATTACACAAAGCTCTCTACAATGGCCTTTGGCGTTGACAACGGCTTCTACCCACTTGGATCCTGTACCATGAAGTACAATCCAAAGGTCAACGAACAGATTGCATCTCTTGCAGGCTTCACGGACATGCATCCGCTTCAGGATGTGTCTACCGTTCAGGGTTGCCTTGAGGTCATGCACGACCTTCTCAAGCAGCTGTGCGCCATAACCGGTATGGATTGGGGAACTCTCCAGCCGTGTGCAGGGGCCCATGGCGAGTATACAGGCCTCAAGATAATCAGAAGTTATTTCATGGAAAGGGGGGACGCTTCCCGCACCAAGATACTCGTACCGGAATCGGCCCATGGAACCAATCCTGCAAGCGCCGCCGTGAACGGGTTCGAAGTGGTGCAGGTGATGGCCGACAAGCGTGGGCTCGTGGACCTTGAAGACCTCAAGGCAAAGCTTGGCCCTGACGTTGCAGGCATCATGCTCACAAATCCAAGCACCCTTGGTCTTTTCGAACAGGACATACTTGAGATTGCGTCCCTCGTCCACGAGGCGGGTGGACTTCTCTACTACGATGGCGCCAACCTCAACGCAATACTTGGCAAGGCGCGCCCTGGCGACATGGGGTTCGATGTCGTGCACCTGAACCTCCACAAGACGTTCTCCACACCTCACGGAGGCGGCGGTCCTGGCAGCGGACCGGTCATGGTCAAGAAGGCCCTTTGCGCCTTACTTCCTAAGCCCGATGTCGTTGAGAACTCCAATGGTACGTACAGCTTCGATTGGGGCAGCGAAAGCTCGATTGGCAAGGTAAGCACGTTCTGGGGCAACTTCCTTGTATTCCTCAAGGCATATGCCTTCATTCTTGCAATGGGGGGCGAGGGCCTCAAGGAATGCGGAGAGAATGCGGTGCTCAATGCAAACTACATACTCTCCCGTCTCAAGGGTGTCTACGATGTACCATACGGTGACAGGTGCATGCATGAGTTCGTCATGAGCCTTTCCAAGCTCAAGGACGAGACCGGCGTGACCGCCATAGACGTTGCAAAGGGACTTTTGGACCGCGGGTATCATCCACCTACGATGTACTTCCCAATGATAGTACATGAAGCTCTTATGATAGAGCCGACTGAGAGCGAGTCGAAGGAGACCTTGGATGCCTTCTGCAATGCCATGGTAGAGCTTCATGACCTTGCATGCAGGGATGCCTCAAGCCTTCACGATGCGCCTGAGCATACCGTCATTGGGCGTGTAGATGAAGTCATGGCTGCGAAGAACCCTGTGGTTCATCAGTAGTTGTTGTTTTTTGTTTTAGGACGATAAAGACGTTTTGTACTTCGTTGTGGGTGGTCGTTTGGCCACCCATAATGTATCATTATGGATATGATTTGAACTTTGAAAGGAACTTGAAAAAGGAGCCTTATATGTCAGCCATTCTTATAAAAAACGGCCTTTTGGTCGATGACAAGATATCAAAGGAAGCGGATCTTCTCTTGGAAGAAGGAAGGATCTCCAAGGTTGAGACAGGCATTGATGAATCTTCGTGTCCGAGCGATACAAGGGTCGTGGATGCTTCGGGCCTTATCGTCATGCCTGGTCTCATAGATGCACATACCCACTACCACCTTGTAAGCCGCGGTACCGTCACATGCGACAGCTTCGAACAGGGTTCAAGACTCGCTGCGTTTGGAGGCGTCACCACAGTCGTTGACTTTGCGGACCACAACAAAGGCATGGGCCTTGTGGATAGCGCAAACTATAGGTTGGACGAGATGCGCCCAGGTATGGCCATAGACTATACCATACACCAAGGAGTCTACGGACATGGCTATGACCACACCATTGGAAAACAGCTCGAAGACCTCAAGAAGATGGGTATAAAGACCCTCAAGATATTCACGACATACAGAAACACGGGGTACCTTATCGAGAACAGGGAAGACCTTTTGGATCTGTTCAGGAACGCCAAGCGGCTTGGGCTCATGGTATGCGCACACTGCGAATTCAACCCAATGATAGAGGAGCTTTCAGACAACTGGACGGGCGATTTCTCCCCTGCATCCCATGCAAAGCTGCGTCCTGCGGAGGCTGAGGGCAAGGCCATAGACCTGTTTGGAGGTATAGCCCTTGAAGCGGGCTGTCCTCTCTACATCGTGCATGTCTCCTCAGAGTGCGGCCTTGATGCCGTGCGCAGACTCAGAGAGAAGGGCCTTGAGGTCTATGTGGAGACCACTCCGCACTATCTTTTCCTCGACAGAAGCAAACTGGAGGGGCCTGACGCATCTCTGTATGTCATGACACCTCCCCTTAGGGACAAGGCTGACAACAAGGCTTTGCAGGAGGCTGTTGTTGATGGAGAAGTGCAGGTGATTGCAACGGACCATTGCGCGTTTACAAGGGAGCAGAAGCTTTCAAGCAGCGACTGCAGAACCATCTATCCTGGAATTCCCGGAACGGAAGAGATGTTCACGCTTCTGAATACGTTCAGGGTTATGACAAATGAGGGTGCTGGCAAGGACGTGATTCCTTTCAATAGGCTCGTTGAGCTCATGAGCACAAGTCCTGCAAAGCTGTTTGGCCTTTATCCAAACAAGGGTTCGTTTGAAATTGGAACGGATGCGGACATTGTGTTGTTCGACCCTTCCTTGAAGTGGATCTTGGATGATTCCAACGTGCATTCGGCTTCGCTGTATACCCCATACCGTGGTTTTGACGTGCAGGGTAAGGCTGTCATGACGATTCTTCGAGGAAAGGTCATCATGGAGAACGGCGAGTACTACGGAGTTCCTGGAGAGGGTAGGTTCCTTAGACAGTGCTAAGATTTCGATGGATGGTTGAGAGATAGAGAGGTATATGACAAAAGGAATTATATTTGACATAAGTGCGGTTGGCCATTCAATTTCAGGGTTCGTGTCCAATGCTTCGAAGGCTGGTGCAAAGCTTGCTGTATATGGTGCTAAGGACATTGGAGGACTCGAGGCAACTCTTGAAGGGACGGGGCTTTGCGTCAGTGACTTTGACTGCGTTGTATATGCATGTGAAGTCGAAAGGAAGAAGCCTTATGGTGATGTCTGTAGGTACTGCACGTTGAAGCTTGGCCTGTCCCATGAGGAATGTGTGGTGGTCGAGACCTCCATTGATGGACACAGAGCTGCAAAGGATGCCTTGTGTCGTTCCATTGGAATCGTTGGTGAATCTGGCAAGGCTTCTCTGACGGAGCAGTTGGAGGCTGGTGCGGACATTGTGTATGAGTCTCTTTCTCAGTTTCCTTCATTTTCAAGTCTTGAAGAGCTCGATGGCTTGGTTTTGAGTGAAACCAAAAGCTTTTATGGTAAGACCATTGTAGGAGACCTTCTTTCCGCTGCTTTGGATGTACAGAACAATGCCTATGCCCCTTACTCCAAGTTCAAGGTGGGGGCTGCGCTCCTTTCTGAAAACGGCAATGTCTACAGGGGCTGCAACGTGGAGAACGCCTCCTTTGGCGGCACGATATGCGCTGAGCGTGGCGCGGCTATGGCGGCTCTTGCCGCAGAGGGGAAAACATCCTTCAAGTTGTTGGCTGTAGCTTCGTCTGCAGACGACCCTGCACCTCCGTGTGCATTGTGCAGGCAGTTCCTGTCC
This sequence comes from uncultured Spirochaetales bacterium, assembly GCA_934277975.1. Lineage (GTDB taxonomy): Bacteria > Spirochaetota > Spirochaetia > Sphaerochaetales > Sphaerochaetaceae > UBA9732. Next base: position 36,022 of record CAKQWE010000004.1, read on the forward strand.
GAGTTCATGTCTCCATACGCTCAGGTCTACATGGTGTCACGCACAAGCGGGGTGATAAGGCACTATTCGTTTGGAACTCTCCTTCCGTGTTCCTTCACAGAGTTCTGATGGGTGCTGATATGAGTATGAAGTTTAGAAGTTCGCTGTGCTTTATAGCCTTTGCCTTTATGTTGGCTATGTTGGCCGTTTCGTGTTCCACGACCTCTGCGGGCTCAAGGAAATCGGCCTTTGGGATGATGAACGAGGTGTCGCAGGACCCTTCCTTGGAGCTTGGTGAGAAGTTGGACATCCTTGGGTACGACCGCGTGGAGATGACGTTCCCTGAGGTCTACAACGATGGTAGTCAGTGGAAGGACCGCCTTGTGAAGATGCTTGAGGATACGCAGGACTATTTCGTCTGCGCTGTGTTCCTTGGGTCCGAGTGCGACCTGAACCAGGATGTATTCGATACCATGAAGGCCAAGGCCCAGGCGGGTGTGGATGTCTATGTGGTGATAGATTCTTCAAGTTCGCTGGATATGACCGAGTCTCGCTACCATATGCGCACGCTCTATGACCTAAGGGACTACGGGGTGCATCTTCTTGAGTACAACAGGCTTTCTGCAAACAGGATTCCCTGGGTGGTCAATCTGTTCTACCGCGAGCACCGCAAGTTCTTCGTATCGGACGGAATCCACGTGGCTGTTGGCGGCATGAACCTGAACTATATTTCGATGAGCAGCATCGACGATGGTGGCGACAGGGATGGCATGTACGTGTTCGACTCGCCATCGTGCGCAAGGACGCTCACAGACGACTTCGTGGAGTTCTGGAACCGCTACAGCTGGGAAGAGATAGCTTCTTTGGGTTTGGATGTCGATGCCTTGGAGACCGATATTGGAAAGGTCTATGCAGTTGACTCTTCCTCTTCCGGTTCGGTCACCATTTCAGGTTGGATTGCAAACCAGGTGAACGGAGGGAGGATAGCTCCTATGTATGGTGCGGTTCTGGCCCAGGCCAAGGAGGAGGTCCTTATTCTTCCGTTCCTACCAACGCTGGATGCAGATATGTACGCTGCAGTCGAATCCTGCACTTCAAGGGGTGTCAAAGTGGAGATGATTCTTAGGGACGATGACAGGGCAAGCCTGCAGAATGCCTCCAAATACGCTACGAAGGATCTCTTGGATGCTGGAGTTGAGGTGTGGATGGAGGATCCTGACGTATACACGAATGGGTCGTTGCTTCATGAGAAACTTGTAATCGTAGATGAACGGTATGTCATATGCGGTTCGTCCAACTTCAATCATAGAAGCATGCACATTTCATCTGAAATCACCTTGGTTATAGACTGCCCTGAGCTGGCTCGTCAGCTCAAAGAGCATTATCTTGAAATCCAGGGCTATTCCAATCAGGTCTCATACGAGCAGGCCTCAAAGTGGCATACCTTGCTCAGGAAGCTTGATTTCATCATCAATTACTTTGGAGGCTGATTGTGAAGAAAAGGATTGCACTTGTTCTTTTGGTTTTGCTTTGTCTTGTTCCTGTTTTTTCAGATGCCTCCTATTTCAACTTTGGTGTTGGTGTGTCTCTTTCCGGAAGAAGCGACAGCGTTTCCTCGATGTCCCTCGATGTCTCGTATGTGCCGTTCGATTCAAAGCTTCTGAATCCAGTGTTCAAGGCATGGCTGGGTGGTTCCTGGGCCGGTTGGAGCAATGGCTTCACTTTCGATGGCTATGGTCTTGGCCTTTGTCTTGAAATTGGCAGGTTTTCTTGGAATCCTTTGCAGTTCACCCTTTCCAACCCAGGACCTTGGGCTCCAAGCCTTACTGCTGGCTTTGTGTTCCTCAACGAAAGCTTTGGTGATATTTCGCTCTACTTGGAGGTCTCTCCATTCAGGACTATGGACAAGGACTATGTCTACGAGTGGTTCTCTCCATTCATGCTTTTGGATGCGCAGTCGTTGGGGCAGGATTCCGTAAAGACCTTGTGGGGCGTAACCTTCTTCAGGTTCACGCCGTTGTATCATGTCTGATGTTTTGCAAGGAGGTTTTGTTGTGAAAAGGTTTCTTGTAATTGTTCTTGCATTTGTCACGATGTTCTCCTTGTTCGCTGGTTCTACGGATTCAGGCAACGGCGATGGCTCGGTTCTGTTCAAGGATATTGGAATAAGGGTTGGAAACGGCACGTTCCTTTTGAATGAACACATGGACATGGGCCTTCACATGCTTTGTGGCATGACCTTTGGTCTTACGAAGCGTCTTGAGGTGGCAGTAGAGGCAATGACCCCAATAGTGCCTTCTCCTCTTTCAGACGTAGTGGCTGGCCTTGAGTTCAGCTATGCTCTTCTTGGCGACAGGGTCAGTGCCGGCAATACTGCAGGTACTGGAATAAACACGATGCTGAGCCTTGGCTTGTTCTGCAGCACCCACAATGAAAAAGGTGTGTTCATGCCTACATACCTTACGTTCAGGCTAAACACCCTCACCATTGGAATGCCTTATTCAGGCAGACGCGAGCATCTTCTGCCCATTGGCCTTGCATGGAACTTCACAGAAGGGAAGGTAAGCCTATTCTGTTCCATACTCATGTACGACCATTATATAAAGGCAAGGTAGGTTGGTTCTGTGCTATAATTCCATATTATCCTGAATGAGAACTGGTTGTCCTAAAGAAAAGGAGGTTCTTCTTGTCTGATTCTATGAATCTTGAAAGTTTTAAGGAAAACAATCGACTTGAGGCCAAGAGGGCTGCAAAGGGCCTTCCTCTTAGTATTTGGGAAACCTATTCGGCATTTGCAAACACCGAAGGAGGTATTATTCTCCTTGGAGTTGTTGAGAATGAAGATAAATCGTTGAGAGTTGTCGGATTACAAGACCCGGAAAAACTCATGAAGGAGTTTTGGGATACTGTAAACAATCCCAAAAAAGTAAATGTGAACTTATTGTCCAGCGAGGATGTTTTCTCTCGTGAATATGCGGGGAAACGAGTTGTCTTGATAAGCGTTCCAAGAGCTGATAGGTCGTATAGGCCAGTGTTCATCAATGGAAACCCTTTGACTGGAACTTATCGACGCAACGGGGAAGGTGACTACCATTGTTCGGTTGAAGAGTATCAAGCTATGGTGCGTGATGCCTCATATAAAACCCAAGATCTAATACTCCTTAAGAACATGGAACTTGATGTCTTCAATGTTGAAAGTATCAGAGGGTATCGTCAGATGATGAGCATCAAACGTCCTGGTCACGTGTGGGAGAAACTAGATGATGAGGATTTTCTGTTGAGGATTGGAGCTGTTGGCATTGGTGCTGACGGAAAAAGATATCCTACCGCTGCTGGTCTTCTGATGTTTGGAGATGAGTTCAACATCGTTAGGGAGTTTCCGAACTTTTTCTTGGATTATCGAGAAAACTTTGATACTTCAATGCGTTGGACCGATCGCATCGTTTCCTCTTCAGGGGAATGGAGTGGGAATCTGTTCGATTTCTATTTCAAAGTCTACAACAAGTTGATTCAAAACATTAAAGTGCCTTTTTCCTTGAATGGTGGATTCAGAGTGGATGATACTCCCATCCATAAAGGAGTGAGGGAAGTTCTTGTAAATTGCCTTGTCAATGCAGATTATTATGGTAGGAGTGGTGTCGTCGTTTTGAATGCACCAGATGAAATCAGAGTGGCTAATCCCGGTAGATTTCGTATTGAGGTTGAAGCTGCAAAAGTAGGGGGCATTTCAGATCCGAGGAACAGTACAATCATGAAGATGTTCAGTCTCATTGATATTGGTGAGCGTGCGGGGAGTGGTATACCTAGCATATTCTCGGTTTGGAAAGACGAGGGTTTTGAATCTCCTGTCATAGCTGAAAAGTTCAATCCTGATAGAATAGAGATAGTCCTGCCATTGAAAAAAACGGCGATAAAAAACGGCGATAAAAAAACGGCGATAAAAAACGGCGATAAAAAAACGGCGATAAATTCAAAACGTAAAAGAATGATTGTCGAGTATCTTGAAACAAATGGGGTTTCCTCTTCCAGTGAGATATCCATCTATGTTGGATTGAAGTCTTCGATGCTCAAGGTTTATCTAAAGGAATTGATTGAAGAGAATGTCATTGTGTTTGAAGGTGCAAATAGAAACAGAGTATACAGGCTTAAGGGTAGATAGTACCTCTGGATTTAGAGTCTCTGTTTTCTTCCGTGTCTTCACTTGCTTGTGAGGTTTCCTCCTAAGTTCTACATTACGTGCATATGTAACTCAATGAGTTAAGGAATTCTTCATCCTGAAGACATTTTGATACGATTTTGTTGAACATTTCGTCCTTTCGTAACACAGAAATTATTTCAAGCTCCCTGCCTGTAAAGTCCGATGGCTGCGTGAAAGTATTCCTAAGTAAAAAGTCTATTGATACTTTCAACGTATCTGAAATTGCAACAAGCGCTTCTGGATTTGGAATTGTTTTTTTGTATCTCCACGTTCTAACTTTCTGATAGTCGATTTCTGCTGTATTGCAAAGCCAAACAAGGGAATGCTTTTGCTCTGCTAGTAGTAAATCAACCTTCTTCCAATATTCCTCAACAATATCCATAACACTAACCCTTATAAACCAAAACAAACATTTCTGGTAGCGAAAAACTTACAAATTCTATTAAAAACTAACAAAAGAAAGCTTGACTGTAGTGAAAAATATACTATAATCTGCGTTGTAGTGATTTTGATACGAGGTTTTTATGGATGGTGAAATGCTTACAACCAGAGAACTAGCCTCTATGCTTGGACTTAAGTACTCAACTGTGAAGTTCTATCGTTCTCGTAAGCCTTGGTGTTTGCCTCCAGCATATAAAGTCACTGGACATCCAATGTGGAAGAAATCCGAGGTTGTTGCTTGGATTAATACAAAGAAGGAGGGGTGAATTGGGAGATTTGTGAAAAACATTGTTGGAAAGGATGAAGATGGAGGTTATTCCGTTTTTTTGTATTCGAATTCTTTTTAAAAGGAGAAAAAAATGAAAAAGAAAAGTGTTGCGTATTTGCTATGGCTTTTGGTCGGTATTTTTGGAGGCCATTGTTTCTATTTGGGCAAAGTAGGGAAAGGCGTTTTGTATTTATGTACAGGTGGTTTGTTTTTGATTGGTTGGCTCTTTGATCTTTTTTCATTGGGTAATCAGGTTGATTTGTACAATGCTGTACATTTTGGAGGTGGAAACAGAAATTCAAATGTCAATGCAAACAGCAATGTTCAGAACATAACAATAAACGTACCTCCTTCGGTTCAGCCTACAACCCAAAATACGGAGAACCAATCAAAGTAGAGGTGTGGTGATGAAAAAAGCAGTCATTGTCCTCTTGCTGATTTGCATGTGTCCATTGTTCGTGTTTTCAACTGGTTCTAAGCTGATTGACGCCATTGACAGCAATGCTGATGTTGAGACCATATCCAGTTTGGTGGAGATTTCGGATATTGATGCAACTGACTATTATGGGTGGAATACGTTGTGGCATGAGCTGATAAAAGGCGAATCCGCTTCCTCGGAGGTTGTTGAAATTCTTGTTTCTGCAGGTGTAGATACAAACGCAGGGAGATACTACGGTAGCTATTCTCCTCTTATGTATGCGCTATCGCAGTGTGGTAGTGACGTTGTATTGGAGCTCCTCAAAAGTGAAACTCTAGATGTAAACGTTCAGGATTCCTATGGAAAGAATGCTTTGTTCTACGAATTGGCAAAGAAGGAGAAGGCTTCAATTGAAATTGTAAATGGTTTGATTGATAAGGGAATTGATTGCAATGTAGGAAACTTCTGGGGGTATCCTCCTCTCATTTATGCGATAACTCTCTGCAGTGATGAGATTGTAATGGGAATCCTCAGAAGCGATACGATTGACGTAAATATTTCTGATTCCTATGGCAGAAGTGCCTTGTTTTCGGAACTGACAAAGAATGGTGAGTGTTCAGTGGAGGTCGTAACGCTTTTGATGGAAAAAGGCGCCAATCCAAATGCAGGTAGTTATTGGGGGTATTCTCCTGTTGATTACGCTCAATATAACTGTTCCAACGCTGTTTTCAAGGTTTTGAAGAAATATCAGAAAAACTATAACTGATGCAAGGAGTGTAAAATGAAAAACAAAGTACAGAGTCTGGTTTTGCTCGTAATGACTGTAGTTCTCTGTGTTCTACTGATTCCATCTTTTGGACTTGGAAATGTCGATAAGTTAATTGAAACAGGTATGCCTTATGAGAATCTTATTGGGGAGATTGTTGCATACCTTGCAAAGAAGAACCATGCTGGAGAGATGACATATGGCGAACTCTTGAGGCAAATGAGCATTATTCAGGTGATTGGTATTCTCGTACAGATTGCAGTATGCATATTGTCATTTGTGTTTGCCCAGAAAAACAAGAAGATTCCTCTTTCAGGTCTGATCATCATTCTTCTTTCAATTTGCCAAATCAACATACATGGAACTTCAAATGCTTTTATGCTCCTGTCTTTGATTCCTGTGGTTCTGACGGTAGTCTATTTGATTTCCAGAAGGATTGAACTTAAGAGGACAAAGAAAAACGAAGAGCAGTTGTGTGAGCAATGAGCAAGAAAGTTGTTTTGGTTTTGCAGGCTTTGTTGTTACTTGTTCTTTCTGTAGGATGCTTCAGAAAAGAGATCGCAGGTGCATACGCTCATGCAATCAAGGCAACAACAGATTATGTCATTGACACTGCAAAGACATTGACGACAAGTGAAGCGAACCATAACACAGAAAGCCAAATACAATCTGGAGGGACAAAAACGACAGATTCCGAATGGATAGGAAAATATGGGTTCAGTGAGACGACATACGAATACTTCATTGGCTTGGAGCTTGAAGCTGCAAATGTTGATAAGGAGTCAGATGAATATGATGTTTACGTTTCAATGATAAAACAGGTTTATCCATACTCTGCTTTGGAACAGTCGTTTGGAGGTGTAGGCTTCTACTTCGAGTATAAGGGAGATGACTATTTATGGGGTGGAACGAATCAGTCAGAGACACCTCTTGACTTAATACGGATAGACGGGGACGGGAAGGTGTCCTCTGCGACATCCTCAACCTGTTACGGAAGATTCTTGGATTCTGTTTTTTGGGTGAATTTCGATAGCCTTGAAATTCCTTTTACAAAAATTTGATGTTGTAAGAAATCTATACAAAAGCCGTTTGATAGTGTATTTGGTGCTCTCCAAGCGGCTTTTGTTTGTATGGTGAAAGTGTTTTAAGATTAGAGATAGCAGAACAAAGTTCGGTTTCTATTCCTCCAACGCCATCATCTTGGCGCGGCGGCGGACGTGGCGTTCGTCCATTGAGACATCGGCGTTGATGTAGGAGTCGAGCATGTCGAGGACGGGCTGTGGGTAGTCTATGCGGCCGCCAAAGGCTATGAAGTTGGCATCGTTGTGCTCCTTGCACATGGCAGCGGCGTAGCAGTTCTGGGGGAGAGCGCATCTTATGCCGTCTATCTTGTTTGCACATATTGAGATGCCAATGCCGGTCCCGCAGCAGAGCACTCCAAATTCATAGATGCCTTTCTTGAACTCCTCGCATGCGGCCTTTGCCATGTCAGGGTAGTCAACGGATACTGGTTCCCCTATGCCAAGATAGTTGACTTCAAAGCCTTGTTTCTTCAGATGCTCCACTATTGATGCCGTGAGCTCCACGGCTCCCTGATCATTTGCAACTACGACCTTCTTCATGACGAACCTCCGTTTGGAATTATGTCTCTTGGAATGATGCTACTTGAGACGACTCCAGCCTCAATGATACCTAATTCATGGGTGCAGGGGCAATCTTTATCACGTTTGGAATGTTCCGTATGGATTTGACGACCTTCTTGAACGACTCCTCGTTGTCGCATTCCACAGTGAACGTTCCAACAAGGTTCCCCATTTCATCGTCTATGAGGCTGCCTGCCACCAGGTGTCCTGAGTGGTTGCGAAGGGCCCCTTCTATTTCACTGAACAGGTCCTGGGTGCGTTTGCTTGTCACCATGAAGCGGCGGGTGACGGTCTCTGCAGCGGTCTCCCATTCGACATCTATCTTGCGCTGGTCAATCTCAGACATGTGTGCAAGGTTTGGGCAGTCGGCCTTGTGTACGATGATTCCTCGTCCGCGCGATATGTAGCCAACGATTGCATCTCCAGGGACGGGGTTGCAGCACTGGGCTATGCTTATCATTATGTTGCGGTTCTTGGCAACTGTTATGGTGCTCTTCGTGCTGTCGTTGTTGACCTGACGCACTATGTCGCTGTCTGCAAGTTCCTGTGGTGCCGGTACTGCAGGTTCGCTTGCTATGGCGGCTTCTACGTCCTTCTTGTGCGCTATGATGTTCTTCTCTATGAGAAGGTTCTCGTCGTACTTGTTCAGCCATGCCCTTATCTTCCTGCGTGCACTCGTTGTGTGGGCGTATTTGAGCCAGGAGACCCTTGGGTGGGCGTTCTTCTGGGTGATTATCTCTATGACTTGGGTGTTCTGAAGAGGTTGTCCAAGTGGGATTATGGAGCCGTTGGCCTTTGCACTTACGGTCTGGTTTCCAATCTCAGTATGTATCGTGTATGCAAAGTCAAGGGCGGTGGCCCCCACAGGAAGCTCTATGGCCTGTCCCTTTGGGGTGAACACGTAGATGGTGTCCTTCAAAAGTTCGCTCTTTATGTCGTCCATGAAGGATTCGCTCTGCTCAATCTCGTTGTTCCAGGTCTTGAGCTTGGAGGCTATTCTGGAAAGCTGCTGGCTGTCCATGTTCACCCAGCTCTGGCTTGACTGAGCCCCTCCAAGGCTTGCCTTGTAGACCCAGTGGGATGCAACACCGTACTCTGCTATCTGATCCATCTCGTAGGTGCGGATCTGGACTTCGAGGATCACGCCGTTCATCGTCATTATGGTGGTGTGCAGGCTTTGGTAGTTGTTGGCCTTTGGCATGGCTATGTAGTCCTTGAAACGGCCTTCCATAGGTGGCCATAGCTGGTGGATTATTCCAACCAAGGTGTAGCATTCAGGCACGGTGTTGCATATCACCCTAACTCCAAGGATGTCGAAGATCTCGTCTATCTCCTTGCGGCGTTTCTTCATCTTCATGTAGATGGAGTAGGTGTGCTTGGAGCGGGATGTTATCTTTATGCCCTTGATTCCCGCATCTATGCAGGCATTGGATATCTTCTTCTTTATGGTTTCAAGGTACTTGTCGAACTCTCCCTGCTTGGAAAGCAGGTAGTCCTGTATGTACTGGTAGGTGTCCGGCTTGAGCGTCTTGAGACTAAGGTCTTCGAGCTCAGCCTTCATCCATGAAATGCCCAAGCGGTCTGCAAGCGGTGCATATATGTCAAGACAGTCGCTTGCTATTTCCTTGGCCCTTGTGGGGTCCATGTACTGGAGCGTTCGCATGTTGTGCAGTTTGTCCGCGAGCTTGATTATTATGACAGGCATGTTCTTGCTCGTTGCAATGAACATCTTCCTTATGGTCTCGGCCTCCTGTGCGCTCTTGGACAGGTTCTTGATGTTTGCAATCTTGGTCACACCCTGAACGAGCTCGCACACGTTCCTGCCAAAGAGCTCCGTTAGGTTCTCCTCGGACGTATCCGTGTCCTCTATGACATCGTGCAGCAGGCCTGCACACACGGTATCTGCATCCATGTTCATCTGGATGAGGGTCTCGGCGACCGCAAGTGGGTGGATTATGTACGGCTCTCCGCTCTTTCGTTTCTGGTTCTCATGTTTGAGGTTCGCATAGTAGGCGGCTTTCTCTATCTTGTCATGGTCCTCCTGCGAGTACTTGGTGACCTTTTGCATGAATCTTTTTACAAGCTCTTCGTACATACCAACCTTCCTGACTGCTTATGTGTATCGAGGGACTTTGAATCCGTCCGTCATTCTACTGTTAAATCCTTCCCATGACCACTCTGTCACGCCCGCCAAGGTCCTTTTCCACGGACACGTCAACAAAACCCGCATCCAGGAACATCTTCTTCACGGCATCCCCTTGGTCAAAACCGATTTCCATGAGCATCCAGCCATTGGCTGTGATATGTGCCGGTGCGGCCTTAACTATACGTTCAATGACGCCAAGGCCGTTGTTGCCTCCATCAAGGGCCAGAGCCGGTTCTTTCCTAACCTGTCTGTCCAAGGTTGGAATCACGTCGCTTCTTATATACGGAGGGTTCGTCACTATGATGTCGAAGCGTGAGGCATTGACTGTTGAGAAGAGGTCTCCGGTGACTACATTCCAACAGACTTTTGAGTGTTTGCAACCGTCACCCAGAATGTTCAAAGCGTTCTGTCTGCACACAGTTGCAGCATCCTCTGAGATGTCTGAGAGGGTGAGGTCTATGATGTCGCCTTGACTGCATTCTGAGGGTTCCGGAACAAAAAGCTCCATTGCCAACGCCTTGGCCAGCGATATCCCTATGCAGCCCGTGCCGCAGCACAGGTCCAGAATCGACAACAATGGCCTGTTTGCAGGGCTGTACGCAATATTATCGGTCTTGTGTTGGATTATAGGCTTTGATTTTGAGATTGCGTGTTCGACGAGGACCTCTGTGTCGGCACGGGGGATGAGGGTGCTTTCGTTGACGAGAAAGTCATCCATGAAGAAGCCCCTGTGGCCTGTGATGTATGCAACCGGGGTGCCTTCCTTGCGGCGACGGACCATTTCGAGTATGCGCTGTGCATCCAAAGAGGGGACTTCGTGCGGGCCTTTGAGCATGAAGGCGCTGTCATCAAGTCCAAGTGCGTCCTGGATGATGATGCGTGCATCCAATACGGGGGTGTCGCTTGCGCTTCCTATGGTATGGGAACACTCTCGATACAGTTGGTCGAGTGTCACTGCGCTTCCTTGAGGGCTTCTTCGCCTGCGGCTATCTTGAGGGCCTCCACGACGTCTTCAAGGTGGCCTTCCATGATGAGGTCAAGCTTGTAGAGCGTGAGGTTTATCCTGTGGTCGGTGAGCCTGTTCTGGGGGAAGTTGTACGTGCGTATGCGTTCGCTGCGGTCTCCGCTTCCAACCTGGCTCTTGCGTTCCTCTGCACGTTCCTTGGCCTTCCTTCCGGCTTCGATGTCGTACAGCCTTGAACGCAGGACCCTCATGGCCTCGGCTTTGTTCTGGAGCTGTGACTTCTGGTTCTGGCATATCACAACGAGTCCTGTTGGGATGTGTGTGATCCTCACGGCGCTTTCAGTTGTGTTGACGCACTGTCCGCCGGGGCCGCCTGCACGCATGACGTCTATGCGAAGGTCCTCCTGTCGGATTTCGACTTCCGTTTCCTCCGCTTCAGGAAGGACTGCAACAGTCACGGCTGACGTGTGTATCCTGCCGCCGCTTTCGGTCTCCGGAACCCTTTGGACACGGTGGACGCCGCTTTCCCATCTAAGCGAGCCATAGACGTCCTTGCCTGAGATGGAGACGATCACTTCCTTGTAGCCTCCAAGTTCCGTTGCGTTGGAGCTTATCTCTTCAAGCTTCCAGTGCATGGACTCGGCATAGTACGAGTACATCCTATAGAGGTCTGCTGCAAAGAGGGCCGCTTCCTCTCCACCCGTACCGGCCCTTATCTCCATGATTATGTTCTTGCCTTCCATTGGATCCGGTGGGACGAGTAGCATCTTGCAGCGCTTCTGAGTCTGCTCGATCCTTTCCTTGAGACCCGGAATCTCCTCTTTGGCCATCTCTGCAATCTCTGGGTCGCTCTCCTTGGAAAGGGCTTCGTTGTCCTTGAGCTCTTCGGTCAAGGCCTTGAGATTCGTCAGTTCCTCAACGATTGGTACAAGGCGGCTTCTTTCCTGCATGAGGTTCTTGTAGGCGGACATGTCCTTCATGACATTAGGGTCCGATAGCTTTGTGTCCAGCTCCTCGAGCTGTCCTTTGAATTCGTCTAGCTTCTCTATCATTTCTTGGTGTACCTCATTTTTTGGTATACCTCACGACCATGTGGACCTCAGCCGGCTGGCTGCCGCTGTTTGCGATCGTATGGTCTACATCGCAGTGGTAGACAAGGAAATCCCCCTTCTTGAGGGTTGCGGAGTTCTCTCCCGCTGTGACTGTGACCTGTCCCTTGAGGATTGTGAGGAACTCCTGCGTGCCGGGGTAGTGAGGCTCTGATGGAAGCTCCGTGCCTACAGGAAGCGTAAGGAGATACATCTCAAGCTCCTCAACCATGTTGAGAGGAGAGAGCACCTTTATGGTTACACCGTGGTCCACCATCTCAAGTGACGAGGCGCTCTTGGTTTCATTGGGGTTCACGCTGAAAACCCTCTTTGGCAGTGCGTCCGTGCTTAGAAGCTCGTTGAGGTCCACCCCAAGGCCCTTTGCAATCTTCCATACCGTTGCCACGGTTGGGTTGACCTTGTCGGACTCTATCTGGCTCAGCATGGCCTTTGAGACGCCTGACTTCTCCGACAGCACGTTGAGAGTGAGTCCGCGATCGGTTCGCATCTTCTGTATGTTCTTTCCTATCATTGGAGGGGCTTCCATGTTCTCTCTCCTTGGTCAGTGATTGGTCAGCAACAGGAACGTGTTTCCGGCGATTTCGTTTTGTCGCTGATTATCGCTGAAAGGCGTTCTTTTGTTTTGACATATCAAAATTCGTTCACTATACTGAACTTCGTACGGACTTCACGTCCTTGCTCCGTTTGGCTTCGTTCTGGACGAGGTCTTGCGAAGACTTTGGCGCAGGGTCCGCATTTGGTCCAATTCTAGTGCCAACAGCTTTTGCTGTCAATGAATTACGAGGGGACATGGAGTCCCTGTATGCGAGGTTTCGTGGAGGCCCGTTTGTGAAGAACATTCTGGTTGTGGGCTCTTTAGGCCAACTTGGGTCTGAGATTGCCATTGGATTGAGGAGGAAATACGGAAGCGACAACGTTGTCCTTACCGATATCCGCGACGACGTCAACTTGGACCTTGTCCAGTGCGGCCCGTTCTACAAGATGGACAGCCGCGACGGAGAAAAACTGCTTGAAGTCGTCAAGAAGCATAGGATAGATACCATATACCATTTGGCTGCAATACTTTCTGCAACTGCAGAGCGCAATCCACAGCGTGCATGGGACATAAACATGAACGGTCTCATAACATCTCTAGAGGTTGCACGTCAGGAGAAATGCGCCGTGTTCACGCCTTCCTCCATTGGAGCCTTTGGGCCTTCTACTCCAAAGCAGTATACCCCTCAGGATACGATACAGCGTCCAACCTCCATCTACGGTGTGTCCAAGGTGGCAGGCGAGCTTCTTTGCGACTACTACTACCACAAGTACGATGTGGACACCCGTGGCGTACGCTTTCCAGGAGTGATAAGCAACATGACACCTCCAGGCGGCGGCACGACCGACTACGCCGTAGACATCTACTATGCCGCCGTGGAGAAGCACCACTACGAGTGTTTCCTACGAAGCGACACGTACCTTGATATGATATACATGCCTGACGCAGTCAAGGCCGCAATACAGGTCATGGAGGCCAATCCAGACAAACTTCGCCACAGAAACGCCTTCAATATAGCCTCCATGAGCTTCTGCCCGGAGGAGCAGGCCGCCTACATAAGGAATCTTATTCCCGATTTCACCATTGGCTACGAGATAGACCCCGTCAAGCAGGCCATAGCCGATTCCTGGCCCGATTGCCTTGAGGACTATGCAGCAAGGGTCGAATGGGGATGGAAGCCGGACTACGACTTGGAATCCATGACGGAGGACATGATCAAAACCATACAGGCAAGGAGGGGCTGAGGTATGACTGATGCGCTTAGAAAAGAACTTAGGGAGTTCCTTGATGGACTTGAGTCACAGGGGCTTTCAAAGAAGGAGAGGGTCATCGTTTCCGCTCAGAGCGGTCTCATAAAGGTCCAGAACCCGGATGGAAGCGTTGTGGACGTATTGAACTTCTGCGCCAACAACTACCTTGGCCTTGCGGACAACAAGGAGGTCGTTGAGGCCGCAAAGGCTGCAATGGACGTGTGGGGCTATGGCCTTTCGTCCGTGCGTTTCATATGCGGCACCCAAAAGCTCCACAAGGATTTGGAGAGAAAGATAAGCTCGTTCCTTGGAACGGACGACACCATACTGTTTTCTTCCTGCTTCGATGCGAACGGTGCGGTGTTCGAACCCCTTCTAGGAGCCGATGATTCAATCATAAGCGACGAGCTCAACCACGCCTCCATAATAGATGGCGTTCGCCTGTGCAAGGCAAAGCGCTTCAGATACAAGCACAGCGACATGGCTGAGCTTGAGAGCTGCTTGAAGGAAGCCGTTTCGTTGGGTTGCAGGCGCATGATAATATGCACAGACGGCGTTTTCTCCATGGATGGAGACATTGCAAAGCTTGATGAGATATGTGCCCTTTCCGAACGGTATGGTAGCCTGGTCATGGTTGATGACTCGCATTCCACCGGCTACATTGGCGCTACAGGCCGTGGTACCGCTGAATACTACGGACTTCAGGACAAAGTGGATTTGATTACGACTACATTTGGAAAAGCCCTTGGGGGTGCAAGCGGCGGATGCATAAGCGGCCGTCAGGAGCTCATTGACCTGTTCCGCCAGCGCGCACGTCCCTACCTTTTCTCCAACACCTTGGCCCCTGCCGTAGCAGGCGGAACCATGAAGGTCTTGGAGCTTCTTGAAAACGGCAATCCATACAGGGAGAAGACCATGGAGAACGCAAGGCTCTTCCGCTCCAAGATGGAGGCTGCCGGATTCGACCTTGTCCCTGGCAACACCGCCATTGTTCCAGTGATGCTCTACGATGAGGTCAAGGCCGTGAAGATGGCTGATGCCCTTTTGAAAGAGGGTGTGTACGTCATTGGCTTCTGCTACCCGGTTGTTCCAAAGGGCAGGGCCCGCATAAGGGTTCAGCTTTCCGCGGTGCATACGCCAGAGCAGATAGACAAGGCTGTAGATGCGTTTGTGAAGGTTTCCCGTTCTTTGGACGACAGCCGTCGTTGATGCGCTCAAGCCGTGCACCAAGCACTGTCTTTCGCTGTCGCCTAGGCTTTCATCCAAATAACTTCGAACGAGTTTCCCGTTCTTTGCAGTGACAACTGCGTCAGTTCGGACTGCGACGTACAGCTAGTACTGTCGCAGTCCTCCTTTTGTTTCTGAGGAAGGAAAGTTTTCATGTTTGGTGCACACCCACTAGACACTTTTTGTTTTTCGTGCATAATTGGGAGAGTAATGCGCGGGTAACTCAGCGGGAGAGTGTCACCTTGACGTGGTGAAGGTCATAGGTTCAAACCCTATTCCGCGTAACTTGGAGGCTTGGAGATTTTCCAAGCCTTTTTCTTTGCCATTTGGCAATGCTTGATTCGAGGTCCGTTCGCAGATACTATAAAATATCCTAGAATATCAGCGAAGAAGCTTTTGACGCTCCTTTGTTACATAAGGAAACGAAATGAAGAAGAACACCGGTGAAGAACAGGTTCAGAGAGCATATATCTATTTGGTGAAGACCCCTAGTAGCAACGACCTTACGGTCTGCGCCAGCGACAGCGTGTATTATCCAGGGACGCATGTAGTGTCTCCTACTAGATATGGACTTGATATGGGTGTCGTCGTGGGACCTGCATCCAGCATAGGCAAAGACTACAGACCGGGCTGTGCCAAATGCAAGGGTGCATGTCACTTTGCACCTTCAAGGGACCCTGAAAGGGAAGAGGAGGAGCAGCCGCTTGCTGCAACTGGCTATGTAGTGGAGGATGAGGTTGTCTTCGAGGCCAATGGCAGAAGGCTCTCCCTTGGACCTCTCCCAAAGTTCGAGATTGTAAGCGAGACCAAGACTTCATTTGACGACGAGCAGGACGATGTCGATGACTCCAGCGTATGGGATCAGGCATATGAAGAGCCTCAGATGGTCGAGGTTGATGGGGATGTTCCATGGATATCGCACATGGCCACACCTGAGGAGCTCCAGAGATACTCCCAGAACATGAAGGACGAGCAGGATTCCATAAAGGTGTGCCGTGAGAAGATAGAGAAGCACAAGCTGGACATGAAGCTTGTGACCGCACATTTCCTACTTTCCGAGCCAAAGGCCCTTTTCTTCTTCACTGCAGACGACAGGGTGGACTTCAGAGAACTTGTCAAAGACCTCGTTGCCGTTTTCAGAATGAGGATAGAGCTCCGGCAGATTGGTGTACGCGACGAGTCCAGGGTGCTTGGCGGTCTTGCCGTATGCGGAAGGGACTTCTGCTGCCACTGCGTGTCCGACAAGCTCAATCCCGTCACCATAAAGATGGCAAAGGAACAGAACCTCTCTCTCAACTCAATGAAGATATCCGGGCCTTGCGGAAGGCTGCTGTGCTGCCTTAGCTATGAATACGACTTCTACTGCGAAGAGAAGCTGGCGTATCCGCCAGAGGGCTCAAGGCTCAAGATTGGCGGAGAACTCTTCAGGGTGCAGGAGGTCAACATACTGTCCCATAAGATAACGGTGTCCGGTAGCGAAGGACGCTCCTACCTTGTTCCAAGGGAGGAGGTCCGCTTCAACTCGGACACCGGACACTGGGAGGTGGACAGAGACTTCCAGGAGGAGCTTCTGTCCAACTGACGGCGGTCGCTGCCCAAAAGCCCTTACATCATGCTTGAGAAGCGCTCCACCGAGGTGTTGAGCTTATCGATGGCGGCCTTTGCATCGTCAGATTCCATTCCATTGGCTAAGCAGTCCATGATTTGCCCTTTGATTGCGATCTTCCCACAACTGAGGAGAGCGGAACGCGCGGCGTTGAGCTGAACGAGGATTTCATCGCATGAAGCTCCCTTGTCGAGCATTCTGTCTACGCCTTGGAGCTGCCCAACAATCTTGTGGAGCCTGCTGCGAAGGTCCTCCTTCGTTGTCTGCTGTTTCTTCATATCCATACCTCCAGTGGTATATTGCTGCATGGATGGTACCACCATGCAGGATGCGGTGTCAACGAACGCGGCGCAGTGCAACGGCTTCAAGAGACTGGTCCCGAAGGAATCGGTCTATAATAATCATTGTCAAAGGGCTCAGTTTTGCAAATTCTCATAAAGTGTTGTATTGACCAGTTTTATTGTCTGTGATATGTTTTGTATCGCTGTTCTCTTGCACGGACAGCCAAAACGTTATAAGTATTTTATCTTGATGAAGATATTTTGGAGGTTACAGTGAATCGTTCTGCAGTTAAGAGAGATCGTCAGAGTAAGGAGAGAAGGCTTAGAAACCGTGAGACAAAGAGCACATTCCGCACAGCTATCAAGAAGTTCGACGCCGCAGTCGCCGCAAACGACAAGGCCACAGCGGAAGAGGCAATGAAACTCAGCTTCAAGCTTATGGATACTGCTGCAAACAAAGGCATCATCCACCACAATACAGCTGACAGAAAGAAGTCCAGAATGAACAACAAATTCAACAAGATGGCTTAAGCCTTCTACGGAGGAATGTTATGGCAAAGACAAAACTTACAAAGGCTGTAATCATTGAACATCTCCACGACAAGTTGGGTGCAAACAGAAACGACATTCATGAGATAGTCGATGCATTCTTCGAAGAGGTCAAGGACGGACTCAAGGAAGAGAAGATCATCGAGCTCAGAGGCTTTGGAACCTTTGAAGTCAGAACCCGCAAGGGCAGAGAGAAGGCTAGGAATCCAAAGACAGGTGAACTCGTTGCAGTAGACACCCACGGAGTCGCAGTGTTCCGCCCTGGCAAAGAGCTCAAGGATCTTGTTTGGGATCTCCGCCAGGAAGACTGAACTTACAACAAGGAAATATGACCAGCATTCTAAGCGTAAACGATAAGGTTCTACGCAGACGCAACCTCGGGACAGTGTGCTCTGAGGTTGCTCTGTTATTAGGCTCTGCGCTCCTTCTTTCAATGGCGCATCCAAGCTTCATTTCAAACAACGGATTCGGGTTCTTGGCGTTCTTCGCCCTCATTCCGGTATTCGCTGTCATAAGGAACACCTCCTGGAAGGTAACCGCCATCTATGGTTTCCTTTATGGCTTCGTCTATTACGCCGTGTTCAACTATTGGCTTTCGACGTTCCATCCCTATGCAATCCTGCTTGTCACATTCATAAAGGCCGTGGAGATGCTTTTGCTCTTCCTTGCACTCAAAGCCGTTGACAGCTGGTTCTCCAAGGGAACCGCTTCAAAGGTCCTTGAAGGATGGCTTGCAAAGCTCATACCGCTATTTCAGGCCATGATCTGGGTTGCATACTCGTATGTGTCGCAGAGCTGGTTCGCAGGCTACCCCTATGGAACAATTGCATATGCGCTCTATGGATACAAGGTTCTTATACAGATTGCCGACCTCTTTGGCATATGGGGGCTCAACTTCATGCTGGTGCTTCCTCAGGCCTTTCTTGGAGCGTGGTGCTGCGACCATTTCAGCAAGACCAAGACTGAGCACTCCCAAGGTCTTGTACGGCATCTCAAGGGCAACAAGGTCTTGGTGATTGCATACGCCGTCCTTCTTGCAGCTCAGATAGTCTACGGCATCATAACCCTTTCTTTCTGGAAGAATGCTGACGAGGACAACTCCTTCAGAGTCGCTACCATCCAGCACAACGCCGATTCCTGGAAGGGTGGCTACGACACCTACAAGCGCAACTTCCTGAACCTTTCGCGCATGAGCCTTGAGGCCATGATCCAGAACCCTGACATGATCATATGGTCCGAGACCGCATTCGTCCCTTCCGTTGACTGGTATACACAGCATCCATACGAAGGCGACGACGAGGGAGCGGCCTTCGACTATCTTAGGTCGATCCAGGACTTGGTTGACCAGTTCGTCGAGTTTGGCAAGAACCTTGGAGTTCCATTGCTTACAGGCAACCCTTCAGGAGTGATAAAGGACGAAACGCAGCCTGCATACGATGAGAACGGAGACTGGAACAAGCTTGACTACAACTCTGTCATCCTCTTCGACGATGGAGAGATAAAGCAGACCTACCGCAAACAGCATCTTGTTCCTTTTACGGAGCACTTTCCGTACGAGAAGCAGCTTCCTTGGCTCTACAATCTACTCAAGGCCAACGACTACCATTGGTGGGAGAAGGGAACGGAGTCCGTCGTGTTCGAGACCTCCAACGGCATAACGTTCTCCACTCCTATCTGCTTCGAAGATGTCTTTGGCTATATTTGCGCCAACTTCGTTACAGCTGGAGCGGACCTCATAGTCAACATGACGAACGATTCATGGTCAGGCTCCGTCGCCGCAGAAAGGCAGCACATGGCAATGGCCGTATTCAGATCCGTTGAGAACAGACGTACCACCATACGAGGAACCAACAGTGGTATTACATGTCTCATAACCCCTGACGGCAAGATCCAAGGCGAGATGGAGCCGTTCAAGATGGGATGGAGGATCTGGGACGTTCCCGTCTACAGCGGAGATACCTACGGCTACACCCTCTACTCAAGGACCGTGGATCTGTCTGCGCAGATATGCACATACGTTTCGTATGTCTTGCTTGCAGCCGGTGCCGCTCTTATGATTGCGGATGCGGTGCGAAGAAGGAAGTCACATGACTGAAACAACTTCCAAAGCCACCAATGAAGCAGAAACAAAGACTGTTTCAATATTCGTGATAGGTACTGAGCTCACAAGCGGAGTCATCCAGGACAGACATATTCCCCTTCTTGCCGGCGAGCTCACCAAGCTTGGATTCTGCATCCGCAGGGCCTCCATTGTACCTGACGATGGCTCGATCTCCCGCGAACTCGGACATGCGGTTTTGGACAGCGGCGTGATAATAGTCACCGGAGGACTAGGCCCAACGTGCGACGACATGACTCGCCAAGCCATTGCAGATCTTGCGGGAGTCCCGCTTGAGCGCAACGAAACGGCTTGGAACGAGGTCTATGCTCGCCTTGGAGACCGCATCTGGGGTGCCAACGAACGGCAGGCCTACATTCCACGAGGATTCGACGAAATCCCAAACCCAAAGGGGACTGCACCTGGCTTCAAGGGGTCGTTCCCCGTCAGGGCCTATTCCCCCAACGATTCCAAGACCGATGTCTCTGAGCCCCCAATCCAAAAAGATGTCCATGACGTTCTGGTGATAGCAATGCCGGGACCTCCTGTGGAGATGCAGTACATGTTCTACAACCACGTCAGGCCGTTCTTGGCAAGGATATCGGGCTGCAAGGATTTGGGGCGCGATGAGTTCTCTGTGTATATGGTGCCTGAGGCCAAGCTTGAGGATTTGTGCGAGGCCTGCGCCGTTGGTGGAGTGTCGTGGGGGACCCGTTTCCAACAGTTCAAGATAAGTCTTTATGTCGATGGTGATTGTGAATCATCACGCAGAGAGTTTGAGGAAAAGCTTTCGTCCGTCATTGGCCGTGGCCTGTTTGAGAAAGGGGAGCATGAAGCCGTGGATCTGCTTTCTTCGTACCTTGAAGGGAAGGCTCTTACGATAAGCACTGCGGAGAGCGCTACCGCAGGCCTTGCCTCAAAGCTCCTTACCGACCGTTCTGGAAGCTCTGCATGGTTCTGGGGAGGTGCTGCAACGTATGCAAACGAAGCCAAAGCCAGAATCCTGGGAGTGGATGCTTCTATGTTGGAGAACCCTTGCGTAGGACCCGTGAGCGAGCAGTGCGCCAAGCAGATGGCTGACGGTGCAAGAAGGCTTTCAGGGACTGACATAGCCGTTTCCATTACAGGCATAGCAGGTCCAGGTGGTGCGGAGGAGGGGAAACCTGTGGGCACGGCCTACATTGGTCTTTCGTCTTCGTTCAGGGATACAGAGGCCGTGAGAGTCAATGTTTCAGCAAATTCAAGGGACTCTGTGAGGCGAAAGTTCGCCGTTGCAATGATGGTCCTTGCCTTGGAATACGCCAAGGGAGGATCCGTTGTTGACATGGTTTCCTCATGGGTATATATTTGAACACTGTAAGTGGACCAGTGGGTCACTTGGAAACCAAATCCCATCTATTCTTAAAAATTGAAACGTTCCGTCTTTGACTTGCGGTTTCGTAGGGTGTCGAACCGGATTTCCAGACCTGTAGAGGGTTCAAGGACGTTCGTTGGGGAATTATAGTACATGGACAATGAAAACAACGATTTGATGGAAGCCTCCCAGGCCGTTCGCCCTGTCAAGAAGGTCATCCTTAAGAGAAAACCTGTTGTGAAGAGGGAGCCAAAAGTGGCCCCAAAAGTCGGGGACTCCGCTACGGAGAAGCCTGTCGAACAGACATCGCTTGATTTGTTCTCAGAAGCCGTTGCAGAGCCTTCTCCAAAGCAGCCTGCAGCTGAGAACGTCTCCATAGAGCAGATTCCTGAGGCTCAGCCAGTTTTGGAACAGCCTCAAAAGAAGAAGCGTGGAAGGAAGTCCAAGGCTGAGAAGCTTGCAATGGCGGCAGCAGAGGCCTCCAAGGCTGCAGCTCTTGAACAGGAGCAGTCCAACGCCGGTGCTAAGGCTGGATTGGACAATGAATCCAAACCCTCTTTGGAGGTGCGTGACAGCGGCACTGCTTCAGAAGAGGAGTCTTCAGGCGAGAGGAAGGCGGAGCCCTCCAACGAGGAGTCTTCGAATGCCATGGAATCTTCAAACGATTCACGACCGGAACACGACAGACAGGACCAAAGGTTCGAACAGCGCCAGAAGTTCAACAAGAACCAGCAGAACCCGCGCAACAGCAACCAGAACCAGAAGGGAAAGCGCTTCGATCAGAACCAGAAATACCAGAACCAGAAGCAGGACCAGCGCAACGGCCAGAAGAAGGGCCTCACAATGGACGACGTTTCGATTCCAAGTGCGGAGTATCAGGAGCACCTGAGCCACAGAATGCTCGTAAGCGACCTCTCCCAGGTTCCAATGGCGGAGCTCAAGGAAAGGCTCTCCCAAATGACCGGAAACTCCATAGAGGACTATGCCGAATACAAGAAGCAGGAGATAATCGTAGACATAATCCGTACCTTCAGCCAAAAGGAAGGCGTCATCTACACCATTGGCACCCTTGAGATTCTAAGCGATGGCTACGGGTTCCTCAGATCTCCGCTGAACAGCTACCTTCCAGGGCCTGAAGACGTATACGTCTCGCCTGCAATCATCAAGTTCCTGAACCTCAAGACAGGCGATACCATAGAGGGTCAGATCCGCAATCCAAAGGAGAGCGAGAGGTTCTTCGCCCTTGCTCGTATAGCAACCGTGAACGGAGACGCTCCAATAGTGGCCAAGACGAGGACGAGCTTCGACAATCTCGTACCGCTTTACCCTGACCAGAGGATAAACCTTGAGACGGAGCGCAAGGACAACGATGTATCCATGAGGATAATCAACCTGTTCTGCCCAATTGGAAAGGGACAGAGAGCCCTAATCACAGCTCCTCCAAGGACAGGTAAGACGGTCCTCCTTCAGCAGATAGCCAATGCAATAACGACCAACCATCCAGAGATTAAGCTCATGGTGCTTCTTGTAGACGAAAGGCCTGAAGAGGTCACTGACATGAGAAGGAACGTAAAGGGGGAGGTCATCGCCTCCACGTTCGACGAGCAGGCAACAAGGCACGTCACGGTTGCCGAGATGGTCATAGAGAAGGCCAAACGCCTTGTCGAGCACAAGCAGGATGTAGTGATACTTCTCGACTCCATAACACGTCTTGCCCGCGCCTACAACCAGACTGTACCTGCAAGCGGAAAGATCCTCTCCGGTGGTGTGGATTCCAACGCCCTCCACAAGCCAAAGAGGTTCTTTGGAGCTGCAAGGAACATTGAGAACGGCGGATCCCTTACGATAATAGCATCGGCCCTCATCGAGACCGGCTCAAGAATGGATGAGGTCATATTCGAGGAGTTCAAGGGAACAGGCAACAGCGAAATCGTACTCGACCGTAGAATGGCTGACCGCAGGCTCTATCCTGCAATCAACATAAAGAAGAGCGGAACACGCCGCGAGGACCTCCTTTTGGACAAGGACGAGGCGGCACGAATCTGGATACTCAGAAACGCCATCAATGGTCTTGAGGACCTTGAAATGACTGAGTTCCTGATTGACAAAATGCGCAAAACGAAGAACAATGAGGCGTTCTTACGTTCGATGAATACAGGAACCGTTCCTGCCTTCTAGAACGGAGACGGCTTGCACAACTCAATTTGTCCGCTGCACATGCACCAGCGGACGGCACAACGGAGGACGTACTATGAAGAAGGGAATCCATCCAAAATATGAGCTTACTGAGATCAAGTGCTCATGCGGAAACGTCATCAAGACGAAGACAACGGCAAAGAATCTGCAGGTTGAAATCTGCTCTGCTTGCCACCCGTTCTTTACAGGCACACAGAAGCTCGTTGACTCGACAGGACGTGTCGAACGCTTCAACAAGCGCTATGGTGTTAAGGAATCCAAGTAACGAAACGCCAACTGCCTTTTGGCTCTGAGCCTAAGGCCTTGTTTCGAAACGAACCGCTTTGGCATGGCTTTGATGCTGTCGCCGGAGCGGTTTTTTGTTGCATTCTCGAAACCCATCTTCTAGAATTGTCCTTGGTGGCCGTTGTGTCGCCAAGGAAGGGAAGTGCTTACTGAAGACAGACACAAGTCCGAATACGGCGAGTCCCCTCATGTAATCTCCACGGTTCCAGGGGTGACTACTTTTGCAGGAGAGTTCTCTATGTACTGCCAAGGATACTCCCTGTGCGCCACGAACGACAGATCCCTTTCCGTTGCGGTCTCTCCCAGACCGGATCCCATTGTACGCATTTTCAACTCATACTCGAAAGACCGCAAGAAATTTGGGCTTGCCGGCATAAAATACCGCAAGGAGGACCGCTGGGGCAACTACGTCAAAGGCATGGTCCTTGAACTGCAAAGATACATGGACGTCCCAGGTCTCAACATCACACTCAGCGGGAACCTTCTGTGCTGCGACGGCAGGGTCCTCTCCGCCGCAATAGGCGTGGGCGTTGGTATGGCCCTCTATAGACTTCTGGGCCTTGAGCCCAATGTCTCTGTGGTTGCATCCTGCTGTTACAACTCATGCTTGAAGTTCTGCGGAGAGCTGTACAACAGGCATTTCATACTCACCATGCTGAGTGCAAAGGAAGGAAGCTTTCTTCTCTTTGACATGCAAAACGGCCTGTTCAGATATGTGGACAGCCCTTTTGGGGGTTCTGACTTCACCTTTGTTCTTGCAAACGGGAACATTCCGCCCTTTGCCATGCGCGAGGAGCTGTACTCCAAGCACAATCAGGCAAAAGCTTCAATGGAGAGCCTTTCCAAGCTCCATGTGAACACGTGTTTCAAGTCGTTTCCAGTGGACGATCTTTTGGACAGGCAGATTTCAATCGATGAAGGGACCCGTTCGATATGCTGCTATGTGTTCGAGGACAGCAACACCGCTCTTGTTTTGGAGAGGCTGTTTGCACAAAAGGACTTCCTTCAAATAGGGAAAACCCTCTCGAAACTTGGAAAGGGGCTCAGGGACAAGATTGAGCTTACCTGTCCAGAGCTCGACTGGCTCTCGAAACGTTCCATTGAGACTCCAGGCTGCTGCGGAAGCAGCATAGTCTACAACGGCGCGGGCGGCTATGTTGCAATGGTCATGGAGAACGCTTCGTTTGACGCATACATTTCCAAATTGGATGAATATGAACGCATCTTTGGTTTCAAGGCATCGGCCTTCAGGTATGCACCTGGACGTGGGGTTTCAACGGTATTGGTCCAGCGAGCCTGCATGATGGCGAAAAAAGTCATCAGAGGGTAAGTTAGAGTCCTCTTCCCATCTTGACGATTGTTTTTGCAAAGGCTATGTTTGCAGTATGGACGATACCAGAATAGTTTACTTGGACAACAATGCCACGACGCAGCTTGCACCGGAGGTCCAGAAGGCCGTTGCAGAGGTCGAGGCCAGTGTCTATGGAAATGCTTCCAGCATGCATACTTTTGGAAGAAGGGCCAGTGCCCTTGTCGAAGATGCCAGGAAGAACGTTGCAGATCTCATAGACTGCAATCCTGACGAAATCACGTTCACAAGCGGTGCTTCAGAGTCCAACAACACGGTCTTCGAGATTGCCCGTTCCCTAATAGAGAAACGGGGTGGTGGAAGGATCGTTACGACCACCATAGAACACCCTTCAATTATGGAGACCGTCAAGTATCTGCGTTCTGAGGGCGTCACGGTGGATATGGCTCCTGTGGATAGGGAGGGACGTGTCCGCATAGAAGAACTCAAAAAGCTCCTTGGAGATGATGTAGTGCTTGTCTCCGTCATGACAGGCAACAACGAGACCGGCTCCATCCAGGAGATTGGCCTCATAAGCGAACTTGCACATGCCAGCGGTGCCTTGTTCCATACCGATGCCACCCAGGCCATTGGCAAGATAGAGGTTTCGTGCCGCAAGTGGAACTTGGACTTCCTTTCATGCAGCGGTCATAAATTCTACGGGCCAAAGGGCGTAGGCGTCCTCTATGCGAAGAAAGGCGTTCCGTTCCAACCGTTCGTCCATGGCGGCGAACAGGAGCATGGCCGCAGAGCCGGTACATACAACACACCTGCGATCTATGGCCTTGGCATTGCTGCAAAGCTTGCAAAGGAAAACCTTCAGGAGGAGCATGACAGACTGTGGGCCATGCGTGAGAAGCTTAGGAAAGGCATCGTGGCTTCCATTCCAAACGTAGTGGTCAACGGCTGTCAGGAGCATTGCCTTCCAGGAACACTTGACGTTTCGTTCGAGAATGTGGAGGGTGAATCCATACTGCTCATGTTGGACATGAGAGGCATAGCCGTCTCGACGGGAAGCGCCTGTGCAACAGGTTCCCTGGAACCAAGCTATGTGCTTCTGGCTGGAGGCCTTGATGTGGAGCTTGCACATGGTTCCATAAGGTTCTCTTTTGGACGCTACAACACCATGGAGGATGTGGACTACGTACTTGCCGTCCTTCCTCCAATCATCGAGAGGCTAAGGGCCATCTCGACGCGCTGATTCTGTTTTTCGACTGCGGACTCTGCAGTATGTTGTCAATGCAGAGATTATAGAGAGGTTTGATATGGATAGTTTCATGGCCCAGTGGGTATACACCGATACCGTCAAGGATCATTTCATGAATCCTAGGAACATTTGGAAGAAGGAAGAGAGCTGGGAGCCCCAGGGCGTAGGCGAGGTTGGATCCCTTGCCTGCGGAGACCAGATGCGTGTTGGCATCCAAGTCAAGGATGGCAGAATCTCTGACATCCGTTGGCTCACATACGGCTGTGCCAGCGCAATCGCCAGCACTTCCATGATGAGCGAACTTGTAAAAGGAATGACTCTTGAAGAGGCATACAAGATAACTCCCTCCATGATAACGGATGCCCTTGGCGGTCTTCCTGAACACAAGTTCCACTGCTCGGTCCTTGGTGACAAGGCCCTTCGTGCAGCCATAGACGACTACCTTGAGAAGAACGGCATGGACAATCCATACCGCAAGAGCGTAGCCAAGATAATCTGCGAGTGCAAGGGCGTCACCGACCAGATGATAGAGGAGCTTGTCAAAACAGACCAAGCCAAGACACTCGAAGACCTCCAGCGTCTCACCGGCTACGGCACAGGCTGTGGCAAGTGCAAGAGCAAGGTGGCGCTCCAATTCGAGGAGTACAAGCACATCTATGGCAAATAGGACTTTCTAGATATTTGAGCAACGGCCGTTGTCGATGCGCTCAAGCCGTGCAACAAGCACTGTCTTTCGCTGTCTTCTAGGCCGTTATCTCAACTACCTTCGAAAGAAGCTTTGTCGTATCGCATTACGTTGTCAGTTCGGACGCAGCCGTACACAAAACACTGGCTGTGTCCTTTTTTTGTTTGGCTTACTAAGCGCACTACACTTACTACACTCATTACTCCCACTATTCCTACTAATGCGCTTTAATGCTGTGACGATGTCACGACTGCACTCACATCACGGACTTCACGCACCAAAAACACACTGTTGATTGTATAAGCTTTTTGTAGCGATGGTGAGTTTGGTGAGCATTGTGAGTGTGGTGAGTATGGTGGGTTTGTAAACATGGTCGGCGAGGTGAGCAAGGTGGAAATGGTCGCAATGGTTGAATCAGTGGCCGTTGTGGCAAGTGCAGCAAGTGGTGTGTTTGCGAAACCAAGCATTGACCTAAACTCTTGATAAGTTGTGATATGTGTGCAATGATGTAGGTGGCACTGCCGTGAAACGGTGGACGGTTCGACCTCTCAAGTATTCATGACTGGATATCGGGGAGGGTTCCTCTCCGATTCTTCGAAAGACGAATGGGGAGGTGATGCTCATGAGCGACTATGAGATGCTTATAGTTGTGATTGCAATCATCGGCTTGGTAATAGCAGCACATAATAGCAAAAACTAACCGCCCAACCGACACTCCGAATTGTTGTTGGACGGTTATGTCTAAACTAATTTGAAGGAGGTCGTTTCCGTCCACAGGCGGTGCCTCTTTCCATTTGAAGTATCGCAAAAGAAACATCACCTGTCAAGTTTTGGGCTCTTCACGCTTTTCTGTGGGATGGGCTCTTCTTTGCAAAGATGCTCGAACAGAATCCCTTGGATTCTGCAAGCACCATGCTCACAATGCTTACAAACGCACAATGCTTACAATGCTCACAAACGCACCATCCTCACCACACTCACCATCACCACGAAAAGCCCACAATCCAGCGTCTGCAGCCTGCAATGGAGCGTCCAATGGCGCAGCCGGGTATGCCTTTCGGCACCCGGGCGTCACAGATGCCCGAATCCAGACCGTTTCAGAGCGGCTGGAGCGTCCAGATAGCCCAGAGCGGCTAGATAGGCCAGAGCGGCCAGATGTACAATTGTAGAACCGCCCTTTTTTCAATCCCCCAACTTTCCGTGAAGAACCAAGTTTTGTCCTGTCTCTAGTTCTAGCCTTATAACTCTCTACAGTCCTGGAGGGTTTTCCTTGCGTTTTGGTGAAATGATGGTATATTTCATTCTATGAGTAGAGAAATAAGAATAACAGTCAATGAAAACGAATATACGGTGCCGGTGTACACTTCAGTCGAGGATGTGTTGGTCAAGGCAGGGCTCCTTCCGCAGGGATTCTCAACGACAAAGATTGAATACAACGACAATCCCATAGTTGGAGCTATGGTGAACGGACAGCTAAGGCCTATAAGCAGCCACATCCAGATGTCCTGCGAGGTCAAGCCAATAAGAGCCTTCGAGAGCTTTGGCCGTAGGATATACAGGCATAGCATATGTCTCTTGCTATGCTGCGCCACCAAGCTCGTGTTTCCAAAGAGGCACCTTGTGATAGGTCATGCGCTAGGAGATGGATTCTATTTCAGCTTCGATGACGAGTACAACACAACGGAGGAGCAGATCTCCATACTTGCGGACAAGATGCGCTATCTTGCGGACTCCTGCATACCAATAGAGTACACCGCGCTTTCCAATCAGGAAGCGGTTGAGTATTTCAACAAAGAGGGCTATGGAGCGACTGCACAGCTGCTTGAGTCCCAGAACGAGCCGTTCGTGAATGCCTATAGAATACAGAACTACTGCAATATAGCCTATGAACCCATAGTCCCGAATACATCGGTCTTGAGTGTATGGGAGCTCAAGAAGTATGGCAATTGCGGAATGTTGCTCAGGTATCCGGTTGCTGGCAATATAACGGCTGTCGTGGAGATGCGTGACAACTCAACTATGTTCAAGGTGTATGAGGAGAACAAGCGTTGGGGACGCTTCCTTGGTGTTGGATGCGTAGGGCAGCTGAACGAGAGGTGCAGCGAGAACACTGTTGCCGAGTATGTAAGACTTTCAGAGACCTTGCAAAGGCGTAAGCTTGCGCAGATTGCGGACGAAATAGATGCTGGTGGCAAGAAGGCCGTGTTCGTGGCAGGTCCTTCGTCATCGGGCAAGACGACGTTTGCAAAGAGGTTGTGCGAACAGCTTCGTCTCATGGACCATGCGCCAATAAGGATTTCGCTTGACGACTACTACAAGCAGCGTCAGTTCGCACCATTGGATGAGGATGGAAAGCCAGACTTGGAGGCCCTTGAAGCGTTGGACATAGACATGTTCGACCGCAACATGAAGGATCTCTTTGCAGGCAGGGAGGTTGATCTTCCTCATTTCAGCTTTCCAAAGAACGCTACGTACTATGAGAACAAGCCAATAAGACTCACTGACAAGACCATATTCGTCATAGAGGGGCTTCATGGGCTCAATCCAAGGATAACGTCCAAGGTTGAGGAGAAGTATGCGTACAAAATCTATATATCTGCGCTTACGCAGCTCAATATGGACGACTGCAACAGAGTGTCCACCACGGACGACCGCATTCTAAGGCGTGTGCTTCGAGACTACAGAACGCGCGATACGAGTGCAGAGGAGACCCTTCTCATGTGGCCAAGCGTGGCCAGAGGCGAACGCATACACATCTTCCCGAACCAGAACAATGCCGATGTCATGTTCAACAGTGCTTTGGACTACGAGATAGGCGTACTGTCGCCTTTCGTTCAGCCTCTTCTCAAGGGTGTGAAACCATCTTCAGGCGAGGCCTACACCCAGGCAAGAAGGCTCCTGTCGTTCCTTGAAAATGTGTATCCAATATCAGCGGATCTTGTGCCAAGCGACTCTCTGCTCAGGGAGTTCATAGGCGGAAGCGACTACGAGTGATAGCTCTGTCTGCAAGTTCTTTCCAGCTTCAATCATAAGTGGTATTCTGTGGTGTGAGGCAGGTTCGTACCTGAGGTCGAGCTTGCCGCATATCAGGACAAGCCTATAGAAGGAGAAGAGTTTCCGTGAACGCAAGTGCGCTTGGACAAAGACTTGAAATACTCGATTCAAAAAGGCCCCAGAGGGATGAGTTCCTA
Organism: uncultured Spirochaetales bacterium; assembly: GCA_934277975.1. Lineage (GTDB taxonomy): Bacteria > Spirochaetota > Spirochaetia > Sphaerochaetales > Sphaerochaetaceae > UBA9732. Next base: position 65,766 of record CAKQWE010000004.1, read on the forward strand.
TCCAAGCCCCATGCGAAGGCCCTTGTTCTGAACCTGTCTGAGGAATCATCCTTTGAATGGGAAATCCCAACCTCGTATCTTGAGGCGTACGTGTCTGGGCCTGCATTGGCTGCACGAATTTGGGCTTGTTTCGTTGGGCCTGAAATCGACAATCCTTTGTCCTACGAAGTCGATAACCCCATGGTCTTTGCGGCATCGGCTCTAAGTGGCTCTGGAATGCCGGGGTGCGAGCTTACAAGCTGTGCTTTCCGGTCGCCTGTGACTGGAGCTTTATGCTTCAATATCGTGGAGAATTCGGTTGGAATGAGGCTTGTCTCCCTTGGCTATGCGGCTCTCATAGTGATTGGACGGTTTCGAAGACCAACCATTGTGAACGTTGGAACAGACGGAGTTTCATACAATACTTCGGAATCATTCATTGGCTTTACGGTAAGCCAAGTCGAGAAGTTCCTTGGAACTGGATCCATGACTACTGCAATGTCCATTGGAGTTGCAGGAGAGCAGAAGGTTCCATACTCAATAGTCGTCTGCGAAGGAGCCTCGCTTGGTCGCGGAGGACTTGGGGCTGTGTTTGGCTTCAAGAACGTGAAGTCCATAAGCATTGCGGGGCAATCCTCCCTGGAGCCCAAGGATGACGTTGGCTCAGATGCAGATAAGGATGAAGCCTTCTCAAGGCTTTACAAAGCCTGCGATGGAAGCGTCCACTGCCATGAGATGAAGGCCAAAGGCTCTTCATACCTCATAGGGGCCGCATCCAAATACGGATGGGCTCCAGTCGATAATTTCAGGTACAGGACCGACCCTAGACTGTTCCATTTGGGTGGCGATGAGGTTGCACGACGTTATGGAAACGGTCACAGCGGGTGCATGAACTGTCCAATAATGTGCAGGCACTGGAGTTCTGAAGGATATGCAATACCTGACTATGCCTCCCTTCTTATGTTGGGATCCAACGTTGGGTGCTTTGACATGGACTCCATCATTGAGCGACATGCATTGTGCTTGGATCTTGGTCTCGACCCTGTTTCAATGGGGAATGTCCTTGGTTGGTCCAAGCAGGCTCATGAAGAAGGCCTTATGGATGTCCTTGGAACTGGTTTTGACTTCAGGGACAATTCAAAGGTTCTTCCGCTTATTGAAATGACCGCGAAGAGAATCGGTGCAGGGGAGCCTTTGAGCTTTGGGACTCTTGCACTTGGAAAGGCGTTTGGAGATGAGTCGTTCGCCTATACCATGCGAGGACTTGAGTGCGGACCATTTGATTATAGGGGTGCTTTTTCGCAGGCGTTGAGCGACTGTCAGGGACTATTCCTTACAAACCAGTTCGAAATCGTTTCCAGATTGTGCGTACAGGACCATGCAAGCTGGGCCCTGTTCAACGAAAGGGCGTCCCTTGGACTTGCAAGTTATGGTGTGCTTCCTGCTTTGCTCGTTCCAACAATGGTGGATAATTCAAAGTGGAACAGATTCACCTTTAGGATGTTGAAAACACTTCCTAAATCGGTAATAAAGCATCTAAAGCCAACTCTTTTGGCTGACTGCATCGCCTCTGTCATCAAACGTCCGGTCGTAGCTGACGATGTATTTGGTCTTGGGGATGCTTGTTGGGTTCTTCTCTATGAGATAAACATGGCTCTTGGTTTCGACATGCTGGAGAATGTGGTTGGTCGTATTCCTTCCCATTTCTGCATAGATCCTGACAGCAACTCCAGTGACAGGTCAATCGTTCCGTTCTTCGATCTAATGGAGAGGTATTGTCATTTCAGAAAGAAGGTCATCGCGGATAAAGTCTCTGATTTCAACGCTGGCTGAACCTTCATTGGGGATTCTTATCACGGCATAGGATGGGCGGCTTCCTCCTCGTGGACACGAAGGGGATCCCGGATTCAACAGGACCAGCTGTTTTTCGTTGTGGATTGGGGTTTCAATGGTATCGGTCTTGAGCGAGTTGACGTGCGTATGGCCTGTGATGCAGAGTTCGAAGTCCTCATCCCCAAGTCCTGCGCTTGAAGGATATGGGTATAGGTGGCCGTGGGACATGTATATGTGTAGCTTTCCTGTGCGATTTCCATATGTTAGGGTCCTGAATTGCGGCGGCTGTGGAACTCCGGCGTCTGTCCATGCCCATGGGTTGTCGCAGTTTCCAAGTACTGGAAGGAACGTGAAGCTACGGTACTTGAGGGCGTTGCAAATGAAGTAGTTCTCAACGTTGATGTCTCCGGCATAGAGGAAAGCTGCGCAGCTTTTGGCGTTGGCTTTCTGGGCCAGCTTTTCGAATGCGGACTCTGCATCGTGTATGTCGCTTGAGACCAAGAGGAATCTTTCTCTGCCGTTGCTGTTCTCACTGTGTTCCATGGGTTGCATTCCGCTTGGAATGATAGCACTCGGAAGGCTTGCTATGAATCTAATCACATGATAAGAATCTTTGTGTTTTGCATGTAAAAACGCATGCTATTTACAGACAGTGCACATAAATGCTCCTTGTCAATTTTTTTTCAAACATGTTAGTATTGAATCATTGGGAACAGTAGATGTCTCCATGCTCAAACACAATTCTAATACCTTAAGATTCAAAGGTTAAGGGAGGATATATGGCAGACAATGTATTCATTTGCTCTGATGGTCATAGACTTGCATATAACCTCTGGTTGCCTTCTCCAAATATAGAAACGAAAGCCTTCTTGCAGATTCTCCATGGTATGGCCGAGTACAGCGACCGCTACGAGAAGTTTGCACGCTACCTGAACAAAAAGGGGATTGCCGTCTTTGCTGACGACCATAGAGGCCACGGAGCTACAGCATCAGAGAATGAGATGGGTTGGTTCGCTGAAACCAATGGTTGGGAGAGGATCGCAGACGATGCCTTTGAGCTTGCGAACTTCGTCACTTCCCAGTATGGGGCCACCACCACGTTCCTCATGGGGCACAGCATGGGAAGCTTTCTTGCCAGAACCGTCATGGTCAAGCATCCCGATTTCTACAGCGGTGTCATCATTATGGGTAGCGGGTGCAGCAAGGGCTTGGTTGGAAGGATTGGCAAGTTGATTGCCAAACACGAGATAAAGAAGAATGGGTCCAAGGCCCCAGGTACGCTTTTGAACAAGTTGAGCTTTGGTTCGTTCAACAAGCCGTTCGAGCCCAACATAACGGATTTCGATTGGCTTTCAAGGGATCAGAAAGAGGTCGAGAAGTACATAAACGATGACAAATGCGGTTTTATGTGCACCAATGGTTTCTTCTACGATCTTCTTACTGGCGTTGAATTTGCAAACAACCGTGAGAATGCAGAGTCTCTTCCAAAGGACCTTCCTCTACTCATTATAAGTGGAGACATGGATCCTGTTGGAGACTACGGCAAGGGTGTCAAGAAGATCTACAAGCTCTACAGCGATGCCGGGATCGTGGATGTGACCCTGAAGCTCATTCCTGATGCTCGCCATGAACTTTTGAACGAGACGAACCGCAAAGAGGTCTACGAGATCCTCTCTGGGTGGCTCGAGTCCCACATGTAGGATGCCTGTCGTTCGGTATGGGAAGCAAGGAGCGGATTGGAGACGGCAAAAGGCCTAGGAATGCCAGCCCAAACAGCTTGATTGGGATAATGAAAAGCTGTTTGAGCCGGTTCTCCAACGACAATGTCATAATGGTCTCGAACGGAATGGTTTATGCCACACTCGTGGCATTGGTTCCCTGCATGGCCTTGGTATACTCGTTTCTCAACTATCTTGGGGTCGTCGAGCCTGTAATCCAGTTCGTGGACGAGTTCTTTGTTAAGACGTTTGGGGATAGTGAGGGTGTTTCTTTGGCTGGGTACTTCGATGGTTTCATGAAGAACGCCATGGGTCTCAATGTTATAAGCACCCTTTCGTTCGTTGTGACGTTCCTTCTCTTGCTGGACAAGCTGAATGTTACGGTGAATCGTCTTTTCCATAGCGAAGTGAAGAAAAATCCTGTCGTCAGGTTCCTGAAATACTTGGCGTTCATGATAATCAGCATGGTGATAATTGCTGTTGTAGTTGGGATATATACAAGATTCAGCTCTTGGTTCCTTTTTTTGAAGGATTTGCCTGAGCTGAGTTCTATCCAGGTCGTTGCAAAGAATCTTCTGGCCAAATCCATGATCTATTTTGCGCTTTTGGGTGTGTTGTACCTTGTACCTGACTGTGATGTAAGCTTCTATGCTGCGGCCATTGGCGCAGGTTTTGGGTTCGTGCTTCTTCTTGTCTTGGAGTTCGTGTTCAAGCTGGTTGTCAGATTCTCTGTGAAGGCATCCGTACTATATGGGTCTTTGGCTACGCTCATGTTCTTCTTCATGTTCCTTTCATGGATATGGAGGATCGTGTTCACATCAGTTGTAGTGACTGATGTCCTCAATAGAGGTTTTCTGGGAAATGGAGGACTTGGGAAGAATGGAGTGCGTTTGGATGGCTTTGGACGTGGCTCTAAGGGTGCAAAGGCCAAGAAGCGCAGTTGATGGAGGTGTTTTGACTATGGATGGAATCATAAAGATACTGCCTGTTGTAAAGGACTATGCTTGGGGCAATGATTTCTATATAGCCGATCTCCTTGGACTTCCTCATGATGGGCCAAAGGCAGAACTTTGGATTGGAGCCCACAAAAGCGGAAGCGCCATTATGGATTGTGCCTGTGGTGCCTGCAACGGCTGTTGTTGCAGAGACCTGTCCCTTGCTGACTACATAGATGAGAATCCTTCTTTCCTTGGGATCGAGGATTCCTCCAAGTTCCCATTCCTATTGAAGATTCTTGCAATTGGCGGTGCATTGAGCCTTCAGTGCCATCCTGACAAGGAGCAGGCTGTCGCCGGATACAAAGCGGAAAGGAAGGGCTGCGGTTTCGGTGCAGATTGTGCCGGTGGTGCGGCTTCAGGTTCCAGCACCGTGTTCAACTACCAGGATCCAAACCCCAAGGCCGAGATGCTCTATGCTCTGACTCCTGTCACTTTCATGTGTGGTTTCAGGTCTTTCGAGGATATAAAGGATGGCTTCACTAAGGTTGTTCCAAATCTTTGGAATGGATATTTGTCCAAAGTGGGAAGCATTGTCGAATTCTTCCATACATTGTACAGGCTTCCTCATGATGTCATTGGACAGGCAGCCTTGGAGGTCGTTGGAAACAAGGGGCTTTTGGATGGGCTTCAGCGATTCGTATTCGATGAAATCTATCCAAAGTATTCGGACCCTGGCATACTTGCTCCGCTTTTTCTCAATGTGGAAAGGCTTGAGCCTGGGCAGGCGGTGTATCTCAAGCCTGGTATCATCCATGCATATGTCTTTGGAAACGGCGTTGAGCTTATGAACAACTCCGACAACGTACTCAGGGCCGGGCTTACGTCCAAACACATGGACGTAGACGAACTTGAGCGTATAATGAGCGATGAGCCCTATTTCCCCGTACCAATGAAGAGCACCTGCTCCGCAGAAGGTCTTCGCTTTGCAACTCCTGACGGGTTCGCCCTCACGGTGATGGACCATGGATGTTTCTCAATTTCCAAAGATGGCGTCAAACTGTTTTTGTGCACTGAAGGCTCCGTTGTCGTTGGGGACCTTGAGCTTTCCAAGGGGCAATGTTGCATAGCGGGCGCCGCTGCTCTTACATTTGACGTCGATGCTTCCAATGGCTGCGTCTTCATGGCTTCGAACTGATTTTTGCTGTTTTGGTTCCGTTGGACTTGCCCCTCCTACTCTTTGATGTCGGCTTTGGTTTGGTAAAGCATTTCCTTTTGGTTTGATTCTCTTCGTATTGCCTCTCTACCTTTTGGTAATCACTGAAACAGGAGGGGCTATGAAGAAAGCTTCACTCGTCATTGCTTTGTTGTTCGTCTGCATTGAATTGTTCGCTGTCTTATTCGCAGACTATGGTTGTTCCAACGCATGGATCCCCCAGAGCTTCAGTGTTGGAGCCGGCAACGACAGGTGGTCAGGCGGCATGTCGTTCGACTATGACGACCAGCTTTCGTTTGCAGAGTACTTCTCTCTGGAGGCGCCCGCTTGGGAACTTCATGTGAACATGCTTGGAATCACCAACAGAGGCTGGCAAAAGGGTTGGAGCGTGTCGGATCCTTCATTGAAGGGCGATGGCAATCGCATTGCCGGTCGCTACGATGTGACGGAGATTCTCTTGAGCTTTCCTCTGGAATTGGTTGAAAACCCTTGGTTCTTCCTTGATGTGGAGCCGTACCTTGGCGTTTCCGTCATCGGTCGCCAGGACTATGTGGTGCTTCAGAACACCGTCCACCGCATCCTTGGCATGGCGCAGGTCGACCTCGACTACGAAACCAGCTCCAACAAGCCCTACGCATCCCTTGGCGGCACGGTCTCCACCGGCGGTGCAATCCCCTTGTCCTGGCGCACGAGGCTGGTTCTTGGCGTGAAGGGGACCTTTTCCAACAACATTGGCTTCAACTATAGACAGCATACCGATGTCTTTGTGGCCATCAAGGGCTGGAACAGAGGCCTTTGCTGCGGCGACGAAGGAGACTTGCTTTCTTTTGCAGTGGGCTATACGTGGACGCAGACGCAGTCTGATTGGACGACCGCAATACTATATGACGAGTATATGCAAGGTGTTACGCTTAGCTACGAGGTCAATGCCGGTTTCCTGCGGCTTGGCTACAGCAGCTGCCTTGACACCCGCCGCGGCTATGGAACCTTTGCCGTGGATGTCATGTCCCTTTTCAAACCTTCCCGTTGGTATGAGAGCAACGTCGTCCTTTCATTGGGTAAGCTTTCCCTCATGGACATCACGTTCTTTGACGTGGGTTTGGAACTGCCACTTGGCTATTCTGACTTTTCGTTTATCGTAAGAAGCCGTTATGTCTCTGGCAATCCTTCGTACACAGAGAACGCCTCTACTGGCAGGGATCCGGCTTTGTCTGGTAGGTTCCAAAGAAACTATGATGGTGTTCTCCTTGGAGCCAAGTACAGCTTCGACAGCTACGCTACACGAGGATTCGTGACTCCCTATGTGGTTGTTTCTGCAGGTGTCATGCGCTGGGAGGCTGTGAATCTCGTGAACATGAACGAGACACTGATGGTCTCGGACTCGCTCGTACGCAACTACTACCACTCATACTCCACAGGTAGGCTGTGCTCCTTTGCCATGGATCTGGAGCTTGGTATCTCATTGCTGCCCCCAGGGCTGCTGTCAAGCTCCCGCACTACGTTCCAGTTCAACCTGAACGCAGGAGTGACCTTCATCCACAATCCAGATGATGTCGCCCGCCATCTTGAGTCCTACACTCCAGACAGTCCCTTGGTGGCAATGTTCATGCCGCGATTTGGTATCTGTTTCCAACTGGGCTTCGATGTTTGATTCTTGGTCTTTTGTTCATCTACTGCGTCGGTTCACTCGGGTCGTACATCTCAGTACTGCCCCTCGTTCCCATCCTTGTAGCTGAGCCAAAATCCCTGCGAATCGAGATTCTTGGTCTTTGAGTCGTCTTCTGCGTCACTGCACTCGGGCTGTGCATCACAGCACTATCCCTCGTTGGTGTCCCTGAATACGGCTCAAATCCCTGTGAATTACATTCTTGGGCGTTGATGGGCGGTGTAGGGCGGAGTATGGCGCTATAGGACGCTGTGGGACGCTGTGCAATTATGCAAAATGTTAGTATTGCAACAAAATGAAGGGGCTTTTTTAAAAGTGTGAATGGAAATGCACTGTTTTCTTGATTCCTTAAGTATAGGAGTCATGAATATGAACAATGTAGACAAAATCACGGATTTTTTGGATTCCATAACCTTTTCCGACGGTTCCGCTGGAAATTCGAAACGCAGCAATATCGACAAGGGAGGTTTTTTCTACCACACAACACAGAAGGCCTGGGGTGGTATGGCGCTTTTCAACAACGATATAGCCCGCTACAGAAACCATTTGATGTGTGAGTTGTGCATAAGGTACGAAGTCACTGTGCTGTATTCTGTGGTTATGCCAACCCATACACATGATGTTCTGTATTCCAAGAGTTGGAGGAACATATCTGACATGTACAGGGCACTCAATTCGAGCCTCGTGCGCTATGTGTCGCGTAGATACCCTCAAAGGAAGGGGTTGCGTCTGTTCTGCGAGCGCCCTCAATACACGGTAGTTAGGGAGATACTGCACCTGTTCTTCCTTGGAAAGTATGTTGAAGACAATGCCTCTTCAAGGGAAAGCGAAGGGAAAAGCGCTCCCTACAGTTGCTTTTGGATGTTTGAGAACGGTCATTTCCAACCTCCATACAACAAGGACATCTACGAAACGCTTTTTGGAATTCCTTACAAGGAACTATATGAGTTCTACAAAACGCATTCGAAGAAAGAGGTTTGGCTTGAAGCTCAGCGCAGGTTTGGTTCGTGGACACCTGAGATGAACTCAAAGGTGTTCGGCTTCAGCGTCCCATAGCGTCCTACAACGCCATACTCCGCCCATCAACGCCCATAGTTAGCAACCGTAGCTTCCTTGTATGTTGCGCAGGATGGTCTCCACACGGTGTATGGATTGGTCTATTCTGTTTGCGGCATCGTTGAGCTTGCTTTGGACAAGGATATCGGCAAGGAAGCTGTCCATGAAGTCGAAGAAGGTGAGGAAGTCTCCAATGTCCAGGTCTACGTCCAGGTGGAGGTCCCTGAGTTCGCTGTTGAACCTTTTGAGGTCGTACTTGGCCCTCTCCACGCTTGAGCGGGCGTTGCTCACCTTCGTGTGCTTCATGAACGTTGAAAGGAATCCTCCTCCAAAGATATCGATTACTCCCCATGTCTTGGCTTTGGAGATTTCATTGCGGGCATCCCGCAGGCTTTCAAGTGCGCATTTGCCTGCGAATATGGCTTCCTGCCTTTCCTTTTCATAGTCCATTTCGTAGCTCCTCCAACGCCTGGGCGCTGGGATATCGGTCTATATGATATGGGCCTAGGCTGTGATGGTATTGTATCTGCATCATGCGTTGCAATTCAAGTGCGTTGTGGGCATACTGTGAAGAAGGCAAGAAAAGTCGAGAAGGCGCCTTTCCAAGGTGGTATAAGTTTGGCGAGCGCAGGGAGAGGTTATGACTGAGCAGGTTTTGGCTGTGCAGAGGATGCAGGACTATATTGAAGAGAACTTGGACGAGCACGTCTCGATGGCTGAGCTTTCGTGTGCGGCGGGGTTCTCTCCATGGTATTCCTACAGGCTGTCCCAGCGGTTCACGGGGCTCACGCCTCCTTGCTATATAAGGCGGCTGCGATTGGCCAGGGCCGCCATGAAGCTCAAGGGCGGTTCGACAAAGGTCATAGATGCGGCGTTCGACCTTGGCTTCGAGACTGCCGATGGCTTCACGCGCGCCTTCTATAGAGAGTTTGGCATGCTGCCCAGCGAATATGCCAGAAATCCCGTTCCAATTGCGCTCTTCGTGCCGTATGGTGCGAAATTTCGTGAACTTAGAAAGGAGTTCGTTGGAATGAAAGAGACAAGCAACGTTTTCATTCAGGTCGTCCACAAGCCAAAGCGCAAGGCTCTGGTAAAAAGAGGTGTTTCCGCCACCGAGTATTTCGCCTACTGCGAGGAGGTCGGGTGCGATGTGTGGGGCGTTCTCATGAGCATGGACTCTCTATGCGGGGAGCCTGTGAGCATGTGGTTGCCGGAACGCCTTAGAAAGCCCGATACCTCTGTGTACGTCCAAGGCGTGGAGATTCCGTACGATTATTGCGGTCCTATCCCGGAAGGGTTTGATGCTATTGCGCTTCCCGAGGCCGATTACCTCATGTTCCAAGGAGAGCCGTTTGCAGAGGAGGATTACTGCGATGCCATTTCCTCCTTGCAACATGCCATGGATGGCTACGACCCGTCTGTGATTGGCTACAGATGGGACGATTCCAATCCCCGTATTCAGCTGGAGCCAAGAGGGGAGAGAGGCTACATAGAGCTTCGTGCGGTTGTTCGCATGTGATGGTTTGATGGGCTGACAGGGGTACAGTCAGGTGCACTCAGATGCGTTCTGATATGAAGAGACCTTTGTCAACCCTCTTTTTTGACTCTTCACGCCTTTCTGTGGGATGGGCTCTTCTTTGCAAAGATGCTCGAACAGAATCCCATGGATTCTGCAAGCACCACGCGCACAATTCTTACAATGCTCACAAACGCACCATCCCCACCACACTCACCAAGCTCACCATCACCACGAAAAGCCCACAATCCAGCGTCTGCAGCCTGCAATGGAGCGTCCAATGGCGCAGCCGGGTGTGCCTTTCGTCACCCGAGCGTCACAGATGCCCGAATCCAGACCGTTTCAGAGCGGCTGGAGCGTCCAGATAGGCCAGAGCGGCTAGATGTACAATTGTAGAACCGCCCTTTTTTCAATCCCCCAATTTTCCGTGAAGAACCATAACTTACCCCCATATGTTTTAAGAAGCAGATTTCGCTTGACGATATGCCGGGGGGGGGGTAAACTGGCATGGCCAGTGGGGAAAGGCTAATACCCTACTGACAAAGGGGTATAAAATGAGAAGGAACATTTTGATTCTTGTCCTTTGTGCATTGATTGCACTTTTTTCGGTGTCCTGCGTTGAAGAGCCAAAACCTCAGCCGGAGACTCCCAAGGCTGTTTCGCTCTGGGATGGAGAAACTGCGAATACTGCGTGGTATTCAGAGGAGAAGACGGACTTTATTCTCAACGAAGCTTCTCAGCTTGCAGGTTTTGCAAAGCTTGTAAACGAAGGTACCAGCTTTGAAGGCAAGACTGTTAGTTTGGGAATGGATATGGATCTGAATGGTAAGGAGTGGACCTCCATTGGAACAAAGGCGAACATGTTTTCTGGCTCGTTCGATGGAAAAGGAAAGACTATATCCAATCTCAAAATATCAGAAGGCTCATATATTGGATTGTTTGGATATGTTGTGGATGCAACGATAAAGAATACAACCCTTGCAAATGTGCAGATTTCTGGAACAGAGCGTGTAGGTTCTTTGATTGGTAGGATTTCAGGAGATGCCATTGTTTCCAACTGCATGGTGGATGATGCTTCCATTGTTGATGGAAGCGGCAGCAATACTGGTGGATTTATAGCTGAAGTCTCGGGAAAGGTCCGAGTTGAACTTGAGAATCTAATTAACAAAGCCTCAGTGAAAAACACCGCAGCTTCAAATTCAAGGGCAGCCGGAATTGTCTGTCAGATAACAAACGGTGCAGCTGTAACAATAAAGAGCTGCGTGAACAAGGGAAATGTTGAGACGAACAAAGGATATGCAGGAGGTGTGGTTTCAGCTATTCAGGCAGGAGAGACAAGTGTTTCAATAGACGGCTGCTCAGATGAAGGTTCTCTTTCAGGGACTTCTAGGGCTGCATTGGTGGCATGGCTCTCTGATGGTGCATATGTTGAGATATCCAACTACGGAACAGGTTTCAAAGAGGGTTCTATTGGAACCATAATGGGAAAGGGAGTTCGCTATCACGTCCTTTTCAATGGTGAAGAGTTGTTTGTGAATGCATCAGAAGAAGACTCTGAATTGGATGCTATTTATGCTGGAAGAGGCGAAATGTCCAAGAAAGCTTTGGACAGAGTGATAGGTTTCTATGGCTATGTTGCAGAAACTAGACCGGGCTGGGATATCGACCTTGCTTCATATTGGAAGATTTTCAAGTATGGGGCATTTTTCGGAGGTGATGGATGGCCTCAGTGTTTGGAGGAGTACAATAAGAAGACGTTCAAGGATTCCTCCGATTATGTCAAAGAAGATGAGATAAAAGGGTTTGGCCACAGCAGTCTTGTGAAGAAGCTTTACGTCATTGGTGAATAAAACAACGATGTTTGGTGAAAGGCCACTGCGGTTCGTTCGTAGTGGCCTTTTGCTTTATCAGGGGGTTGAGATTGTTCATGTACGATAGAGGGATGAATTCTGAGGTTTATGCTACTTGAAAGCTTGCTAAAACAAGGGTTTGGTTTTAGAATCATAAACCAAGGGGTGTCCTATGAAAAAGATTAGTGTTGTTTTTGTAGTCTTAGCTGTCATTGTAGCCTTTACTTGTCTGTTCGTGGCCTGTGATTCGAGTGTGTCGGGGGGGGGGTGATTCCAGCCTAAGCCTTGAGGAACAAATGCGAGAAGAATCGATTCGTGCACTTGGTTTCATAGGTTCATTTGGTAAGGTAGTTGATGTTCCCGCAGGTTTCTCGTTTCCAGAAGCCCTTGACGATAATGGCAAGGCTTTGGGTGGTGGTTCTGTAGAAACTGCCACGATAGATGGTACTGCTGTTTCCTGTATTTCCTTTATAGTTGAATTCAACTCATTTAACGAATCTATGGAATCCCACTTGGATAGTATTCCATCTGTTGAAATTGAGTTCGATAGGGATACTTCGTCTAGTTCCCAATACGACCCAGAAAAAACCTATCTGATAATCCGAAACTACTACTTCAAGGGAACTTTGACCCCCGCCTTTCGAGAGGTCTACATAATAGATGGAGAATCTTTGGTTCGAGGCGATGTTTCAACAGCAAAGATCACTTCGTTCTCCCCTGATTTCAGGTTTGACATAAAGAACCAATGGGATTTGATTCATGGCGTTCCCAAAAGATATGACTGGATCTCCAAGCAGGAAGGTGAGGCTGATGAGTATAGGCTTCTAGGTCAGTCTGACAATGCAAAATTTGCAAAGCTTGCTTCTGTTGGTGATTCTTCTGTTTTGAATGTCTGGCAACGTTATCATGATGGCAAGCCTGTAACTTATGCTCGAAATGAAGGTGCCTACTACATAGCTGAATTTAGTTCCTTTAATAGGGGTTTACTTGGACAATTTGAACTTGAGTCGATTGGAAGGCTTAGGATAGGTTCATTCTTCCTCGAAAATCCTAATCCCTCAAGTGTGTATGCTCAAATTATACAATATCCGAATGGTTACAGAAGCGGTTATTCCGTAATGCTATTCTGGAATGAAAATGGTCGATGGAACTATACTTTGTGGATTGCAACTAATGAAAACTTTGACTTCAAGTATTATGAAGAAATTTCAATTGAAGATCTAATGAAGACAATGCCCGGAATAGAGAATGTTGGCACTCCTATAGTTGCATACAGAGAGTATATGGGAACGGAGCCATTGAACGTTCTTTGGAACAACCCAATAGAAGGTTTCTATGTCGTGGAGTTTTCCAAAGTTCGTGATACTCTTTTGGAGGAAGCAAAAAACAGCCAAGGAAGAAACATTGGGAAAGATCAAACTTCAAGTGCTGGAAAGCTAAATCCATTGACTGTTGCACATCTCTATATCTTCAGAAATGAAGGGTCTGCGAATTATTCCGTTTGCATCGTAGTGAGTGCTGGAGAGGCGTCTCAGTACTCTTCATATACGTATCTTTCATATGACGAAGACTTCAACAAGGTCTCTGGTTTGTGCTCCACAGGGGATTATGTACAGTTGCCTGGTGAAGCACTTGCTGGATTCTATGATCCTTTCCCTTCTGTCCAAAAAGTATGGCAGAAATACGAAGATGGACAGCCTGTCAAATACAACGATGATGGCGGAACTTATTACATTGTATCCATGGAGAACTATAGACCTTCTTTTGATCCTGGTTTCTTGAGAACTATACAGTTTAGTACCAGTAAAAGAATTGAGATTGATGGATTCGAACCGGATTCATGCAATTCGGTTTATGTTCAGCTCTCGCAACTACCTGAAAATTACATGGATGCATATGAGTTGCGGTTCTATTGGTATAACTTTGGCGATGGCGGCTATTGGTGTTGTTCAAATCTTCTTAGGGCTGATTCTTCTAAACGATTGATGTATTACAAGGAACTTGACTCGATTCCAAGTGAGCTTTCAGGCTTGTCAGACAATATAGGAACTCCAAATAGAATCTATCAGGAGTATGTAGAGAACGACCCTGTCTGTAGATTTACGGTTGAGTTTTCTGAAGTAAAGAAAACTTTGCTTGAAGATATTAAGGAGGTCTCCGGCAGTGAAGGAAAGGAGATTGCAAACAACAGCTGGACTCGTGCTGGAAGAGTCCTGAACAACTCTGTTGCGACGATGGATGTTGTTTCTCAGGCAGATGGAAGTTTCAAGTCTTCAGTTGTTGTGAAAACCAGCAATGGTAACTGGTTTAGTTCTTGGCATTATCTCTCTTTTGACAAAGATTTTAATATTGTAACACGGTAGCAGAGGGTTTTTATGAAAAACAAAGTGTTTTTTGGTTTTATCGTACTTCTTATTGCATGTTTGTCCGTTTCTTGCAACGGAGATGTAAATAGTGTTGAAGAGAGTGCTCATCTTATTGTGATCAGCGATGTTTCATCGATTGGGGACAGTGGAAAAGGGTTGGAAATTGGCGACCCTATAATAGGGGTTCTCCTAAAGTTCCACAGAGAGGGTTTGTATAGTAGAAATTCAAAGGTTAAGCTTGACAATCCATTTGCATTCTATCTTGAAATGCTTCCTTCTGAAGGAACCAATGGTGATGGTATGAGGTTCAACTATGTACTTTATGTTCCAGACTGCATTCAGGATGTCTATACTTTGTGTGGAGGTATTAATCCTCGTTCGGGAAATCCTTTCTGGTGGTATATGCTTACATACTATGGTAAGAGCTTGTCTGATATCAGAGGAGATTGGGAGAAGACATTGAACTTGCTTTTGGATGAGAGAAATTGGTTGTTCTTCCCAAAGGAAATTGATTTTGTTCCAAGCTGGTCTCAAGGATCAACTCAAGGAAGCAAGTCTGTAAATCTTATTTCTCAATTTGAAGATTTGGATAAGCCTGTAATTGGTTTTATGGTTACTTCTAGCAGCGTACAAGAAGTTAATACGAAAGCAAACCCTTATTCCTTCTATGGATATTACCTCGATGAACCAAAAACCTGGACGAGAGATGGACAGGATTATGAGTATAACTTTGTTCTTTACATTCCAGCATCTATAAAACAGGCCTATGTAGAAGGGGGAGGGATTGGTTCGGACACTGGAAACCCATTCTGGTGGTATTTAAGAACATATTATGGTTATGAATTGCTGGATGTGTTTGGAAAACCAGAGGAAATCCTAGCCAAGTTGTTGTTGGGTGAAGCCGATATGGCAAAGTATCCAAATTCAGATGACGTTAAATCTAACAGCCAAGCGAATAAATCCGTAGAACTTGTCTCTGACTATAACGAATTGAATGAAGAAGTTATCGGCTTTATGATTACTTCTAAGAATGTCCAGGAATTGAACCCTGAGGCAAATTCAAAAGCTTTCTATGGATATTTCCTGAACGAACCAGCGATTTGGCATAAGGGAAAGAGCGACGAAGCTAAGTACAATTTTGTTCTCTACATACCTAATTCAATAAAAGAGGCTTATGCTTGCGGAAATGGGAAAGATCCAGATACAGGAAATCCTTTCTGGTGGTATTTGGATATCTATTATGGATACAAACTGCACGATGTCTTTGAAAAACCATATGAGATTCTGGAAAAACTGTTGGCTGGCGAAGGCGATATGACTATTCTTCCAGAATCAACGGATGTAACTGGAAAATGGGTTTCAGAATGATAACTTCTTTTGTTGCATGAAATTCAATGCCTGTTGGGATATCGTCCTGACAGGCTTTCTATATTTTCCACTTGTGGTTTGCTCTTGGACATGATAATATGTCTTAGACATATTTTAAAAATGTCCAAGAGGTTTTTGTATGAACATTGGAAGAGAGACAGAGACGATTGAATTCAAGAAGAGTACAGCGGAAAAGGATTCTGGCATAATCTCGATTGCAAGCATACTAAACAAGCACGGTAGGGGGATTCTCTACTTTGGAGTTCTTGATTCAGGTGATGTCTGTGGCATGGATGTTGGTAGGGACACGTTGATGTCCCTTTCCAGAGACATCGCTTCTAGTATAAAGCCTTCTTGTTGGTATGAGATAAATGAGAGGAAGACCGGTGATGGTCTTTCGTTTATAGAAGTGCAGTTTTCAGGAGAAAACTCACCGTATTCTGCATTTGGAAGGTATTACGAACGTTTTGCGGACGAAGACCGTATGATAAGCGATGTTGAACTTGAAAAGCTTTTTAGAGGAAGAGAAAAGAACTATTCGTTTTGGGAGAACGAGGATTCAGGATGCCCTTTGGAAGATGTCGATGAGGAGCTTCTTTCGCGTGTCATAAAATGTGGAAACGAAGCGAAAAGGCTTGGATATTTGTACTCTGACAAATTTTCCGCTTTATCGAAGTTTGGCTTGGTCTGCAAAAGTTCTGGGAATCTGAACAATGCAGGGAATGTACTCTTTTCCAAGAACAAGCCTGTATTGGTGAAGATGGCGACTTTTGCAACCGACTCGAAGGATACGTTCATAAAACTCAACCATTTCTATGGAAATGTCTTTGAAGTCTATGAAGAATCGGTTTCCTACATAATGGGAGCCATCGACTGGAAGATTGGTTTCACTGGTGGACTATCGAGGAAAGAGGAGCCTGAGATTCCAGCCAAGGCCATAAGGGAGATCGTCCTGAATGCGTTCGCTCATGGATGCTATTTTGGAAGGACTTCGTTCGAGATTGATGTCTATAAGAACAGGGTATGCACATACAGCCCTGGGCTCTTTCCTATTGGCTTCACTCCTGAAGAGTTCGCTTCTGGTTTGGAGCAGCCAATTGTCCATAATCCAAAGATCGTAGACGTTCTTTTTAGAACCGCTTCGATAGAGGCGTTTGGGACTGGTTTTGAAAGAGCCTTTGAAGAGTGTCGTAGAGTTGGGGTTTCCTATGGATATGAAAACACGAAGAACGGATTTCGTTTTACTTTCATGAGACCTCTTTCCTCTGATGGTTCAAAGGAAATGTCCAAAAGCCAAAAGGCTGTCTATGACTTGGTGCGCAAAGACCCGTATATGACTGGTGATATAATATCGGAAAGGGTTGGGAAATCACCTAAAACAGTCTACAGGGCTCTAAAAGATTTGAAGAACTCTGGAAAGATTAGACGTGTCGGGAGCGACTATGATGGACATTGGGAGATTGTGGATTGAGATATCAATTTTGTCATGGACTTTCTTCTTAAGACTGAAAAAGGCCACTGCGGGGTTCCGTGGTGGCCTTTTTCTGTGATATCGGGCTGGGGTGGGGGTATCAGTTTTGGGAATACCCTAAGATATCGGGTTTGGTGAAATTTTACTTGACCTGTGTGGCTTTTGTCCGCTAGGATGCGCAGTTCTGCAAAGGACAAAGGTCAGGTTATACATGAACAGAAGTGGAATCCTTGTTGCTATGGTGCTCTTCCTTGCGTTGTTCGCAGTCGTTTCGTGCGACAATATTCCTGCTCACGAGCACGAATTTGGAGCCTGCGTTATAAGCGAAGACGGCGTTTTCAGAAGTTGCGCATGCGGCTACACTGAGAAGGTGGATGAGCCGGTTGCAATCTCGTCAGAGGCTGAGTTCATGGCCGCAGTCGAATACGGGGTGGATGTCATCCTCAAGACCGATATCTCTGTGGCTTCCGCAAACGACGGGGATTCCGAGCAGGGTTGCTTCCATTTCTCAAAGGATATTGCGGTTGATCTCAATGGACATGCCCTTGCGTTTGAAGTTGGCGTCAAGTTGGATGCTGTGGATGAGGCTGGAAAGGCCTACAAAGTTTCATTTTCAAACGGGAGCGTGAGGTCCGATGTTGAAGTTTCCATAGGAGGGATTGTCGTTTCTGATAATGCCCTGCTTTATATGAAAGGCGTTGATTTTTATTCAAGGTCTCTGCATTGTGGAATCATTGTAAAGAACTCATCGGTTGAAATAGTTGATTCCAAAGTCTTCTCTTTTGGCTCTTATGGAATCTCTTCAGATGACAGTGGAGAGTCTTCGAGCATAACCATAAGGAACTCAACTGTATCTACAGAGGACGAGGAAAGCGGAGACAACACAGCCATATTCTTTGGCGTGCAGAATGGATATGTTGAAATCTTTGGTTCTACAATTGTTGGCGATAGGCAGACTGTGGTCATAAGATGCGGCAAGGATCACTTGATTGAGAACTCCACGTTGAAGGCTACGGGATTGCATTCCAGAAACTTCAATAAATGGTCTCTTGGAAACGAGGTGCCAAACGCTGCCCTTGTCGTTGGCAATGGATGTGACTACGATCCATACAAATCCGAGACTTTCGTTGGCTTTCATGATGCGAAGTTCGATGCACCTGTTGATGACCGCTACTATGCTCTCTATGTGTACCAGCTTAATCCTCAATATCCTGTAAGCGTTTCCGGAAGCGTCGATTATATAGGCAGCAACAGAATCAACCTTACAGACATGAACGGTGCATCTTTGGGTGTCAGCAAGGTGTTTGTAAGGAATGAAAACGAATTCGCCAGTATGGCATCCAACTTTTCCGATATCTGGCTTGCAGATGATATCGATGTGGGCTCAATGGATTGGCCTTACATGCCTTATGGGAAGACCATAGAACTGAATGGATACTCGCTGTCGTATTCGAAGAGCCTAATGGTTGGAAGAACTTGTTTTGCGTCTTTCCGCAACGGAACGCTCAATTTCACCAATGACTTTGGCTATGGCCTTGTGATGGCCTCTGGAGCGAAACTTCGTTTGGATAATGTCAAATACAATTCCAATGATTGTGGAATAAACGTCATAGACGACGGGCAGTCCAGTTCGACGATGGAGATTCTGAACGGTTCAGCAATCAATGCCAAGGAACATGGAATCTTCACGTCTCAGATCAGTGACAATGACGGAAACGTTACGAGCAATATTACAATCCGTGTTGCCGATTCGACTATTACGACCAAGGATTCCAACAACGGAGATAACAGTGCAATCATCTTTGGTGTCAAGGGTTCTTTGAATATCGTGAACTCTATAATAATCGCCGACCGGCAGGCCGTGGTCCTTCGTGGTGGAGAAGGCCATGTGATAAAGGATTCGAATCTCATTGCGACCGGAAACAATTCCGTTTCAGATGGCTATTTGGACAATGTTTGGGGTGATAGCAACCTCAATCAGGTGCCCTTTGCCTCCATTGTCGTTGGAAACAGAAGTACGTCTGGTTATAGATATCCAGCTTCCGTAAAGCTTGAGAACGTGAAGCTCTTCGCTCCGGAGAAGAACGGTGCTGGTCTTGGATATCATGCAATCTACGTTTGGCAGAACGATGAAACCAACAAAGTAAGCGTAACTGGAAGTGTCAGGTTCGAAGGTACAAACGACGATGTCAACACTGAAAAGAATGGTGCCATCTATGAAGTTGTCAGAGAGGCTCTAGTATGAAGAGAATCACTGTAGTTCTGTTGGTTGTGCTTGCACTCGCTATCGTTTCATGCAATTCTGAGATTCCCAGCCACCAGCCGCATGTCCATGAGCTTGGAAACCCAACGGTTGTGGGTGGTCGCGCAGTCAAGGTCTGCACCTGTGGTTACATTGAGGATGTTGGAACGCCAATGGTCGTCGTATCCACGGAGGCCGATTTCTGCGCTGCGGTCGAAAACGGTACCGATGTAGTACTTGAGACCGATATCGTTGTAGCTTCTGGAAATGTAGTCGATTCGTGGGGTGAACGGTTCCGTTTCACCAAGAGTCTGACGGTCTATCTTGACGGACATACCATTGAGTTTGGTGTGGAGGTCCGTGTTGAAGAGGATTCTCCTGAGGTTCCTACTCATCTGCTGTTTGTTGGCGGTAGCGTTCGAGTGGATGTGGATTCAGCCGATAGATACGATGGCATTGGTATTGCTGTTATGAACGGAGCTACTCTATCGATGTAGGAAGTCGATTTCTTCACCAAGCTGAGCGGGATATGCCTCCACGATTCGACGGTCAGGATAGAGGCTTCTAGGGTTCAGGCTTTGGGCTTCTGTGCGGTTTTCACGAACAGGGGCTGTGAAAAAGCCAATGTCGTAGTGCGGGGTTCAAGGATATCGGCCCATAATGAGGAGAATGGCAACAATGCAGGCCTTTTCTTTGGTGCGAAGGGTTCGGTCGTGGTTGAGGATTCGGAGGTCGTTGGGGATATTCAGGCTGTCGTGCTGCGTAGTGGAGAGCATGAGATTAGGAATTCCAGGTTGGTTGCGACGGGGAAGAATGAAGATTCCTCTTCATATGAGAATAGCGATTGGAATGATACCATCAATGTACCTCGTGCGACCCTCGTCGTTGGAAATCGATACAGCTATGACTATCTCAATCCCTCGCATGTCGTTCTTGAAAATGTGACGCTTGATACGCCTTTCAAGAATTTGGCGGGCTATGAATACCATGCAATGTACATCTACCAGAACGATGGAGCGAACACCGTGACCGTTGAAGGGACTGTGAGGTATACAGGGGAGAACTCCAAGGTCAATTCCGACATGAACGGTGCTTCGTTCAATGTCAAAGAGTTGGTGTGAACCATTTTGAATGGTGATGAATGGTTGTCGAAACGAAAAACGGTCGCAGGAATATACCTTGCGACCGTTGTACTTATGGGCCCAGAGAGATTTGAACTCTCGACCAAAGGATTATGAGTCCTCTGCTCTAACCGCTGAGCTACAGGCCCGAGTTGGCTATGAAAACCAACAGCGAAGTAAAGTTACCATTTTTGACATCGAATATCAAGCCCCTGCATTGTTTACTTAAATAAACTTGTGCTTGCGGCGATTAATCCTTACAATGGCGATGTGAACTGCAATATGGTCAAAGGAAGAAGGCCTTTCAAAGAAATCCCTCATTGTGGCCGCAGAGCCGTTGTCGTATGCCTCATGTTGATTGTGTCAATGGCTTGTGCGTGTGGTCTGTCGTTTACTTCCAGGCTGACGGGGGTTACGACCCATCCTGACTTCTGGGCTGGCATATTCCCGTCCAGCGTGCGCAGCTTCATTGGACTTGACGGCATAACGCTCCTTGAAGGCCGCAAGACTGAGGTGGGCGCTGAGATCGCAACCGGAACGATCGCCCGCACGATAAACGTAAACCCTCTCACCGGCAAGGCTTTGGACACGACAAGCGACGCTTCCATCATCGCCAACTCCAGCTACGACGTCATGTATGCATCCTGGAAGGCCGGAATCGCACAGGGCATTGGCTGGTCCGAGCAGTCGCAGACCGATTTCCTTACGCTCCGTTTTTCTCTGGACGGCCAGTGGGAGGTCGCACTCGATCCCCTCATGCAAAGCGTGAATAGAAAGGGCTATCCCTTCACGACGCTTCCAATGTTCAAGACCGATGGTGGATACTATGGGACCACCTTGCAGGGAACCCCTGACCTTTCAGGCGATAGAAGGCTTCTTAGCCTTAGCTTTGATTTGTACGGCAAGGTGAACTACCTTCTTATGAAGACAGGTTCTTCGTCAGGTATAGCTACGGAGTTCAAATTCACATGGGCGCCTGCCTTCATGAACCTTTCCAGCGACAAGGGCGGTGTGGCCGATTTCTGGAAGTTCTGGCTCTTTGCAAACGGCGGGCTCATGATACATCAAGCCGTTGACGAAAGAGGGATGAACAAGTGGTCCCTTGGCCTTTCCAACGAGTTCGAAATGAGGGTCTTTGGGGGCGACCACATACCTGCATATGCCAGGACTCTCAAAGGTACGACATGGTGGTATGAGCCTGAGAACATGACGTTCATGGCAAGAAACGTTGTCAAGCTGGACTACTATGGACAGCAGTTCTTTGGGTCGTGCATCCCGTATGTGTATGCGTTCGTGGACCTGAGCTATTCCGGCGGCCACACGAACAACATAAAGGACTCCAAGATTGGCTCCGTATGGGCTGGAAGCATGGGGCTCCACTTTGAGCTGCAGCTCTTTGGAGTCGTGCACCTCTACTATGAAATAGGTAGGATTTTCCTCTATACGGGTGAAAATCCAGCGTATAAGCCTGGTTTTAGGCTATCGAACAGCCTTAAGGTGTCTGTGTCCGTCTCCGGTGGAGGTGGCGACATAGACTGGTCCACGTAAGGAAAAGGGAAGGAAAGGTTATGAAGAAGGTCTTGGTTTTTGCAGCTGTTGTTCTCATTGCTGTCTCGTGCGTCTTTGCAGGGGATGTCAAGTTCGTCCTTGGTGAGCTCGCACAGCACCCTGAGGTGCTGTTTGGGTTCTGCCCAACGCTTACGACCGTTGGTGCGAGCTATGAGGGCCTTGAACTTGTGGAAGGCAACCTCACACAGCTTCAGGCGATAGCAGGCGGCGGATACGCACAGCTTGTCCTTTTCCAAGACCCTTCGACTGGTGAGCCTTTGCTCTATGATCAGGGCATATACGACAGCATACAGTTTCGTTGGAATCTGAAGATACTCCAAGGTTTTGGAGATTCTTGGGTGGAAGGCAAGGACCTTGTGACGGTCTATGCAGGCTATGAGGGTAGGTTCGAGAAGAACATGGACTCAATGGCCGTTGGCAAGGAGAGAAAACGCGGCTATGTGAAGCTTCCTGATGGCTTGACTGCTGGTAAGAGCTCAATAAAAGCACTCGATATATGGTTTGTAGACCATGGTACAACGCGAGAGTCCAACGAAATTTACCCAGACCTCGCCGGTGGCGAAACGGCCTTCATGAACAACCTCTACATTGGTGCAAGACTCAACGGCATGGACGATAGGATGGTCTCCAACGAGGGAGTCCTTGCAGAGCTCAAGCTGCAGTTCGCTCCAGGTCTCCTAAACAGGAAGGCTTCGTACTACAGCATAACGCTCAACGCCGTTGCGGGAACCACGTTGTATGAGCTCAAGGATGCATCCACTGGTCGCAATTCGTTCTCAATCGTTGTGCTCGACAGGGTGAACTTGAACTGGACTGATGGCTCCAAGGTGCCTGTATATGCACAACAGCCGGTATCTCTTGGAAGAAAGGTGAGGGGCTTCAACACGGGCAGCTACAATACCAATTTCACCGTTGTCAACAATTTTGATATAAGGTTTGCAGGCCCTGAGCCGTTCATTGACGGCATCTTCCCAAGGGCGAACCTTTTCTTCGACATGGGGTACTATGCCGGGGATTACTTCAACACAGGGATATCGGCCTTGGATATGGCGGAAAAATATGGCCTAGAGCGGTTCCTTTGCTCGACCGGGGTGCAGCTTGAAGTGTGTTTCTTCGATATGTTCGACCTTGGGCTTCAGGTAGCGTATCTTGTGAACGGAAGCAATCTGCGTGACCCGGGCAGCCGTGTGATCACTGGTGCGACGTTCTTTCTGGATTTCTGATTGGCGTGCAACGAATTGTCTTTAAGGGCGCATTGCTGTATAATCGGCCCTATGGAACAGCACAATTCAGTACATTGGGCGGATATCTATGCCGACCGCATAATCAGAGAGAAAGGACCCAAGGAGGTCTACACCTGTGCGTCTGGGATCACTCCTTCCGGTACAGTCCACATTGGAAACTTCCGTGAGATAATCTCCGTCGACCTTGTAGTCAAGGCTCTTAGGGAGAAGGGGCAGAACGTCAGGTTCATCTACTCTTGGGACGACTACGATGTGTTCAGAAAGGTCCCTAAGAACATGCCTGAGCAGGAGTTGCTTCAGACATACCTGAGAAAGCCCATAACACTTGTGCCTGACACCACAAAGCGTGCGGACAACTATGCCCGCGGCAACGAGCTCGACGTAGAGGAGAAGCTTCCACTCGTTGGCGTGCATCCTGAATATCTCTACCAGGCACAGCGCTACCGCAGCAGTCTCTATGCTGAGCAGATGAAGAAGGCCCTCGAGTGCAAGCAGCAGATAATAGATATCCTCAATCAGTACAGAAAAGAGCCTCTTGACGATTCATGGTGGCCTATTGCGGTGTTCAGTTCGTTCACGGACAAGGACAACACTACCATCCTTTCCTGGGACGGCGGGTATGGCATTACATACCGCGACGACGAGCTTGGCAAGGAGGAGACGATTGATCTTAGAACCACTCCTTATGCAAAGCTGCACTGGCGTGTGGACTGGCCAATGAGATGGGTCTATGAAGGCGTTGACTTCGAGCCTGCAGGCAAGGACCACCACTCACAGGGCGGTAGCTTCGATACCTCCAAGCAGGTGGTCGAACTCTTTGGAGGACATGCACCGGTAAGCTTCCAGTACGACTTCATCTCAATCAAGGGCCGCGGCGGCAAGATATCCTCTTCAAGCGGAGAGGTCATCTCCTTGGGCGATGTCCTTGAAGTCTACACACCTGAGATAACAAGATATCTGTTCGCCTCCACTCGTCCCAACACGGAGTTCGCCATTTCGTTCGACCTCGATGTCCTTAAAATCTACGAGGACTACGACAACTGCGAGAGACGCTACTTTGGCCTTCTTCCATGCAACGAGAAGAAGCTTGCCATGGAGCGTCGTGTCTATGAACTTTCTCAGGTTGGCCCTGTTCCTACTACACCTGGCTACCAGATTCCATTCAGGCACCTTTGCAATCTGCTTCAGATAAACAGCGGCGACATTGAAAAGGTCATCTCTTCCCTTCCTGATGTCAAGGACGACCAGGTGGAGAGGCTTAGAACCCGATGTCGTTGTGCTTGGAACTGGATAACCACATTCTCTCCTGAGGACTTCAGATTCGCTGTGGCCGATGCCTCAACCCCTCTTGTTTCGTTGGACGAAGATGAGCTTCGCACCGTCAAGGCTCTGTGCGTCAAGGTTGCATCCTGGGACGGTTCGGACGAAAAGGCCCTTTCCCAGCTCATCTACGATGCCGCAGCCGATGCCGGCGTTGAAACCACAGTGCTCTTTGGTGCCGTCTACCGCGCCTTGATTGGCAAGGAGAAGGGACCAAAGCTGGCTGGGTTCATGAATACCATTGGAAAGGATAGAGTGGTTTCAATCCTCTCCCGCTATTGATTCTTGGTCTTTGTGCGCATTACTGCGTCAGTTCAGGCACAGCCGTACAGAAAAGTACTGTCTGTGCCTTTCTTTCTTGTACTGCATCACGAATCCCTGCGAATCGAAATTCTTGTATCTTTTCGGCGAAAAAGGAAGTTTGGATAGAAAAAAGTATATCGAAAGCTCAGAAAAGAGGGTTTTCGATACAAAAGAGTCGTCTGAGGTGTAGGCCAAAATGCTGGTTAGAAGCTGACGCCTACTCCTAGGCCAACGTTGGAGAGAAGGAACGTCCCCTCTGAGTCTTCCTTTGCAGTGAGGTTGCTCAATGGGTAGATTGCAGAGCCTGAGAGCGACAGGACAAAACCGCTTCCACCTATGCTGTATCTGAGGCCTGTCATGAGTCCAAGTCCCAGGAGGTTGAGCTGAACGCCTTCCTTTCCTTTGTAGCCTGCTACGAAGTATGCTCCAAAACCTGGCATGGCGTAGAGTGAGAAGGATTTGGATATGTTCATGTTCACACCTGTGCATGCAAGGCCTGATAGGAAGAAGCCTGATGCCTCTATGTCATTTGTGCAGACATCGACTCTGCTGCCTACTGCAAATTCAACCTTTCCGTCCTTTCCAATCGTGGTTATGTAATCTACGAATGCACCATAGCCAACGAATGAGTCGGTTGTCGTCTCTCCTCCAATGGGCATCCCAAAGAGTATGCTTGCACCGGCGTCTCCGCCTATCTTGCCTGCGAATGCTGTACCAGCAATAAGAATCACCAAAAATATGAGAATGGTTTTCTTCATATGAAATCCCTCCTGGTACCATTGTTGCAGTCGAAAGCTCAAAAAGCAAGGGTAAATGGAAAATTCGTCCAAATGTCATAAGATTGGTCTATCACTCGAACAATTTTTGCGGATATACGCATTTTTTGTTCGTCATTGAGCTTGAGGTTTGATGTGCTTTGCTGGCTTCGCTCCACTGCAGGACTAGCAGGGCTTTCACCCCTTGGTTTCGCAGAAGACCTTCCTGAGGGTGAAGTCGTTGGTCTTCCACTTGCCGTTGACGCGCACTCTTAGGTCAAGGTCCAACTTGGACTGTGGGAATATCTTCTTTATGTCCTTGAAGGCTGCGACCCTTATGGCTTTTATGTTGCCGCCGCCTTTGCCTACGATGATCCCCTTTTGGCTTTCGCGTTCAACGGTGATGAAGGCGCGAATCCACACCTTGTTCTCCTCTTCGTTGTATTCAAGGTCTGCAACCTCAACCATGATGGCGTGGGGGATCTCCTCCTTGACCGAGTTCATGGCCTTCTCGCGGATTATCTCGGATATGCGGAACTCAAGGTTCTGGTCCGTGCGGGCGTTTTCATCGTAGAGAAGCTCTCCCTCCGGTGCGCACTTGAAGAGTTCAATGAGGATTTCGTCTATGCCGTCGTCCTCAAGGGCCGACAGTTCAAGGACCTGGCGTCCAGGCATGTGCTTTCCAAGGTATTCACGGGCCGCTTCAAGCTGCTTGTCCGTAAGCATGTCCTTCTTGTTTATGCAGCATAGTACAGGCACTGAGAGACCACTTAGCATGTAGGAGATCGCATCCTCCTCTGCACCGGGTGAGCGTGTTGCGTCTATGAGGTACACAACGGCATCGGTCTCCTCAAGGCTGGACACGGCTATTTCCTGCATTCGTTTGTTGAAGCCCTTTTCCGAAATGTGGTAGCCTGGGGTGTCCGTGAAGATGAGCTGCCCGCGGGTGTCCGTGTAGATGCCCCTGATTGCGTTGCGTGTTGTCTGAGGGGTGGGGGATGTGATGGAGACCTTGGACTCGCATATCGTGTTGACGAGCGTGGATTTGCCGGCGGACGGCCTGCCTATTATGGCTACTGATGCGCATTTCATGGGCGAAGTATAGCAAAGTATGTTCTTTATTGCCAAGCGTTGGAATAACTGGTATCTTCGTACTGACATGGGAACCGGTCGTGAAAGCCGGTTGCTGGAGGGACTATGACGCTACAGGAAGATATGGAAGCAAAACAGGTTCAGGAGAACATGGGACAGTACGACAAGCTGCTGAAGACCCGTTCCCTTCTTCTCACAGGTGAGATAAACAAGGAGATGGCTGACAAGCTCATAAAGGACCTTCTCGTCCTAGAGGCGGAGAGCCAGGACCCTGTGAAGCTTTATATAAACTCCCCGGGCGGAGATGTAGACTCGGGTTTTGCAATCTATGACATGATAAGGTTTGTTTCTTGTCCTGTGACCATCATTGGCATGGGGCTTGTGGCCAGTGCTGCGGCTTTGGTCCTCCTTGCTGTTCCTTTGGAGCGGAGGATTGGACTTCCAAACTCCTCCTATCTCATTCACCAGCCCCTCAGCGAAATGAAGGGCAACGCCACAGACATTGAAATCCATGCCATGCAGCTTGAAAAGATCAAGGCAAGGATCAACAGGATAATATCGGAGGCCACGGGCAAATCCTTGGAGAAGGTTGCACACGACACGGACAGGGACTATTGGCTTGATGCCGATGACGCTGTGAAGTACGGTCTAATAAGCCGCATTGTCACAAAGAGGAGCGTCCTGTAAAGACCTTTGCGTTGGCGGGGTTGATGGGATTGAATGCCTAAGGGGATTCTTTAAATGCCTACCAGATATCTCAACGAAGCTGAAAAAAGGGTTGGTCGCAAGCACCTGCTGTGGTATGAAATCTACAATGGCATAGCCTCCACGTTTCTTGGAGATACGCTTGTCGTGCTCCTTGCTGCATACTTTGGGGCTGGCAACCTCACGCTTGCATACATATCGGGTGCCTTGTATATGGCGGGGCTTGTCCTGCCGTTCGTTCCAAAGCTACTGAATGGAAGGAACCTTGAGAAGGCCCATTCGTTCTTCTGGATGATGCGTGGCATTGTGTCCATTGGGTACGTTGCATTGTTCTTCCTAAGCGGCAGGGCAGCTGTGTGTGCGCTCGTTCTCGTATATTCGCTGTTCTGTATATTCCGCTGCATTGGGATAATGATGAACGACTATTCCCAAAAGAGCGTGTCGTCGCTTCAGAACAGAGGCGATGTGGTGTCCCGTTCCAGCACCGCATACAACGAAGTATCCGTCGTTGCAAAGGTGGTGAGCTTTTTGGTCACCTCCATACAGGAGGTATCGTTCCTGGTTTCCGTCGTGGGGCTTCAGATGGTTGGAGTCGTTTCGAACGTGTTCTCAGCCCTTCATCTTTCTAAGATTCCGTGTCGCACCACGATTTCGTACAATCCAAAGCATTCCATGTTCCGCATCATGGGAGAGTCGTTCAAAGATTCGTACAAGGCTGCATCAATAGTCGCCAAGTGGCTGTTCCAGACTGCCGCAGTGGTGCTTGCCATGTCCGTGCCGTTTCTCAACGATGTGGTTGGCCTTCCTTCCAACATAGTCCTTCTCTATACGGTCTTTGGAGGCATTGCCCTTGCTCTTGCAGGTGTGGCTTCAAGGGAGTTCTCGGATAGACTGGGTTCAAGACCGCTCATAATAATAGGTGGTCTTGCGCTCTCTGTCGTGTGCCTTCTATGGACCGTGATATCCCCAACCAGACATACTGCGTTCTTCATGTTGCTTGGATTTCTGTACAATTTCCTGTGCCAGTTCTGCATAAACCTAGTGAACAGACTCATAGTCCAGTCCATCCCAGACGACGAGGCCATAACATACAATTCAATGGTGAACTTTGGCCTTGGCATCACTGCGCTTGCCGGCAGCCTTCTTGCTGGTGTTTTTGCAAATGCAGGCATATCGTTGTCATCAACGGCCAACGGGACCGTATTCTATGCGTTGGGCCTTGGTTTTGGAAATGGATATTCGTTTACGTTCCTGCTTGCATTCTGCATGGTGTCCATAGCCACGTTCATGGTGATAAGGATACGTGAGCACAGAAGCCTCTCTACTCCAGAGGCTGTGCAGGCCCTTTTCTCCGTCCATGGACTTAGGGCTTTTTCCATGATGGACAAGCTTGACAAGACAGCTGACCCCCTCAAGCGCAAGATCCTGCTTATGAGCCTTGGAGACAACGTCACAAACGTCTCCACGGCTGAGATCCATCAAAAGCTGGCTTCTCCTTTCTCATATGACAAACAGGACTTCATAAGAGCCTTGGCTGTGCGTCCAAGGCCGGAGCTCGTTGATGACTTGATCCGCATTGCATCGGATGACGATTCATACGTCCAAATGGATGCCATAGCAGCTCTTGGTGCGTACAAAGACAACAAGGCGGCAAAGGACGCTTTGATTCGTCTTCTCTACTGCCGTTGGTCGCAGGTGAGGTCAATGGCAAGCAAATCCCTTTCAAGGGTGACGGATTCAAGCGAATACCTCGAGGCCGTGAACGAGCTGTCAGCATCGGCCCGCCATATAGACGAGGAGATCGACTTCCTCATTGCAAAGCGGAACATGGACAAGAAGGGGCTTTTCTACAGGGATTTCCTTGTATCAGTACAGCAGGGGAGGAGTGCTACGTTCAGACAGACTCGCTATGCCGTGATTGCAAGTTTCCTCAGGTTTGGATCACCTCGTCTTGCACAGCTGTATCAGATGATGAACTGCTCCGGCAGCGGCAGCGCCTTCATTGACGATTTCCTTCCAGAGGCAAGGGACCTTGAGGAGATAGACTGTCGGTTCGAAGACATCGTGAGGGCCTTTCAGGAAAGGGATTGGAGCTTTGTGCTTGGTTTCTGCATGGATCTGTGCGAGAAGTCGGTTCTTGATGATTCCCGCATGGCGAACCTCAGGGAGGGGATCCTCAAGGCGCGTTCGTTTGAAATCGACAGGTTCGATGAACAGGATTTCCTTGCATTGCTGTATTTCAGCTATAGCCTGAGAAAGAATTCGAAGTAGTTTTCAAGTCCTTCCAAACGCGTGAATGGAAACGACAGGTTTCTTGTATTCATTTAGATGAGGGGTTTATGTTCTCCTCTCAAAAACCGTTTGGAGGGTTTCTATGGAATGCAAGGAAAGGTTCGTCGTTATGCTTCTGGTCTTTGCACTTGCCGTCATGTCGTGTTCGTGCAAAGCTCAGCCAGAGGAACGTTCAAGTGGAAGCAAAGCGCTGTGCATTGCCTCCTGGAATGTCCAGAACATCTTCGATGCCGTGGATGATGGCAATGAGTATGAGGAGTACACAAGGGCATCGGGCTGGAACGAGGAGGCGTATGCAAGACGTCTTGCCAGTGCCGCCAGCGTGCTTTCCCAAATCCCGTCATGTGGTGACTATATCGTTGTGCTTAATGAAGTTGAAAATGCAAATGTCGTGGAGGCTGTCTTTTCCCAGCGGGCCTTGGCGGGGCATGAAATCTCCCAGTTTGCGTTTGCAAAGGCACCTGGTGGTGCCATGGGTCTTGCGGTGGCCTCGTCGTTGCCTATCGTGCACGCAAAGGTCCATGCCGTGGGAGAAGGCCTAAGACCTGTCCTGGAGGTAGCTCTCAAGACCGATTCTGGCGTGCTCTTCGTCCTTGCGGTGCATTTCAAGTCCAATGTGGGTGGTGTGGAGGAGACATCTTCCCTGCGTGCGTTGGCCGGCGAGGTTGTGGCTCAGGTGGCTGCGTCCATTTTGGAAGGGAATCCGGGGAGCCTTGTCGTTGTATGTGGTGATTTCAACGAGGAGTGCTGGGATGAGAACTCAATGGGGCGCAGTCTTGGATCCAGATCTCCTCTTGTGGTTTCAGGTGCGTTTGGACGTGGCCTGTGGTATTGTCCATGGCTCGATTCCGCGAACGGGATCTGGCCTGGAGGTTCATACAGCTACGATGGAATCTGGAAATGCTATGACAACATCCTCGTTTCGTCTGCGGGCAGGGATGGCTTTGGCTATGAGCTTGACAGGTGCGGAGTCGTGTTCTCTGGCTCCATACGGGGTGTGGACGACAAGCCCAATGCATGGAAGAGGGATCTTTTGAAAGGGGTGTCGGACCATTTGCCTGTGTGGGCGGTGTTCGATGCGCTGTAGGTTGCCAATTGAAAAAGTAAATGCAACGGTAGGCCGTCCAAGGTGAAGTTGCATTTTGCTCTACACTGAAGTAGCAAC
>CAKQWE010000005.1 GCA_934277975.1 uncultured Spirochaetales bacterium
GAGAAGGATGCTTCCTTCTACAGAAAAGGATGATTCCCCTTCCTTTTATGTGTCCACTTTATTGACTAAAGTCCACCTGCAGGCAAGGCCGCAAGGATTGGAAGGGGAAGCACGGTCCATGTCTACAGGACATTCCACGACGACATCGTCGCAGTGCATGACGGGACGTTCTATGAAACGAAGGAGGTCCCCGGAGAATCGATGGACCCCTCGGTGAAGCTTTCATCCTCCAAAAGCACTTGGGTCCCTTCTCCGAATCACCCCTGGCGTAGATTCGTGGTGGCTAAAAGCCAAGATTAGGTGTAAACAAATTACCTAATAGTGACACAATGCATTCTGAATTTGCATTCTGAATTTTGTATTCACACTACTCTTATTACAATATCGACACAAAAGTTCCATAAACTTTTGGAGAAAGTACCCCCTTTTTACTGTTCCAAATACAGATTTTCCCCTAGAAAATTGTAACAAACCACTAAATTTTCCCATAGAAAATTGTAATATACAGCTTGTTTTTCCCCTAGAAAAGTGTATTATTAAAACATGGAACGCTTTTTGAAGAAAGAACTTATACATTGGAAAAATAGTCCAGAAAGAAAACCGTTGATTCTTAGCGGAGCAAGGCAAGTAGGAAAAACCTGGATTCTTAAAGATTTTGCAAAAACTGAATACAGGGACTATGTGTACATAAACTGTGACAACAACACCTTTGTAAAATCGCTTTTCAGAGACTACGATACAGACAGAATCATCAGAGCTTTGTCTGCTGTTTCAGGCAAGAGAATACAAAAGAATGAAACCGTTGTCATTCTTGATGAAATCCAAGAAGTACCAAATGGTCTTACGGCATTGAAGTATTTCTGCGAAGATGCACCAGAATATCACATAGTCGTAGCTGGTTCGCTTCTTGGAATCCAAATGCACAAAGGCACTGGCTATCCAGTTGGAAAAGTTGACAAACTGATACTTTATCCCCTTTCATTCGACGAATTTCTCACTGCACTTGGAAAGGAAGAGCTTTCAACCTATCTAGAAGAATGCAGATGGGAGGAATACAACTACATAAAGGACATTCTTACCGAATATCTACGGCAGTATTTCTATGTTGGAGGGATGCCACAAGCTGTCTCTTCATACATCAAAAAAGGAGATCTGAGTGAAGTCAGAAGCATTCAGAACTCAATACTCAAGGACTATGAAGATGATTTCTCAAAGCATATACCTGAAAACGAGCTTCCAAAAATACAGGCTGTATGGAACTCAATTCCAAGCCAACTTGCAAAGGAGAACAAAAAGTTCATCTGGGGAGTTCTGAGAAAAGGTGCACGGGCAAAGGAATTCGAGAATGCAGTGCAATGGCTCATCCAAGCAGGTTTGGTCCACAAAGTAACAAGAGTGAAGAGTGTTGAAGCACCTCTTAAGTTCTACGAGGACAGCCAAACGTTCAAGCTTTTCTTCAATGATATAGGGCTTCTAGGTGCAATGTCTGGGATAACAGCCAAAGATGTATTGTTCGATTGGAAAATGATTACCGAATACAAAGGAATGTTCACTGAACAATACATCGCACAACAGTTCTGGAGTACATTGGAGGAAAAGCTTTTTTATTATACAAACGAGAACTCAACCTCTGAAATCGACTTCGTATTCTGTAAAGAAAATCTCTATCCAGTTGAAGTGAAAGCAGAAGAGAATCTAAAATCAAAGAGCCTTTCAACTGTATTGAAGACAAATCCAAACCTGAAGGCCCTTAGGTTTTCAATGTCAAATTACAGAGAACAGGAACAGCTTACAAACGTACCTTTGGGTCTTGCTCCTTGGTTCTTCAGAAATCTGGACAAAGAATGAATTCCGTTTGGCAGAGTCTTATAGGAACTTAGACCTCATCCCCTTTCGTCTCGTGCAGGATTCTGCGGACCTCTGGGTCTTTGAAGACCTCGTCTATTTCGTCTGAAGTGAGGCCAACGAATTCGTGGCAGAGGTAGTGGATCCAGGTCTCGTCAGATGGTGAGTTGAGGACATGCTTCCTACAGTAGTAGTCAGGTTGCACAGGAAGAGGAGGAGTATCCTTGTAGAGAGGAACCTTGTAGTCGTAGACGGCAATCTTTATGTCCTCACGAGGGATTCCCTTGTTCATGACGACTTCCGCAAGCTTGTTGACGGTGTTGCCTGTATCGAATATGTCATCCACAATGAGGACCTTGTCCCCTGCTCTGAGGTATTCGGGGGAATACGTCCAACCGTCTATCTGGACCCTTGCCTGATCGCGAAGCACGGTATAGGACCTTGCCACGACTGCGGCATACAGGACAGGCCGTCTATGCTCCTTGAGACAGACCATCTTGAAGTACTCTGAAAAGACGTTTGCCATGTATACGCCGCCTCTTAGGGAGACATATATGACATCAGGAATGAAGCCGTCCTCTTTGTGCATCTTGTAGGCGAGCTTGAGAGCGCTGTCGCGTATGACGTCATGTGGGACAAAATCTTTCATTCCTTGGTTCCTCCAAATCAGATCTGTGTAAGAATCTCAGGGCCGTTGGCCGTGATTGCAACTGTATGTTCAAAGTGGGCGGAAGGCTTGTGGTCCGCAGTTATGACGGTCCAACCGTCCGGCATATCTATGATGTTCTTTGTACCAATGTTGATCATAGGCTCTATGGCAATGACCATGCCCTCTTTGATCCTTGGATTTGGCATGTAGCGACAGACATAGTTTGGAATCTCAGGGTCTTCGTGGACCTTAAGTCCTACACCATGGCCGCAGTACTCGCGCACGACTCCAAAGCCGTTCTTGTCTGCATGTTCGAACACTGCAGCGCCAATGTCCTGAATCCTTGCATGGGGGTTGTCCAAAGCTCCAATGCCCTTGTATAGACACTCGCGCGTAACCTTTACAAGCTTCTCCACTTCAGGAGGGACGCTTCCAACAATGTATGTCCTTGCACTGTCTGAGAAGTAACCCTTGAGGTTGATTCCAAGGTCAATGCTCACGATATCGCCTTCATGGATTATCCTCTTCTTCTTTGGAATTCCATGGATTATCTCTTCGTTGATGCTGACACATGCGGTTCCAGGGAAACCTTCGAAGTTAAGGAAAGCCGGCTTTCCACCATGCTTGATTATGAAGTCATGGCACATCTTGTCTATGTCCATTGTGGACATGCCGGGAAGGACCTTCCCTTCAAGGGAATCAAGAAGCTGGCACAGAAGATGGCAGGACTTCCTTATGCCATCAATCTGTTCATTTGTCTTCAGCAGAATCATGCAGATACCTCACAGCTGTATCAAGCAGGCCATTGATGAACCTATAGTTGACCTCGGTGCTGTACTCCTGAGAGAGCTTGACGGCTTCGTCAATGACGATGTTTGGATGTATGTCCTTGCAGTACAGAAGCGTATAGATGCTAAGCCTAAGGATGTTCCTGTCCACAAGGTTTATGTTCTCTATGCTTCTCTTGGAAGAGAAGCGGTTTATCATCTCGTCTATTTCGTCCAAGTGCTGGAGCACACCATTTATCATGTAGGAGGCATAGAGGACGACATCAGACTCAAGGGCCTCCTCTTCCTCTTTGGTATATCCAGCGAAACCCTCTGAATACGGAATTGGACACTCATGTATCCTTGAATTGAAATCAAGGGAATACAGTGTCTGCACCGCTATGGCCCTGGCAAGGTGTCTTGTTTTCATCTAAGTGCACTCCTCTACTCTAAACTCTGCTTCCAATCAAAGCTGCTTGAGGTATTTGATTGAAGCCTGAGACCTAAGGTCTTCTATGAGGGAAAGGTATGCTTCCTGGAAGACGGTGTTGAGGCTCTCGTTGTAGAGATAGCTTGTGATGTAGTCGCGAACCGTAGTCGTGTCGGTTGGAGATATCTTGTCGTCAAGACCAAGGATCTTAGTATCGTTGTGGACGGAGACCTTCACGATATGGTAGCCGGCAAGGCTCTCTATTACACCGCTCATCTCTCCGGCATCGAGCTTGAACACTTCGTCGAAGAAATTCTCACCCATGTAGGCCATTGTGGTCTCGTCGTTTATCTGAAGCCAACCAATGTCCCCTGCCTTGTCCTTGGAGTCTGCGTCATCGGAGTACTGCGTTATGGCCTTCTCGAACGTGATTTCACCAGAGACGATCTTGTTGTAGACATCCGTGGCCTTCTTGTATGCCGCATCCTTGTCGTCGCCAAAAGCGAAGAAGATATGGGAAAGCTTCACATTCTCGTTGCTTATGAAGCTTGACTTGTTCTTCTTGTAGAAGGTCTCTACCTCGGAGTCCGTTGGAAGCGGAGCATCCTCGAACATGGACGCCTTTGCAGTGGTCACATAAGCCTGAAGGAGGTACTGGTTGGCAAGGTATTCCTTGTACTCATCCAAAGTGATTCCCTGCTGAGCCTGAAGAAGCTGTTCGAACTGCTCGTCCGTAAGGGACATGCCAACCTGAGCCTCAATGCTCGACTTCTGGGAAGCAAGAAGCTGAGCCTTCTGGTCATCTGTAAGCGTATAGCCGTTCTTCTCAAGCCCCTGCCTGAAAAGCTCGTCTGAAATAAGAGCATCCAATACAGTTGCAGGCTCAAACGTGGTTCCGTAGGCTTCGCTGTAGGTAGAGACAGCTTCATCAAGCTGCTGCTGCGTTATGACAGCGTTCCTGATGAGGTTTATCCTAACGATTGGAGTGGAAATCGAATCACAGAATACAGGCGCAGCAAAGACAAGCGCCGCAAGAAAAACCAGAATTGAAACAATGCCTTTCTTCATTGTGAACTCCTCAGTTGCGTTCAACATGGAGCCTTTTGCCTACGGCATAGGCCATGTCTGCGTTTTTGAGAACGTCTGAAAGCTTGAGGTACATGCCCTCGTCCTCCATGGCCTTCATCAAAGACTGCAGGACCCTTTGCTTTCTAAGACAGTTCTTGGATATGAAACAGCTGCA
This sequence comes from uncultured Spirochaetales bacterium, assembly GCA_934277975.1. GTDB lineage: Bacteria > Spirochaetota > Spirochaetia > Sphaerochaetales > Sphaerochaetaceae > UBA9732. Next base: position 4,935 of record CAKQWE010000005.1, read on the forward strand.
TCTCTTGCCTGAGATGGTTCCAGCCGATTTCAGAAAAGTTGAAACAACAGAAGGAACGTCCTTTGAAAGGAATCCGTTTGCCTGTGTGATTATGATGATATAATCGAAGGCCGATACTCTTCTGCCCTGCTCCAGATTCATGTCAACAAGCTCCACGATATGCTGGCCGCTTGATGAAATGCCCTTGGACATGCCTTCTGCAAGTCCTTTGAGGTTGGAGTTTCCGGCGGAGGCTCCGCCGTATAGAATACAGACTCTCATGACGCCCCTTTTGTATGAAAATTGGCCGCTTTGTTCAAGCGGCCAAGATTACATGAAAAGAAATCAATTCTCTGTAGATTCCGTAGCCGTAGCTGCAGCCTGCTGGCCAAGTGAGCTAAGGACGGAGGTGTCGGATGACTTGTTGACGAAAGCGACAAGTATGGCAAGTACGATGAAAGCCGCCACGAGGTATGCCGTAATCTTGTTTACCACACGGTTGGACCTACCTCCGAACGCCGTCTCGCTGTTGCCGCCAAAGACACCGCCAAGACCTGTATTGTCTTCACTCTGGATTGCAATGATGAAGATGAGAAGAAGACTCACGATCACGAAAAGAACAAGAAGAATAATACTCAAAACTGCCATATTCCTACCTACTCCAACTGAATTTGGTTCAATCAACGCAGTTGATGATTGGGAGGAACTGCTCAAGTGTCAGCGACGCCCCACCAACAAGCGCACCGTCTATGTGTTCGCAGGCCATGAGCTCGCGGACGTTGGACGGCTTCACTGAACCACCATACTGTATTATCTGATTTTCTGCAACAGCCTTTCCAAACTTCTTTTCCACAAGACCCCTTATGAAGGCGTGTGCAGCGTTTGCATCGGCAGGGGTTGCAGTCTTGCCTGTTCCAATAGCCCAGACAGGTTCGTAGGCTATTGTGACATGCTTCATCTGCTCCGGTGTTACACCATCAAGACCAACGTTGACCTGGGCTGTAAGCACCTCTTCAAGACGGCCGCCTTCCCTCTCCTCAAGGGTCTCTCCAACGCAAAGGTCAACTTCCATTCCGTTTTCAAGGGCGAAAAGCACCTTCTTGTTTATGAACTCGTTCGTCTCGCCGTAGTACTGTCTCCTCTCGCTGTGGCCAAGGATGACGGCGTTCACGCCAATGTCCTTGAGCATTGCACAGGAGACCTCTCCGGTGTATGCACCCTTCTCGTGGTCGTTGACGTTCTGGGCGGACACTATGATGTTGCTGCCCTTTACGGCTTCCACGACACCAGGAAGGCACACGAAGGTAGGTGCTATCATGACCTTGACCTTTGCATCCTTAGCGGCGGCGGCAAGCGAAGCGGCGTACTTTGCAGCCTCGCTTGGGACCATGTTCATTTTCCAGTTTCCAGCAATATAAAGGTTTCTCATTCCAATTCCTCACTTCTCAAGGGCCTTGATGCCGGGAAGCTCCTTGCCTTCAAGGAACTCAAGGGATGCTCCACCACCGGTGGAGACGTGACTTATCTTGTCTGCAAGGCCAAACTTGTTGACCGCAGCAACGGAGTCGCCACCACCAACGACTGTCGTTGCGTTTGAAGCTGCAAGAGCCTTGGCGACGGCCTCTGTGCCCTTTGCGAACGCTGCGAACTCGAATACACCCATTGGACCGTTCCATACGACGGACTTTGCATCCTTGAGTGCTTCAACGATCATTGCAGTGGTCTTTGGTCCAATGTCCATTCCCATGAGGTTCTCAGGGATGTCTATGGAATCGACCGCTACAGGAGCTGCATCCTCGGCGAACTGCTCGGCACAGACATGGTCGACCGGAAGGATGACCTTGACGTTCTTCGCAGCCGCTGCGGAAAGGAAGCTCTTTGCTGTTTCAAGATAGTCGTCCTCTACGAGGGACTTTCCAATGCTGTGTCCCTGCACCTTGAGGAACGTATATGCCATGCCACCGCCAATGACGATCGTGTCACAGGTCTTTACCAAAGACTCAAGGACGGAGATCTTGGAGGAGACCTTGGATCCGCCTATGATGGCAACGAAAGGCTTCTCTGGGTTCTCAAGAAGCGGAGCCATGAACTTGACTTCCTTCTCGATGAGGAAACCTGCATAGCTTGGAAGGTAGTGTGCAACGCCCTCAGTCGAGGCATGCGCCCTGTGGGCCGTTCCAAATGCATCGTTTACATAGACATCGCCATAGGATGCGAGCGTCTTTGCGAACTCTGGATCGTTGGCCTCTTCCTGAGGATAGAACCTGCAGTTCTCAAGAAGGAGGACCTCACCTGGCTTGAGAGCCTTGACTTCCTTCTCCACCTCGTCCCCTATTACATCCGATGCGACCTTGACAGGCCTTCCAAGAAGCTCCTCGAACTTCTTTCCAACCGGAACCATGGAGAAGTCAGGGTTCTTCTTTCCCTTTGGCCTTCCAAAATGGCTCATGACGACCAAGGAGGTCCCTGGCTGCTCAAGTATGTAGTTTATGGTTGGAAGTGCGGCAAGGATCCTGGTTGCGTCGGTAACCTTTCCATCCTTGACAGGCACGTTGAAATCAACTCTTATAAGAACCCTCTTGTTCTTGAGGTCTGCATCTCTGATTGTATTCAGGACCATAACAGCTCCTTTGTATCTTGTTGTATACTGTGCCAAAAACGGCACATCATGCGTCTAAACGATTCAGGCCTGCTAGAAGGCAGGCCTGAAGACAAACGAAGATGGGGTCAACCATTGACCTTCTTCATGTATGCAATGAGGTCGAGGACCTTGTTGGAGTATCCAATCTCATTGTCATACCAGGAAACGACCTTGACGAATGTGTCTGTAAGTGCGATTCCGGCCTTTGCATCGAAGATGGATGTCCTTGTGTCGCCAAGGAAATCAGATGATACGACTGCATCCTCTGTGTAGCCAAGGATGCCCTTGAGCTCGCCCTCCGAAGCCTTCTTCATTGCTGCGCAGATCTCTGCGTATGTTGCAGGCTTTGCAAGGTTGACTGTGAGGTCTACGACTGAAACGTCAAGAGTAGGAACCCTCATGGACATACCCGTGAGCTTGCCGTTGAGGGAAGGGATTACCTTTCCAACAGCCTTTGCAGCACCGGTTGAGGATGGGATGATGTTGCCGGAAGCGGCGCGGCCACCTCTCCAGTCCTTCATGGAAGGACCATCTACAGTCTTCTGCGTAGCTGTCGTTGAGTGGACTGTTGTCATGAGACCGTCTGTGATTCCCCAGTTGTCGTTGAGGACCTTTGCAATTGGAGCAAGGCAGTTCGTTGTGCATGATGCGTTGGAGACGAACTGTGTGCCCTTGACATAGGACTTCTCGTTGACGCCAACGACGAACATTGGTGTGTCGTCCTTGGAAGGAGCGGACATGACGACGTACTTTGCACCAGCGTTGATATGAGCCTGTGCCTTCTCCTTTGTAAGGAAGAGACCTGTGGACTCTACGACGTACTCTGCACCAACTTCATCCCACTTGAGCTCGTTGGGATCCTTGCATGCAGTTACGCGGATCTTCTTTCCGTTGACGATGAGGAGGGACTTGTCCATGTCGCACTCGATTGTGCCCTGGAACTGGCCGTGCATTGTATCGTACTTGAGCATGTAGGCAAGATAGTCTACAGGACAGAGGTCGTTGATTCCTACGATCTCGACATCGTTTCTCATCATAGCAGCACGGAACACGAAGCGTCCGATTCTACCAAAACCGTTAATACCAACTTTCATATGAAAAATCCTCCATATCGATTTGACATTCCAAATATAATCAAAATGACATTTGACAGTCAATAAAACGAGAGCAAAACATCATTTTCACAAAGTACATAACCCTTATACCCCAACACGGTCGCACGAAGGGCGAATCCAGCCGGGATTCTACTCGTCGGACCCTATCTGGGTGTTCCACAAGGCGTTGAAATCCATGTTGAAGCCTTTGAGCAGGCTGAGCATGAATGCACTTGAAGCCTTGTGGATGTCCCTTGGGACCTTCTGGCCGTCCGTGATGAACAGAAGAGGCAGCTTCTTGCTGTGGCATATGGACAGGATGTTGCCAATCGTCTGGGTCTCGTCGGTCTTTGTGACTATCACGGAGCTTATCCCGTAGCTTCCGAACTGCTCGAAGACGCTGTCTATGTCCACCCTCTTCATGGATGCGCTCACCGTAAGGTAGCATTTGAGGTTCTTCTTGTCAGGAACGTTGAGCATGGTGCGCATCTTCACGTTGAGCTCACCATCACGAGGACTCTTCCCTATGGTATCGACAAGCACAAGCTCACTGTCCTGGGTTCGCTCAAGCGCCTCGTAGAACCCAGCCTCATCGTCAGCCCTGTAGACTGGAATGCCAAGGGCCTTTCCAAAGTTCTCTATCTGCTCGTATGCACCCACTCTGAACGAATCCATGGTGATTATGCTCACCTTCCTTCGTATGCCCTCAGGCGGAAGCGTGCCGTACACGGCTGCTATCTTGGCTATGGTCGTGGTCTTTCCAACTCCAGTGGGGCCAACCAGAACGAAAACCCTTGGTGGATGCAGCTGGCTGTTGTGGTCTATCTCCACCGACCCAACGATCCTATCCACCACAAGAAGTTCGAATTCGTCCTTTGACGGAACCGCCGGCAGTACAGGTTCAAGCTGGGCGCGAAGATCCCCTATTATCCAATCTATGTAGTCGGTTGAGAAATCGTTCTCGTAAAGAAGCTTGCGGGCATGCTCCATGAGGGAGTCAAGCTCAGCCACCCCTCTTTCGCCTTTTCCATAGACCGATGTCCCAGAATCCTTCCCTTCGTTGGAATCCAACACGGACTCGCCGTAGACGGGGGATTGTTCCGCAGCTGCGCCGGCCTCAACGGCATCGGTCTTGTCATTTGAATCCTCAATTGCAGACGGCCCGTCGTCCTCCACGACCTCGTGCATGTCGGACTCTCTGTACTTGCCGGAGACTGGATCAGGAGTCTTGGCCTCCTGCTCGAAACGTCGTATGTCAGCCTCCTCTATGTCAGAGTAGGTGGCCTTGGATGAAACAGCCTGATCCTTCCCTTCGGAAGCGTAGGCTGCGTTTCCACGAGGAACGTCCATCAAACCAGAACTCTGGTCTCCAGAGAGAAAGCATGTTAGTTCACAGTACCTGTTCTTCGTTATTCCAAGGAAGCCCCTGGAAACGACGTCCTTCCTGCTGTGTATCCTAAGCCTATCGCCATATTGGTCACGGGCCTTCCTTACGGCTTCTTCGTATGTTGGAGCGACGATCGTTATATAGTCCACATACCCTCCAAAAGCAACCCACCCAAGCATGCGCGTCAAAAGGCGCACACACTTAGGATATCATGAAACGGGCCTAAAGGATATACCTTGAAAGATCCTGGTTCTTTATCACGTCTGACAGTCTCTGGTTGACATAGTCAGGGGTTATCGTTATGGTCTGGCCCTTGAGCTCGTCCGCACTGAAGCTGAGCTCTTCAAGGAGTATCTCCATTATCGTGTACAGCCTTCTTGCACCAATGTTCTCAGTCGTGGAGTTCACCTCGTATGCTATTTCGCTTATGCGCCTTATGGCATCGTCAGTGAAGACGACCTCGACACCCTCGGTCTTGAGCAATTCATGGTACTGTATGGTAATGGCGTTCTCAGGTTCCTTGAGGATCCTATAGAAGTCATCCACCTTGAGGTCGTCAAGCTCCACCCTTAGAGGGAAACGGCCCTGCAGTTCAGGGATTAGGTCGCTTGGCTTGGACACATGGAACGCACCTGCGGCGATGAAAAGGATATGGGAAGTGTCTATGACACCCCATTTGGTGCTCACCTTGGTTCCCTCCACTATTGGGAGGATGTCACGCTGCACCCCTTCGCGGGAGACGTCAGGGCTTGACGAAGAGCTGTTCTTGCCGGCTATCTTGTCTATCTCGTCTATGAAGATGATGCCCATCTGCTCCGTACGCTGCTTGGCTATGTCTATGGCCTTGTCCTGGTCCACACTGCGCTCCATCTCCTCCTCCATGAAGATCTCACGGGCACGCTTTATGGTGACCTTCCTTCTTCTGCGAGGGTTCTGAGCGTTCTGGAATATGGAGCCAAGGCTGTTCATGGCGTTCTGGATGTCGTCCATTGAGCCGCCCATGAGCTCTATGCCAACCTTGGGGGCCATCATCTGGTTTGGAATCTCCACTTCCTTGTCCTCAAGGCTCCCGTTTCTAAGCTGCTGTCTGAGCTGCTCGCGGGCGGAGGCCTTGGCCTCCTCGAACTCCGCATCAGCACTTGCACCATTGTTGAGGTTTGGAATGAGGATGTCAAGGAGCCTCTCCTCCACACGGGTCTTCACGAACTCCTCGTTCTTTGCGGCAAGCTCATGCTTGACCATGGAGACAGCGCTTCCCATGAGGTCGCGCACCATGGATTCAACGTCTCTGCCAACATAGCCTACCTCTGTGTATTTGGTGGCCTCGACCTTTATGAAAGGGGCGTTGGACAGCTTGGCTATCCTTCTTGCAATCTCCGTCTTACCCACGCCTGTGGGTCCAATCATTATGATGTTCTTTGGATAGACCTCCTCTCGTATGTCGTCCGGGAGCATCTTCCTTCTTGTTCTGTTTCTAAGCGCAACGGCTATGGTGCGCTTGGCCTTGTCCTGGCCAATGACGTATTTGTTGAGCTCCGACACGATCATGGAAGGAACCATCTCGTCAAGGTTGTAGACCTTGGCAGGGGTGTCCTTCTTCACGACGGCACTGGAATCCTGCAAAGCTATGCTCTTTTCGTTGCCAGCCATTTCAAGCCTCCTCTACGATGAACTTGGAGTCCGTGTATATGCAGATCGAACTTGCAATATCCAATGACTTGAGGGCAATTTCCTTTGCACTTAGGGAAGGACTTCCATCAAGGTATGCACGGGCTGCGGCAACGGCGTAGTTTCCACCGCTTCCTATTCCAATTGCATCGTACTCCGGCTCAAGGACGTCACCTGTGCCGCTTACGAGGAATATGCGCTTTCCATCGCTTGCAAGCATGAGGGCCTCCAGCTTCCTTAGATTGCGGTCAAGCCTCCATTCCTTTGCAAGGTTCACCGCAGCCCTCTCAAGGTCTCCGTTGACCTGAGAAAGCTTCTGTTCGAAGAGCTCGAACAGCGTGAAGGCATCCGCAGTACCGCCTGCAAAGCCAATGACTATCTTGTCCTGGTAGATACGCCTGACCTTCCTGGCGTTCCCTTTCATTATGGTGTCGCCGTTGGTGACCTGTCCGTCGCCAGCGATTGCAACCTTTCCATCCTTCTTGACCGCTATGATGGTCGTTCCTCTGAAACTCATTGTTCCTTCCTCCCATGGGGATGTTTGCTTCTATACACCTCTTCGAGCCTTTTGCCCGTAACATGGGTGTATATCTGCGTAGTTCCAATGCTCTCGTGGCCAAGCAGCACCTGCACCATCCTTATGTCCAAGTCGTTGTCCAGAAGATGCGTGGCGAACGAGTGCCTGAATACGTGGGGTGTGAACTTCTTGGCAAAACCCAGCATCACACCATACCTGTCAAAGATACTGTGAACCGTGGAAACCGGCAACCGTCTGCCCTTTTTCGTCACGAAAAGCGCATCCTCACCTTCTATGCCGTTCTCCTCAAGCACTGCATCCCTCTGTACAAGGTATTCCTTCAAAAGGTCCACCGTGTGCGGCGTAAGAAACACAAAACGTTGCTTTGAGCCCTTGCCCATCACAAGGACGCGCCTTGAATCCAGGTCAATGTCCCCAAGATGCATGCCAAGGACCTCGCTTAGACGGCAGCCTGTCGAATAGAACACGTTGAACATGGTCACTTCCATGAGGGACCTGTAGTCGTCCGTTGGACAATTGAGGATGCTTTCGACCTCCTCCTTCGTAAGCACGGTTGGGATCCGCTGACCCTTCTTGGCCCCCTTGACCCGCTTGAACGGCTGCACGGTCGTAACACCGTTCTCACACAGGTTGTGGAAGAACGACCTGTTGGCGCTTAGGATCCTGTTTATGGTCGCAGGACTCAAGTTCTCGTCATATAGACCGGCGGCGAAGCTTCTTGCATCCTCAAAGGCCATATCCCCAACGTAGATTCGACGCTTTGACATGAAATCGTCAAGCCTTCCCAGGTCATGGGCATACGACACGACGGTCTTTTCAGAATACCCCTGCACGCTTCCAAGGTACGTGAGAAATTCATCTATCAGCGCATGGTTCGCAGCCTGCACATCCAGGCCGATATCCTTGTGTTCCATGTTCTCCAGTATATCATCTACCATGTTTCTCAACAATTCTTCTCAATAATGTACATCTGGTCTCCAAACCTAAAGGCATCACCCTCTTTGAAAGCTTTTCCCTTCAAAGACATGGTGGATGCAGTTCTCTCCAACCGCCTTACAAGATTTCTAGGAGAGAGTCCTTCCCACTGAGCCATGGATGAAATGACAGGAGCACCGTCGTTTGCAAGGGCATGGCTTCCAGCCCTCCTTGAATCAGGCTTGAGGGTGTTGGCACCCACCCCAGCACTGCTTACGAGGACATCCTTGCCCATGGACAAAGCATAGTCGCTCGTAATGAGAGTACCTGATTTTTCAGGTGCCTGAACCACGACCAAAGCGTTGGAATATGCAGCAATAACCATGTTACGGGATACGAAGTTGCTCTTATAGGAAGGAGTGTCAGGCGCAAAGCGGCTTAGTATGCATCCTCCACAGTCCAGGATGGACTCTCTGAGCCTTGAAGTCAGCGACGGGTACTCCACATCGTGACCGCAGGCAAGGACTCCAATGCATATGCCCTTGGCTGCAATGCAGCCCCTCATGGAAGCCTGATCGATGCCTTCTGCGAATCCACTTGCTACGCTTGCACCTCCAACCGCTGCGCCCAACCCAAGCTCAAATGCCTTTTGAAGACCGTCGTAGTCAGGCATCCTGGTGCCGACAATTCCCACGCATGGCACATCCAGTCTAGGAATAGGCCCCCTACATAGCAAGAAATATGGCAAATGCCTTTCCAAACCTTCGAAATAAGGGAAGGAATCTTCGTCATATACGATGAGTGAGTTCAAGGAGTCGTAAAGCCATTTGATTATACTCCGGGCCTCCTTCTCATATGACCTGAACCCTTTCATGGTCCTTGACAGTTCCTGCAAAGGTACATCCCTTGCAATGAGGGTTCTTCTCTCTTCAAGGGACAGCCAGTCGTTGAAACCAATCGAAATGCGTCTTGCAAATTCTTTCTCTGAAATGTCGTTGAAACCCATATGCACCTCCACAAAGACATCTTTTGCCCTTCATTGATACAAATACGGAAAACCTGAAGTTTCCATTCACAAAAAAAGCTTGAAAGTATGGATTTCTACACTTTTTTCCATTACTGTACCCTACTGTGACGAAGAAAGAAGAAATGGAGCAAAGGTTCGATACACTGGACTGGCGCATCCTGAACTGGATAAGAAGAAACCTCAAATGTCCGTTTCTGGATTTTCTCATGCCAAAGATAACCATGCTTGGAAGTGCAGGCATGATATGGCTCATTGCAGCTGTGGCGTTGCTATGCACGAAAAATCATAGGACATATGGAGTCCTCATCCTTGCAGGACTTACTCTGGCATCGTTCGTTGGACAGTTTCTTCTAAAGCATATGATAAGACGGCAAAGGCCATGCAAGTTGAACGAAGATGTCAAACTAATCGTGAAGCATCCAAAGGACACGTCGTTTCCATCATGCCATACGCTCACTTCTGTGGTGTCGGCTACGATTCTGGCCGCGGCATCCCCGGCTCTGGGTTGCATTGCGGTCCCAATTGCAGCACTCATAGCCTTTTCAAGGCTGTACCTCTACGTGCACTACCCCAGCGATGTAGTCTCCGCCGCCGCTATTGGGGTCGTACTTGGCGAAGTGGTGCTAAGAGTCGCCGCTGCAATGCAGTTCTCAATTTGAGGAATACTGTAGAACCTACACGAAAACGATGGGATTTGGCTGCTCACTATACCCACTAAGCCTACTACTCCCATTACTCCCATTACTCCCACTGCTCTCATTAATACGTTTTAATCCATCTTGATGCGCCATACCCAGCCCTAGTCCTTTCCATTCGAAGGGTCAAGGTCTGGATGCGCCTTGTCGAATGCCTTCATGAGATCATCGGTATTGACATGGGTGTATATCTCCGTGGTGCGTATGTCCTTGTGGCCAAGCAGTTCCTGTACGGACCTCAGATCAGCACCACCTTGGAGAAGATGGGTTGCAAAGCTGTGCCTAAGGGTGTGGACCTTTGCGTAGACACCGGCTGCCTCGCAGTACTTCTTGAGTCTATGCCAAATCTCCTCCCTCGTCAGTCTTTCGCGCTCACGATCCACGAACATGTACTGGGACCTGCGCTTTCCAAGGATGGTTGGTCGAGCCCCTCCTATGTACGTTGCAAGCCACTGGCATGCCACATCCCCTACAGGGACCATCCTCTCCTTGTCGCCCTTTCCTACCACGACTATGCGTTTCTCCTCAGGGTAGAACCTGTTGAGCTTTAGAGTTGCACATTCGCTGACTCTAAGACCGCAGGAGTAGATGAGCTCGAACATGGCGCGGTCCCTTGTTCCAATGTCCGTTGAAGTATCTATGGCATTGAGAATCCTCTCAACAGAATCGTAGTCGATGGTCTGTGGAAGCTTCTTTGGCTCTTTGTTGTGGGGGATGAGCTCCATTGGGTCATCGTCTCGAAGCCTTTCGTTCATGAGATAAAGAAAGAACATCCTGAGGGCAGTTATGACTTTGGCCATGGTCCTTGGTGAAACGGGAGTGTTCGACGAACCCCCCTTGGACCTCCAGACAAGGAACTCCCTTATCTGATAGGTATCCACACTGGTGTAGTCAATCCCCTCTTCATCCAGATAGACAAGGAGGCATTCAACCTCATGCCAATAGCAGTCACGCGTGGCTTTGGATGCATGCCTCTCTGTAAGGAGGCTTTCGCTGAAAGCCTCCAGTATTTCGTTGTTTGGGGTTTCGCCCTTTGCTTTATCTGTTGTCGTCATCCTGTCTCTGATATCTCAGAATGGCTGGGAAGGAATAGTCGTTGGAGTTTGCGCTCTGGGACTGTCTTCTTCCAAGCTGCTGCTGAAGATCCTGCCATCTGTTGACGGAGATGACCTCTTCAGGCTTTCTCTGGACCTTCTCCTGTGAGGCGGCAGGCTGTGAAGGTGCAGCTTGGGACGGCTGCTGTGCAGGCCTGCCCTCAGCGGAGTTGATGAACTGGTCGAAACGCTTCTTTGGCTTCTCGAACTCAGGGATGTCGACGTTGACGGATTCCCTCTCGAATCCTGTGGCCACGACGGTGACCTTGACCTTGTCTCCAAGATCAGGATTGTATGCCTGACCTGCAATGATGAGGGCATCCTGGTCGCAGTTCTCCGTTATCATCTCAACGACATCCTGATACTCCTGAAGCGTAAGACCATCGCTGGCCGTGAGGTTTACAAGCACGCTCTTGGCTCCATCTATCTTGGCGTTCTCCAAGAGAGGGTTGTTTATGGCCTGTCTTGCAGCGTCGACTGCTCTGTTTGCACCCTCTCCAAGACCTATTCCCATGATTGCATCGCCCTTGCCCTTCATGACGGTCCTTACGTCCGCAAAGTCTATGTTTATCTCACCAGGCTCGGTTATGAGCTCTGATATGCCCTGAACGCCCTGTCTTAGGACATCGTCGGCCATGAGGAATGCCTGCTTGATTGGAGTGTTGTTCTCTGCAACCTTTAGAAGGTACTGGTTTGGGATGAGGATGAGGGTATCGACCTGCTTTCTGAGCCTGTCTATCCCTTCGTTTGCGAACTGGAGCTTCTTCCTTCCTTCGAAGGCGAAAGGTGTCGTAACTACTGCAACCGTTAGGATGTTGAGACCTCTTGCAATCTCAGCCACAACAGGTGCGGCTCCGGTTCCGGTTCCGCCGCCCATGCCTGCCGTTATGAACACCATGTCGGTGCCTTCCAAAAGGCCGCGTATCTCGTCCTTGCTCTCCTCTGCGGCCTTTTGCCCCATCTCAGGGATGCCGCCGGCTCCAAGCCCGCCGGTAAGCTCCTTTCCAATTGGGATTCTAACCTGGGCATCAGACCTCTGAAGGGCCTGGACATCAGTGTTGAGAGCCACGAACGTGACCTTCTTGAGTCCACTTGAAATCATTCTGTTCACGGCATTGCCACCGGCACCGCCCACGCCTATGACCTTTATGTCAGTAGGTGGTGTCTGTTCATCATGCAACAAATCCTCGATAATGCCAAAATCCATGTTCAAATCCTCTTGCTATATGCTTCTATTATATAATCTTCTTGAAGAAATCCGACAACTTTCCAAACACACCTTCCGACTTCTTGGACCGCTTGTCAGGCTTGCCACGGCTTCCGCTGGAGTTTGAGGCTTTTCTAGCCTCGGTCTTGAGAAGTCCAAGCACGGTAGTGTATTTGGGGTTTATGTATGACCTGTCAAGTCCAGGAAGCGCCTCAGGGAAGCCAATCCTGGCCTGCATTCGGAATATCTCTGAGGCAAGCTCCGTGACGCCGGAAAGAAGGGATCCTCCGCCTACGAGCACCACACCGCCTCCAAACGTGCCATGCGAGAGCTTGCTGTCAAGGTCCTTCTTGAGAAGAGAGAATATCTCAGCCATGCGAGGTTCGATTATCTTGCACAGCTCCCTCTTTGGCATTTGGATGGAGGGAAGTCCTCCGACCTGCGGAATGATTATCTTTTCGTCTGGCGAGACTGATGGAATGTAGCAGCAGCCACTTTCCACCTTCACCTGCTCCGCCACCATCTTTGGCTTGTTGAGGATGTAGGCAATGTCGTTCGTCACGTTGCCGGATCCAAGGTCGACCCCTCCAACGTAGAAAGGCGAACCGTTCTGGTAGACGATCATGTTGGAGGTGCTGCCACCAATGTTTATGAGTATGGTTCCCATCTCCTTCTCGTCAGCGCTGAGGACGACGTCCGCATCTGCAAGCTGGGAGAGTATGAGCCTTGAGGAGTTCATCCCCGCCCTCTGAAGGGTCCTCCTTGTATTGGAGCAGTTGCTGGCAGAGCCCGTTACTATGAGCACGCGGCTTTCAAGCCTGTGGCCTGTCATGTCAACGGGATCCTTGATGCCGCTCTTGCCGTCCACGGAGAAATCCTGAACCAGAGTGTGGAGTATCTCCCTGTCAGCGGGAAGCTCGAAGGCCCTAGCGACCTCAAGGGAGTGGTAAATGTCGTTGGACGAAATTTCAAGGTCCTTGGTGTTTATTCCAACCACCCCTTGTGACGGATAGCCGGCAACGGAGGCACCGCCAACACCGGTTATCACGCTTTGGACTTCAACGCCAGCCTGAAGCTCAGCTTCCTGGATTACGGAGGAAATGGTCTTGAGGGTCTGCTCTATGTTGACGACGACACCTGCCCTGACACCCTCGCTGGGCCTTTCGCAAATGCTGTCCACCATGAGCTGGCCTTCCTTGGACAAGGAGCCTACCACAGCCCTCACCCATGATGAGCCAATGTCCAAACCCATAAGTATCTTCTCAGAAGCCACTGTACGTCCTCCTATGTCCTTTTGACCAAAGTATTCGCATACAGGTCAAAAACGACGGAACTGCCATTTGTGGATGACTGGTCCTCTATTACAGCCAGCGCTTCATCTAGACGTTGGACACTGACAAGCTCCCGCACATAAAGCTGCGCGTTCAAAGACGGCAGAGAAAGGACGAGCCTCCCAAAATCGCTACCGTTATTATTATCGTATTTAATACTTGTTATCAAGCTATTGGAAGCCAAATGCTCCACCAGCGGGACCATGGAGGCAAAGCCTTGGTCACTTCCCCATTTCAACATCATTTGGGCATATGCTGGATTCAGCTCCACTATTGGCAGCCTGTCGAACTCCTCCCATGTCTTCGTGCTTGTTGCCATAAGGTCTGAACCATCCACGAAGAAATACGAAACCGTACCCGTCTCATCCACGCAGTACGCCTTTGCGTCAAGATCCAGATAGTTCACCGACACAATGACCTTGTCCGGATAGTACTTTCTTACCTCCGCAGACTCGACTCCTTCCAAAGCCTGGATGCTCCTTTTCACGGCTCCAGCGTCAATTTCAAATATGTTCATACCTTTCAAAGGGTTAATGAGTCGTTCAATATTGGAACGCACCTCTGATACGGGTCCATCGACTGAGGCCTCTACTGAAGTCACATTGAAATACGAAAGGTTGCGCAGGCCAACATAGGCTCCTGCGCAGACCAAAAAGACCAAGAGGACAACGAGCATGAACTCAAACTTTCTCGAACTCATAGCGCTCCGGGAACATAAGTTCGTCCTGAATAGTCTCCACCACCCTTGGATCGTCGATGTTCGGCTTCTGTCTTGAAGCCTTGTAGACAAGTCCACATGCAAGAAGTGCAGGGCCGACTTCGAGTCCATAGGAGAAGAACGGAAGGGGTATTCCGTCTCCAGGTATGAACCCCAAGAGCCAAGCAATGTTTATGACCATTTGCCACACAATTACGGTCGTACACCCAAGGGCCATGTTCGAATAGAAGTCATCGTGCCGGCGCAGCGATCTTGCAACCCTGTATCCAATGAAGCCAAGCACAAGGAAGACAGCAATGAGAACCAAAGCTCCAAAGAAACCGGTCTCTTCGCAGACATTTGCAAAGATGCACCTGCCAGCCATGTCGGCTATCTCACCGGTCTTGTACTCGCCCATCCCAAGGCCCTTGCCAAACCAGGAACCGCTTGCTATCGATGTCCTTATGGCCGATACCTGATCCGTCCTTGAGCCGGAACCTACTCCTGGAATGAGGAACCTTGTAACGGAAAGTAGAATGTCGGACTTTGAGAAAACAACGGAGAGAACGGGAACAAGGAGGTATAGCAAAAGCAGAATCATCCCAAAGACCCCAACGCCACCTGCAATGAACATCACAGATCCAACACCAATGAACATGAGTGCGTAGGCGAAGGACTTCTTCAAAAGCAGAAGTACAAGGACCAAAAGACATCCAACCCCTGGAACAATGAGCTGTCTAAGCTTCGCAAGGGAGTTGTTCCTGTTTGCAAAGTAAAGCGACATATACATCACAACGGCGATGTAGACGAATCCAATCGTATCAGACGACAAAAGAATGCTGCCGCCCATAAACACGTCAAAACCAAGCAGCACTATGCAGGCGAACATGAATATTGGAGACAGAATCTTGATGACTGCCGTTGGCAAAACATTGACAAGGGCAAACAACAATATCCCAATTGCCATATACACACACTGATTTATCAAATAATAGTAGTGATTTAGGCCATTTTTGACTGCAACAGGAAAGCTAGCAGAATACACACATACCAGCCCAAGGAACGAAAGGAGACATACGGCACAGACAAGGACGAATGAACTTTTGAGGGAGCCTTCAGACTTGGATTTCGATTCCTTTCTGATTCTTTGCTCCTTTTGGACCTCTCCCATGAAATTCCAGTCGTCATATCCCAAACGTCCCATGGCTCACCTCACAGAGTCAATAGAGTGTTGCACTCTAATTCGCAACGGAATTGGAGTTCGTACTAGCAACGGCTCCAACCTGATTGGCACCGCCAATCTGCTTGAAGACCATGTTGCGTTCAGATGACTGCTCCACAAGGTATTCAGGGGTCATCTTCGAAGCAATGGAGGCCGTGACAACCATTCTGTTCTCTTCCGTCTCCTTTATGAGGGACTCGCTTTCAGCAAGCCTGCGTCTGAGCTGAGTGTTGGTAGCGGACTGCCAGACCGGAACCATGAGACACAAATTGATGAAGAGGATCATCATTATGACTGATGTCTTTCCAAGAAAAGCACTTTGTTTGAATCTTCTATCTTCAGCGTTCTTCATGTTCCACTCCTTATATTCCATCATGCTTCCTACTGTGCCGAATCACTTTTGGCTTTGTATTTGTTGACCTTTCCACGTTGGGTCTTGATCTCGCTCCTCTTCTCTGCAACCCTAAGCTTTGCACTCCTCGAAGGAGGATTCTCCTCACATTCCTGAGCTGTAGGCTCTATTGGTTTCTTTGTAAGGACATCCAACTCCTTCCAATGGTCCTTGAAGAACCATTTGACAGGTCGGTCCTCAAGCGAATGGAACGTGATCACCGCAATCCTTCCGCCAGGGTTCAGTGCCTTGGTAGCACCTTCGAGGGCCGGTTCGATCCTGTCGAGCTCTGCGTTCACTTCAATCCTAAGTGCTTGGAATGTCTTTGTTGCAGGATGTATCCTTCTATGTCTGTATTCACCTGGAACTGCGTTCCAGACTATGTCCGCAAGCTCTTTGGTCGTCTCTATGGACTTGGACTCCCTATAGTCGCATATAGCGGAGGCTATGCGTCTTGAATAGCGCTCCTCTCCATAACCGTAGATGATATCCGCAAGGCTTTCTTCATCGTAGGTATTGACTATGTCTGCAGCGCATAGGCCGTCGTTGCATCCAAGTCTCATGTCCAAGGGCTCGTCGTTCTTGAAGCTGAAACCCCTTCCCGACTCCACATAATGGAACACGCTTATACCAAGGTCGAACAGCACGAGGTCCACTTTTGGACCATCGTAGCTGCGCCAGAAATCGTCGAAGCATACATTCACTGCATGGAACCTGTCGCCATAGCCACTAAGGCGGGCCTTGGCCTTCTCCTGAATGGCCGCATCCCTGTCAAGACCTATTACGTTGAGGTCTCCATATCTATCGAGAAACAGCTTCGAATGGCCGCCCTCTCCAAGAGTGCAGTCAACAAGCGTACTTCCAGCTTTCCTTGGAACCAGGTACTCAAGGACTTCGTTGTGCATTACAGGATAATGGACGAACTGCATTCCTACTTGTCCATCCTTTGCATGCTAAGCTCGTTTCCAGCGCTTTCAAGCATATCCCTGTATTGGATCATGTATTCATCGTACTTCTTTGCGCTCATTATCTCGACCTTGTCCTTCGTGCCCTGGATAACGCACTCGGTCTTTGGATCGAGCCCTGCGAATTCGCGTAGAAGCTGAGGAATAGACAACCTTCCGGTCTTGTCCAGCTCAACTTCGCGAGCTGGAGCTATGACCATCATATTGATTATCCTTGAATTCTTGTTGAATGAAGCAAGCGGACTGTAGTTGACCTCCCTGTCCAAGGCATCGAAGTCCTCCTTCGTGAACAGCCAAAGGGTATTGTCAACTGATTTGGTGAGCATGAGATTGTCAAAGGACCCAAGCTGCTCCCTGATTTTGGGAGGAATCATGAGGCGTCCCTTTTCATCTATGGTGTTTCTGTACTCACCAGTCATTTTTTACCACTTTCTCCTTGTTTCTTGGTAAATTTTGGGAAAACTTACCACTTACATTGAAAAACTACCCCACTTTAGGGCTCACAGCAACTAGAAACCAATACAATTTTTGAATGATTTTTGTGCAATTTCTGAATCTACTTAACAAAGAGTGAGATTTGGAAATCCGTACGGTCTGCGTGCGGTATCCGCTTGTGGTATGCCAGTGTTCCATAGAGCCAATGCACCCGCTTCTCTGGCGCATCAAGGCGGACCATGGCGCATCAAGGCGGACTATGGCGCATCAAGCACTTGTTCCTGGACTGATGAGGTTCATGGGGCTGTTGGGCTTATTGGGCTTACGGGGCTGTTGGGGGTGCTGGAAGACTGTTGAAGCAATCAAAGTTTCCGTGGCTCTTAAGGCGGTTGAGGCGGATAAGACGCTTGAAGACGGTTGTACTTGACAATGGTAAAGAACTTCAGAGCGTACCGAACGTTGCTGAGTGTTGATGAATGTACCTGATAGGACCTAAATGACCTCTTTGACATGGTTTAGACCGTTTTAGAATGGCTAGTTCGCCCAGAATGTCCAGAGTGGCCAGAGTGGCTGGATAGGCCAGATCGTCCAGATGTACAACGGCAGACCGCCCATTTTCCCCATCTCCTACCTTTTCCGGGAAGAGACAAAAAACCCCAGTGGAAGTTCCACTGGGGTTTGAAATTCAAATAAGCCTAGCGGATAGGCCCTTGCTATGAATATTACAACGAGTATGTAAGCCCTCCAAAGAACTTGTATGTGATGTTGGAAGTCTTGTGATAGTCGCTGCTGGAACTGTCCTGAACATCATCATTGGAATTGAGGAAGTGCCATCCGAACTTTCCACCTCCAACTATGGAGACGTTCTTGTCGATTGCAATGGAAACTCCCGCTTCTGCACCAAGTCCAAATGCGGCATTGACCTTTGCATTCTCAGATGCCGAAAGCTTTCCAATCATGACATCCATACCAGCACCAAGGTCCAATGAAAGAGCATCGTTGAGGACAAGGTCATAGACAACACCAGTGAAGACTGTGAAGTTGATCGGAGTATTTTCAGTTGCTTTTGCAGCAGATGACCATTTGCTATCTCCAACCTTTGTGGATGTCTTCGCCTGCCCCATTGTATTGATTCCAGCTTCCATTTTGAGAGAAACGTTCTTCGAAACTCCAAATTCAAATGTTCCAGCCGCATAGAAACCACTGTTGACAGTATTGGTGCTGCCATTGCGACCAGTTGCCTTCTCTGTAACAGTAAACGATCTTGCACCATAACCAAGCTGCACACCAACCTTGTTGGATGGAACGCTCTTTGCTGCGAACAGGGAACCCTTTGCGGCAAAGACGGAACCAAGTGCCACAACCAAAACCAAAGCGATAGCGATTGCTTTCTTCTTCATAACAGTATTCTCCTTCATTCAAAAACCCATATCTCCGCAAAAAGCAAAACACAGGAGTCGAACACGATTAGAACAAGAAAACCAATTAAAGGTAACACACAGAAACAATCTTTTGCACACAACTGCGAAAATGCGCAAAAACTACTGAAGGCACTCAGGGATATAGCCCCTGTTCTCCATAATCTTGCGCTTTTGGCTATCAAGTATCTTCTTGCACATACGTATTGCAGACGGAGTGACCTCTACAAGCTCGTCATCCTTGATGAAACGCATGGCATGTTCCAATGTCATCTTCATTACAGGAGTAAGGGAAACAGCCTCATCGTGGCCTGATGCCCTGAGGTTGGTAAGCTTCTTCGTCCTCGTGGGATTGAGAAGAAGATCACCTTCCCTGTTGCGCTCTCCAACGACTTCACCCTCATAGACAGGATCCCCTGGAAGGATGAAGAAACGACCCCTGTCCTCAAGCTCCCAAATGCCGTATGCAACCGCAACACCTGCACGATCACAGACGAGTGAACCAGAGGCTCGGTCGGGGAAATCGCCCTTGTAAGGCTCATATCCCTTGAGTGAGCTGTTCATGATGCCGTATCCGCGGGTGTCCGTAAGGAACTCGTCCCTATAGCCAATGAGACCACGGGAAGGGATGGAGAACTCCATCTTGACCCTTGAGTTCTCAAGATATGTTATGTTGTTCATCGTAGCCTTGCGTCTGGCAAGCTTCTCCATGACCGTTCCGCTGTATTCTTCAGGACAGTCTATGAGGAGGTACTCGATAGGCTCGGTCTTCTGCCCCTTGTCATCGGTCTTGAATATGATGCGAGGCCTTCCCACGCACAGTTCGAACCCCTCGCGTCGCATCTGCTCCACGATTATGGCCATCTGGAATTCCCCCCTTCCCTTGACGGTGAAGGAGTCGTCCTGGTTCTTCTCCACCTGAATTGAGACGTTCCTCATGGCCTCCTTGCATAGGCGATCCCATATCTTTGCAGATGTAAGTTGCTTTCCATCTTTGCCTGCAAGAGGGGAAATGTTCTTACTGAAGAGCATGGAGACCGTAGGCTCATCTACCTTGATCCTGTCCAAAGGCTTGACGTACTCCTTGTTGCAGATGGTATCGCCAATCGAAACGTTCTCGATTCCTGAAAGGACGACGATGTCGCCGGGTTCGACCTTGGAAGCCTCCTTGAAGCGAGGACCGTCGTAGAGCTGAAGCCTTGTGACACGGAGGGGGACATGCTCGCCCTTCTCGTTTATGCACACAAGGGAGTCGTTGACGGTTGCGCTGCCGTTGATGATCTTTCCAACTGCAAGACGTCCAAGGTAGTCGTCATATGAAAGATCCGAGACAAGCATCTGGAACGGTTCTTCGTTGTCGTACATTGGAGCTGGGATGTAGTCCACGACAGCATCAAGCAGCGGGTAGACATCCTTTGCATCAGGGTCGTCCAACTTGGTTGAGACGATTCCAGCCCTACCGTTTGCATAGAAGACAGGAACCTCAAGTATGCTCTCATCGTTCTTGAGCTCCAGAAGAAGATCATAGACTTCATTCAGGACTTCAGTTGGACGTGCATCCTGCCTGTCTATCTTGTTTATTACTACTATGACTGCAAGGTTCTTCTCCAATGCCTTCTGAAGGACGAATCTGGTCTGTGGAAGAGGGCCCTCGGCCGCATCACACAAAAGGATGACGCCATCAACCATTGAAAGCCCTCGTTCGACCTCACCGCCAAAGTCCGCATGGCCCGGAGTGTCTATTATATTGATCTTGACACCTCTCCAATGAATGGCGCAGTTCTTGGCGTTTATCGTAATACCACGTTCCCTTTCTATGGCTCCGCTGTCCATGATGCGGTCCTGGTTGCCCTTGGACTCGACACCGCTCTGGCGAAAGAGAGCATCGACAAGGGTGGTCTTGCCGTGGTCAACGTGTGCTATTATTGCAATATTGCGTATGCTATCGTTTTTCGTAATCATAATTTACCCGACAAAAAAAGGAGTTTTGGAAGTTGCTCAAAAATCCAAGGAAAAATACCATATATGAACGAAATTGTTCAAGGGCTTTCAACCATAGTTTTCAACCATAGTTTCAACAATACACAGCGGCAAGGGCATCGAAGGTCTGCTCAAGGTCATCGAAATGCAAAGTGGCGTAGTAGTCCTGACTTGTAGGTTGGGCATTGACTATGACGACCTTTGCACCGCTTCTGAAGGCGATCACAGGAAACGAAGCGGCAGGCTGCACGACAAGCGACGACCCAAGCACAAGGCAAAGGTCCGTGTTCGAGAAATCCCGCCATGCGCTCTGAAGCACGTTCTCGTCAAGGTTCTCTCCATAGAAAACGATGTCCGGTTTTATCACACCACCGCATTTTTTGCACCTAGGAACCTCTCCTGCGCGCACGATTGGGGCCACATAGTCGTATCCATACTCAGCATGGCACTTGGTGCAATGATGGTGTTCAGGACCGCCGTGCACCTCATACACGTTCCTTGAACCGGCCCTTTGATGAAGCATGTCTATGTTCTGGGTGTACAGGGCCTTGAGTATACCCTTCCCCTCCAAAGCCGCCAATGTACTATGCACCACATTTGGTTCATAGTCCTCAAGGTGATACCACACGTCCTTGGCCCACGCATAGAAAACCTCAGGATGCTTGGCAAAGAAGTCCAGCGAGATGATCTCCTCCACGTCCATACCGTTCCATGGGTCCGTGTAGACGCCATGTGCGCCCCTGAAATCTGGAATCCCGCTCAAAGTGGACACCCCTGCACCCGTGAAGGCCGTCATGAAACGGCTTGAGTCGATAAGCTCCACAAGACGCTTGAAATCATCTTTGAACCTTGAATCATCCATATACGTTCCCTCATCACACCTTAGACCGATGTCTCTGGAACCTGCTCTCCAAGGTATGTGTTTCCATTCAAAAGCCTGAACTCCACATACACCATATCACCAGGATTTACAGAACACCCTTCCAAAGTCGAGAAAGCGACCATCTCACCATGCTCGTTGCGTCCAAGCATCTTGGACTTGTCATCGCGTGACACCTGTGTGACAAGGACCTTCTGGACACCATGGGCACGGGTGGCCTTTATCTTGGCCGCATTCGCAAGCTGCCAATCTATGAGTCGCTGAAGCCTCTGCTGCTTCTCCTTGTCTGAAAGCTGTCCCTCCATCAAGCAGGCACGCGTCCCCTCCCTAGGATTCCAGTAGTACATGTACGCCTCAATGCACCCAACAGCCCCGACTGCGGACACGGTGTCCAGGAACTCCTCTTCAGTCTCTCCTGGGAAGCCTACCATAATGTCCAGGGCGAACGTGACACCTGGAACACGCTGCTTGATCCTGTCTATAAGGGCAAGGTACTTCTCTCTGGTGTAGCGCCTGTTCATAAGGCCAAGGATCCGGGTATTGCCGCTCTGCATTGGAACATGAAGGTGCTTTGCAACCTTTGGCTCGCGGGCTATCACCTCAATGAGATCATCCGAGAAATCCTTTGGATGTGGGCTTTCGAACCTTATCCACTGGATGTTGCCGCACTTGCGGCATATCATCTCAAGAAGCTGAGGGAAATGGCAACCATCGTAGTCGTATGAATTGACGTTTTGACCAAGAAGGGTGATCTCCCTCACACCGTTTTCGTCAAGCCACCTCACCTCTTCAAGTATTTCGTCTACAGGTCTTGAGACCTCCCGTCCCCTCACGTATGGGACTATGCAGTAGGAACAGAAATTGTTGCATCCGTTCATTATTGGAATGTACGAGGAGAACTCGCCGTCCTTATGGTACGCCTTTGTGAAGACATACTTATCGCTTTCCTGTGGAGAGGACTCCTTGACCCCAACGATGTCCAAAAGCTTGAGCTTATCGTTGTTTCCAATGACAAAGTCGATTTGCGGGGCATCTTTCTTGATGCTGTCATGGAGTCTTTCGGCCATGCATCCAGTAAGGACCAAAGTCATGGATTCGCCGGTCTTTGCCCTTTGAGCCTTTATGTGGGTGTATGCTCCAAGACGACCCCATATCCTGTTTTCAGCGCTCTTTCTCACAGAGCATGTGTTAATTATGGCAAGATCAGCTTCCTCTGGATTTGAAGCTTCGATCCATCCACGACCCATGAGCATGGACTCCATTGCATTGGACTCGGCAACGTTCATCTGGCATCCGTATGTCTCTATGTAGTACTTCTTCATCCTTTTTGGACCTCCAGATCCGCAGTGTCAATGCCCTTCAAGTCGCAGGCAGCGACCACAGTATTCTCCATAAGCATCGCAATGGTCATTGGGCCCACACCTCCAGGAACAGGCGTTATGGCGCTTGTCTTTGACTCGACGTTTGCAAAGTCCACATCCCCCCTAAGGGAGTACCCGCTCTTCTTGGATGGATCAGAAACCCTGTTCATGCCAACATCTATGATGACGGCGCCATCCTTAACCATGTCGGCGGTCACGATGTTCGTATGCCCAACGGCCGATATCAGTATGTCCGCCCTCTTCACATAAGGCACTATGTCCGGTGTGAGGGAGTGGCATATAGTGACCGTGGCGTTGCGGTCCTTCTGCATCAGCAGTGCCGCCATTGGCTTTCCAACTATGTTGCTGCGCCCAAGGATGCATACGTCCTTGGAATCAGTGAGGATCCCGTAGTGGTCAAGCATCCTGAGGATGCCCTTTGGGGTACATGCTATGTGGGATTTCTGGCCAAGCAACAGCTTTCCAATGTTCACTGGATGGAAGCCGTCAACGTCCTTCACTGGATCTATTGAGTTTATGACCTCAACCTCGTCCATATGGGAAGGAAGTGGAAGCTGTACAAGGATTCCATCGACATCTGCGTTGTCGTTGAGGCTTTGTACAAGCTCAATAAGGGACTTCTGGGGAAGGCTTTCGTCATACGTGAAGTCCATATGTGCTATGCCTATCTCATCGCAGGCCTTTTTCTTGCCTTTGACATATGTCTTGCTAGCGGGATTGTCTCCAACAAGGACAACCGCCAAACATGGTTTTCTTGAGAATCTTTCTTCAAACGCCTTGCATAGACGGGAAGTGTGTTCGTTTACAAGCTGGCTGAGTTCTTTACCGGAAAGGATCAATGCAACGGACCTCCTAGGCATCCAAAACCATCTTGCGAACCTCTTTGGATGCAGTGGCTTCATTATACACAAATAGGTAACGAATTGCCATTATGTGTGTTTTTCGTGTTGGCATATTCATAATTTCGACTTTTGCTGTTAATATGTACATGTCAACCATGGACTATTATGTGAGGTGCACATGAAAAAATGTACAACCATTGTCATCATCATGTTGGTGCTGGCCGTCATACCGGCGTTCTGCGCTGCAGGCTACTATGAAACAGGAGACCAGGTCTTCTCGTTCAGGGCGGGTGTAGACTTCCCGGCCTTCCTTTCCTTCCTCAACGACCCAAGCAGGAACCAGAGCTTCTCTGACATGCACATGCAAAAGATTGGAGGCATAGCATCGATATCCTATCAGGGCTATTTGACACAGAATCTCGCTCTTGGTGGAGAACTAGGCTATCAATTCATCAATTCGCTTACCCCGTCCCTCTACACAGCGGTGCCAATCACAGCCAAGCTGACATACGTTCCAGTGCAGACGGGGCTGTTCGACCTTGCATTCTCCGCCAACCTTGGAATGGCGTTCATGAAGTACGATGATGGAAAGTACCTTGCCCCATATGCAAGCATTACATTGCAGCCATCGTTCTACATAACCGAGTCCTGGGGCATTGGAATCGAGACAGGCCTCATGGCTACGGCCGAGCTCTATACCAAGAACGCAACTTACGACAAATACAGCAACAACGCAGTGCTTGGCATGATTCCGCTTGCACTTGTCGTCTCATACAGACACTAAGGAGACCTCATATATGAAAAGGACTTCACTTCTTCTTATACCGATTCTATTGATTGCACTGCTTCTGTGCTCCTGCAACGCCGATGCCCAGGACGGCATCTTCTCCGCCATAGCCGACTCCGCCCCAGACGCCGGCATCAAGGTCCAGGCGTATTTGGGAATGGATTCTACAGATACATATCACTACATTTTGACGGATACAGGTGTCTACAGCATTAATGACCCAGATTTCAATCCTATTATAAACACTGATGATATGCGTTTTATACAAGCTTGCATAATCGATGATTCTATTTACGTTCACTCATCTACTTCCACAGGAGAGGAGGATCATAATGGTAGCAAGATATCAAAATACTCCATAAAAGGAATCAAAGATTCTGAATTCACGGAAATCCCAAATGTAAAGAATCTCCTAGTCAATGGTGCATATTACACTTTTGGCGATTCTAAAGATAAGCAGACCATCCATTTCTTAAAAGAAAGCACTTCAAGTACAGACTTTTTCTCCGAAACTGAAACAAAAACAATCAATTCAATACTGGAAAGCGGAGACTATGTTTTTGTGGAACTCAGTGACAAAAGCTATGTCATATTTGACTCAAAATCCGGAGAGAAAAAAATTGGATTACCCAAAGACACTTTGAATTCACCTTCAGTAAAAGGATTTCAGACAATTGACGATTCAAGTTTCCTTATAGTGCAAAGTGACAATAAAGTGTATTCGATTACTTGTGATGGTCTGGAAGATACTGGAACAAAGCTTTCAAACATAAGCGGAAACGTTGTTCATTCATTCCATTACAAAACAACAACAGACAACAGGGATTACGTAGTAATCAAAGGTTCAAGTTCTTTTGACATCTATGAGATAACGAAGAATGAAGAATCCAAATACAAACTTTCAAAAGTGGAAAATCCAACAGCCCCTTACGTTACTTCAAGTCTTAGGACAACGGACATCTCAAACATTGTGAAGAACAACGACACAAGCATAATCATTGCAACCTACACCAACGCCATCTGGGAGATTGACCCAACTTCTACCGACGACCCAGTTGAAATCAAATAAAGTCAATACACAACGCCGCAGGCCAAAAACCTGCGGCGTTGTTCTCTATATCAACATGGGCCGATTAACCAAAACCATCAGTTGGTAGCGCTGGCATTGACCTTCTTCATGTTTCCATTGTCGAGGAACGATTAGACTTTTTTATTGAAAATCAAGCGTATAAGTCTAATGATTAGACTTTTTGGCTTAAAAAAACGCAGATAAGTCTAAAACACATCATCGAGACGGTCCAAATCGATACATTACCCACAAAGAGAAGGACTTATAGAAAGAAAACCCAATGAAACGACGAAGATGTTTGACTTGCGAGGAGAGCTTTACAGAAGGCCGCAGTTCAAAAGCTCAAGCGTGAGCCATTCCTGAACCAGGTGTCTGTGGCAGAACTCGCCTTCCTTCTCGTAGCATAGCAGTACAGGAAAGCCTTTTGATTCAAGGGTTCTATAGATTTTCATTGGGTCGAGCTGTGCGAGGGATTCCCTGTAAAACCACTGGCAGTACCCCTTCTCGTCTATGGCTCCTGACTTATAAGCAGTCAGAAGATCCAAGGAAGGAGCCAAAGCAGTCCAATTCTCCCTCATGAACCAACTTGGAGGAATCCTGGAGATGCCAATCTTTTTCTTTGCATCGCACAGTTCGAAGCAGCCTGTATCTATGACCATGCCTTTGAGGTCCTTTGAAGTATTCAGAAACTCGCCCTTTGAGATATCATGGGTGCGGTGGAATCCAAGGAGACTTCCAACATATGCTCTATCCAGAAACAGCGAACGTTTGACCATCTGCAACCTTACAGGAACGAATACGGATCCAATGGGATTCCATCCTGTTCGATTCTGAAGAATACTGTTGGATTGAGAAGGTTCGTCGAACCATTGGCGAAGAAACCTATCGTATCCCCTTTCGATACCCTATCTGTGCTGTTGACGCATATATTGGAGACATAATCGTAGTATGTGGTGTATCCATTGGAATGGAGTATCTTCACGAATCCGGTTCCATTGTCGTTGAAGCCTCTGTCAATGACGGTTCCCGCTTCAGAGGCACATACAGGTGTGCCATCAGCAGCCTGGAGGAGTATGCCATCAAGCTGGACGGCACTGTTTCCAAGAGGATCTGCAACCTTTTGGTTGTATAGTGCAACGGTAACGGCACTGTCGCTTGGAAGGCTGAACGACGGCTCCGCCTCAACGCTCAGGGTACCTGTCTCCTGCACGCTTTCAAGAGGGATGAACAGCTTGTCACCGGCACTTACGCTTTCGTTTCTAAGTCCGTTGACATCGCTTAGAGCCTTCCATCCCAGAGAAAGGTTCAACTGCTGAACTATTGACGAGAGGGTGTCCCCTTCCTTGACTGTATACAAAGTACCGTTCCTATCAGGAATCTGCAATGTGGACCCTATGAACAGGGATGTAGTGCTCTTTATCTGGTTGACAGATATTATAGTCTCCCTCGTCAGCCCAAACCTCTGTGCTATGGAATCGAGGGAGTCTCCTTCCTGAATCGTGTACTCGGTATATCTAACGATGTCCCGAGAGAACGACGATTGCTGGGAAATGCTAAGGTTCTGCGCTATTGCAGGCTTCTTTATCTCAACTCCATGGGTAACGACATCTTCGGAAGAGACTTGTCCATCCAAGGCATAGTCCTGTGATGAAATGTAATCCGAGAGGTTGTCAGCCACCACATTTGCCTTTGATGATTCAGTCGAAGCCACCCGTTGTAGTGCATTGTCAATGTCCATCGAGACCGTTGGAGAATCGGTCGAGGATTCTAGAACGCCGGGCTCAGGGACATCGGTCTTAGAGATTGCGCCATCTGCAGGAATGCCATTGCCGGCAACATCGTTGGGGATTGCAGTACTGGAACCGGAATCCGTGTCCTGAACATGCGACGAATCTCCTACACGTCCAACGATTGGAGGTGCGCTTGGAGAACTGGAATAAGAGGAAGCGCCCGCAAGCTCCTTGGACTTGAGGATGCTTACCCAAATGAGGACGGCAAGGACGCAGATGACCAGTGCAAGCAGGATTGTCACAAACAGCAGTTTGGAAGACGACCCTCCCCTCCTAGAGACTCTGTTGTCAGTAATGTCATCGTAGTTCCTTACCCTGCCCGTAGACGCACCTCTCGACAATGTTACATCCTAATTATAATATAACGTCATGAGTTCTTCAACGAATAAGGGCAACAATATTTCAACCTTGCTTTTCACAATGGGATGCATTGCATCAGCAGCGCTTGTAGTGGTGCTTGCAAGGCTCATGGTGGGAGATGGACTCAGGACCGGAAAATACATGAACCCAAACGTTGCTGCAAAGGTCGTGGGCGGCACAATATACGATGCAAACGAAAGGATCCTTGCCATGGATGTGCCGGTCTACAACGTCTATGCAAACCACAACTGCTCCGACATCGCAATCCAGATCCTAAGCCTGCACCTGGACATGACGCCTGACGAAATAAGCTCCAAGCTTTCGGCATCCAAACCGGACGGCGCAACGCATGATATAGAGGCCAACACACAGGCCGATACCCTTGTGAAGTCAAATTTGGATGCCGGCGCAGTTTCAGCTTTGGAAAATGATATCAAAGAGCATGGAATTGAAGGATTTGTCGTTGTAAAACGAGAGTATACAAGAGCCTATCCAGCTGCATTCCACGGTGCACAGCTCATCCAGGACATAGAGGAAGTCTACCATGAGCAATTGTTTCCAATCCCTGGTTTCGATGTCTCTACCACTTATGGGAATGATCTGCATCTATCACTGGACTTGGACGTACAGTACCTTTTGGACATTGTAGTACAGCAGGTGTACGAACTGCAGAACCCAGCATACGTTGCAGCTGGCATAGTGGATGCACGAACTGCAAGGCTTCTTGCCTGCACGACATATCCGTTCTACGATCTCAACGATATGGACGATAGAGCACAAAACATGGCATTTGTATCTTCCTTCTCTACAGACACAGCAATGCTTGAGAGCATAAGTGTCATCGACAATATGACAGACCATAGAACAGGAGAGGCCATCCAGAATGAGGGCCTTGCTCCAAGCCTAAGCACAAATGACGCAGTGGAGGAAATGATATCGACAGCAGACGGATCAACGGCCATTGTAGCCTTGATTCCAGAAGAAAACCCAATCTACGCAGTATACATCTGCCCAATCGAGCCAAAGTACTATACGAATTCAACTGTACTTGAAGATGCACTTACCACTATAGAGGAAGGACTGCAGTCACAAGGAAGGCTTGGAAGCCAGACACTGTAGAAGGCCAAGCCCTACAGGAAGTGAAACCATGTAGGAAGCTGATTCCTATAGCGCTATTTGCGAGAGAATCTTCTCCTGCTTCACGAGCATGGGTTCACTTGCATCGTTGGTCTCGTGGTTCTCACCCGAGAGATGAAGTACTCCATGGATGAGAAGACGCCTAAGCTCTTCCTGGACAGACACCCCAAATGTCTGTGCATTCCTAGCCATCACCTCAGGACAAATCAGGATATCACCCAAGACACGCTCTGAGGAATCGCCGTTTATGAAAGGAATCCCATCAGGAGCCTCGTCCTCGGCTGCAAAGCTAAGGATATCAGTGCTGTCGTCTATGTTCCTATACTCGAGGTTCATGTCGTGCATGCGGTCCTCGCAAATGAATGAAACGGAGAACTCGACATCCTTCAGGCCTACAGCCTTAAGCACTGCATCAAGATATGAAAGGACGAAATCCTCAGGAGCGATCTGCTCGTAGGAATCACAGTCATAGCATACATCTATAAGGTTGCTCATCTAATGGCCTCCAAACAAAAATCAATCCTCATCATCGTCAGGGTACTCAATCCTTGAATGGTACCTTGCGACCAGTGTCTTCACGAACGATTCACCCAGGACCTTTATGTCATGCATCGTAAGGCCGCTGTCATCAAGCTGTCCGCGCTCTATCTTGCCTAGGAATATGGAATCTATAAGCTTTGCGAACTTTCCTGCATTTGGCGTCACAGTCCTGCTTGCAGCCTCTATGCTGTCTGCAAGCATCACGATTCCACACTCAGGGAAGTCCGGGATATCG
Source organism: uncultured Spirochaetales bacterium (assembly GCA_934277975.1). Classification (GTDB taxonomy): domain Bacteria; phylum Spirochaetota; class Spirochaetia; order Sphaerochaetales; family Sphaerochaetaceae; genus UBA9732. Next base: position 34,641 of record CAKQWE010000005.1, read on the forward strand.
GCATTGTACGAATAGTCGGATGCCTTTACGGTCTCCCCCTTCCCGTCCTGTGATGCAGCCTGTGATTCAAGGGCCTCATGGTAGAAGTATTGGATCACGTCGTTTCCATGGTGGTCTCCTATTATCTTTATGACCTCAGGAGGAAGCCCTGCATCGCGACCCTTGTCGGCACCAACCTTCACATGGCTCTTTATGACCGCAACCGAAAGGCTTGGGCTTATGTCATCATGCTTGTTTACGCCGCTCTGGTTCTCTACGAAGTACTCAGGGTGCTCCACTTTTCCAATGTCATGGTACAGACCTCCAACCCTGGCAAGAAGAGCATTGGCTCCAATGGCGCGGGCACCGGCCTCCGCCAGATCTGCAACTGCACGGCTATGGCTGTACGTTCCAGGTGCGGCCTGTGAAAGCCTCGTAAGTACAGGAGTGTCCCTATATGCAAGCTCATACAACCTGAAAACCGTTGGAAGATTGAACAGTTTCTCAACGATAGGCATTGTTACGGACAAAAGGACATAGGCCGCAGACACATTCAGAAGAACACCTAGAAGAATCATGAAAATGTCAGTGAAGACAGCCCCGTCTATTATAACGAACAGAATCGTGACGGCCGAACAGAACAGACATGAGAAGAACCATTGGTACACCATATCTATTCTCTTGTTGAAGAAACGGACAAGAAGAACACCCACGGATCCACACAGTACACAATAGAAGAACGTCATGACGGATGCGTTGGGAAGGGTCGATATCGTCATAGCAAGCATGAAAACCGATACCACCCCCAATCTTTTGTACCCCGATGCCATTGTGATGAATATTGGCAGAAAGAAGATTGGAAAGAACGATGAATTGAACTCAATCCTAAGATTGGATGACCAAAGAACCAGAAAATACGTTGCAACTATTGAAAGGACATAGCTTACAGCCAGTATAATATGGAACTGAACGTAATGCAGATTCTTTCTGCTCAAGAACATACCAAAGACATACACGCCAAAGCCAAGCCCAATTGCATCAAGGACGAGGATTCCAAGGAACTCATAGACAGGCATATGTCCGCTATGGGTGCTCAGCATCTCTATGAGCTTTATCTGATCCTGCGTCACTACCCTATTGGCCTCTATGAGGACATCCCCCTTGTCTATGGAAATCACGACAGGTTGGATGCTTTGGGCCGCAGACTGCCGTCTTTGAAGTGTCAGTTCCTCGTCATAGAGGACGTTGGGTTCCACAACAGAGAATACAATCTCTTCAAGAAGAAGAACCTGCTTTGAAGTAAGATTCTGCGAAATCCCGGAAAGGCTATCTGATACATAGGTGCTGATTGTGCTGGACGAAAGAAGATCCAAAGAATCCAAACCAATGGTATTCTCAGATGTCGATCCTCCACTTAGGTTGCTGACAGTTGCAGTCTTGTAGCCTTGACCCTCCACAAGGTCTATGTCCGACATATTGAAGAAACCTCTGGAACATACATCCTTGACAATGTCATATGCAATGGATAACAGATAGGAATCTCCTGAATCAAAGAGTTTTTGGGCTATCGTTTCATCCATTATGGAAGAAAGGGTTGAATAATCCCCGGAAAGGAACGCTTTTCTGGCCAGATCCATCCTTCCAACAATCTCCATGGTCTTCGTTGGAGAATAGGAGAATATGGGAAGCACTGCGTCGCTTGCAGCAAGACGCTTCTGCTCGGTGGCATCGGAATCGATCAAATCGACCGCCCCCTTTGCATACAACGTGGCCTCAGCAATCTCACCTACCGCATAGTTCGAATACACCGAGCGGTAATGCACGTTCGAAGTCGTTCTTACGAGGGCGGGAAGAGCTACTGAAAACAGCACCATAGCAACATAGCACACTATGATGACAATCCTCGAACTGGATTCCTCGTCCTTTCTATTTCTTTTCATAGGCGTCAATTATCCTTTGGACAATCCGGGACCTCACAGTATCCTTTGCATTGAATTCAAGGAACTCGATCCCTTCTACATCCCTCAACAGCTCCCTTGCCTGAACAAGCCCGCTGGACGAGCTGTTTGGAAGGTCTATCTGTGTTACGTCTCCGGTTATTATAGCACATGAATTCTCTCCAATCCTAGTAAGGAACATCTTCATCTGGGAACGCGTCGTATTCTGTGCCTCATCAAGGATTATACAGGCATTGTGGATGCTGCGACCTCTCATGTATGCAAGGGGTGATATCTCTATTGAACCGGACTCTTCAAGTCTTCTCACCGTTGCTGGGGAAACGATCGCCTCCATGCTGTCGTAGAGAGGCTTCAGATATGGATTGAGCTTCTGCGAAAGATCTCCAGGAAGGAAACCAAGGCTCTCGCCTGCCTCAACGACAGGACGGGTGAGGATTATCTTCTGTTTGCGTCCGGAAAGCAGCTCCCCAAGGCAGTATGCAACCGCAAGGAAGGTCTTTCCCGTTCCAGCTGGGCCTATTGCAAATGTTATCTGGCTTCTCTCCATTGCCCTTACATACTGCTGCTGGTTCAAGCTCTTTGGATATACGCTTTTGTTGAGCACATGTATGGCAGTTCTTTTCGCCCCTTGTTCACCTTCAGAACCCTTGCCATTCGATTCGAAGGCAAGGGAGCTTTCCAACGCTTTGAGTTCCATCAGGATTTCAGGCTCAGTTATGTCATTGGTGATACCTGCAAGGTTTGCAAGCCTTTGCATAAGAGCTGAGAACACAGCCTCCTTTGACGCGCAGTCCTCACCCTCATTAATGCGGCATTCAAGTCTATTGCCCCTAAGGAATAGACTGCAGCCAACAAGCTTCTCAATGTAGGGTATGTTGCAGTCGTTTGGCCCGCATACGGTACGCATTGCATTGGTGTCTTCAAACACAAAACCAGATATCATTGTAAAATCAATCCTCCTTGCTGGTATCAACGGTCTTTTCGACTTTAAGCTCAGGAATGGCATTCCACTTCACATAGACCTTATATACAGGCGACCATGCAAGCTTTCCATTGGCCTGAGACTTCAGGCTCCCCTCCACACTCATGCAAAGGTTCCAATCCCTCATATAATGAACCAGCTCTACACTGAACGAACTCATATTGAAGCCTGTGGATTTCCTTCCATCTCCAAAGAAGTCGAACGACCTTATCAAGTCTTCCAGCATTGCATTGAAATCGAAGGAACCATCTATGATGTATCTATAGAAGCTTCTGTTGGAACTTTTGATGTCAAACTTCAAGGAAAGGAACTCAGCAATGGCGAACTCCAGTTTGAAATCAAAGGAAAGCACTGTGGCGTAGGGATTTGCAAAGCTATATGTGAAATCCGCATTCAAAGACAGCTCAAGACCAACTCTATTCTTCCAGAAGTAAACCGGCTTAAGTTTGTTGTCAAACCTCACCTTCAGGACATCCCAATCCCATTCTCCGCCGTTGCCTTTGAATGAAAGCGAGCATAGACCGCTGGACGTAAAGCTTTTGAAGTCCGTTGAACCTCTAAGTGAAAAGCCCAACGATGAGGGCTTGAGATTCTCCTTGTAGCTTAGGCTCTCACTGAGCGAAAGGCTACCTCCAAAGAACTTCAAAGAACAGCTCTGGGAGAATGAATACGCTGACAGGAAATCGACTCCGTCATATTTCTTGAAGTTGTATGCATTCCTGAATGAAAAGCTCATGAAGCTGTTGGAGTATCCAAAACCAAGGTTTCCAAGGTTCTTCTCAAAACCGGAATAAGACTCTTCGAAAGATATGTCCATGTTTGCGGTGAATCCGCTTTGAGAGAACGAAATAGTAGGCTTCAACGTCTCCTTTACAGGTTTGAGTGTACTCTTCAGCCCAAGTGAGAAGCTACCCATAACCTTTTTGAACTCTATGCTGTGCTCTGTGACATCGCTCTTCTTCCACTCGCCCCAGCCGGATTCATCGTTTGACAACACGCCATCCACATCCTTGGAATTCAACGAATAGATTTTGTTGCCAAGTCTATATGTAAGGCCCAATGGTTGCGATTGGACTATAAGATTCGATACAAAACTGAAGTCGTGGACGTTCTTGTATGAAAGGCTTTCGTCCCTTTTTGTCGATACATCGCTTGTAAACGAATACTGAGGCTTCAACGTCTCCTTCACAGCAATCCATGAGTCTGGACTGCTTCCATCAATGTAGACTGTGCCGTATGTCTTTGAATACAGACTTGAAGGAACCATTTCACCTGTGTATTTGTTTCTGAACGTTTGATTGAAAGTATATCCAAACTTGAGACTTCCACTCGAAGAGCTTGAAGAGGAGCTTGAAACGGAAGGGGCCTTGTAGAATGACAAATCCAACGTTTTCGTTTCGTTTGAAGCAACGTCCTCCTCCCCAAGGGAATCTTCTCCAACGGTGTCTTCTTCAATCAAATCCGCCTCAAAGGCGTCCTTCTTCTTAAGGACCTCCATTTCCTGCTCCAAGGAACTGGCAAAAGGGTCGTCATAGGTAGAGGTGCTGTTCTCCGTTGGCTTTGAACTCTTGAGAATCGGCCATGTTCCATTGGAAGAGAATGAGAGATCAGGCAGCGTTGCACTCTTGACCTTTGGCGTGTATGCATACTTTCCATCCACAGTGCTACGATCGAACTCGTAGTCTATCTGCGCCTTGAGAGAGCTTAGCCTGAACGATGCCTGCCCAAGTTTTGCATTTGCACTGGCATCGACAATCCAAGAGTACTCTTTTTGGGACGAATAGGTGCTTGGAAACTCCTGATTTGAACCAAACACCGCATCAAGTCCAAATTTGGTATTCCTGTTGAAGAAGTCACTCTTTGCAAGATAATCGCTGAAATAGGGAACACTTATGGAAAGAGATGTATCCTTGTACTTGAACTTTAGATTCAAGTCAAAATAATATCTTGTCCTATTTGAATAAACACTTTCATTTGCATTGTAACCAATGGCTCCAACTGAAGATACTGCAAGCAAACCATCCCAAAGATTGTTGCTCGTATCATAGCCTGCAACAAGGCCAAGGTCCTCATAGGCATCAGCAAAAAATGCAAAATAGCTCTTTGACCTGCGTGCCCAGGACTCCACGACACCAAGCTGCTCACCGGTTTCAATGTTGCGGTAGTACAACCCATCCCTCACCTTCTCCGACGAATCCCCTGAATCCAAAAGAGAGAGAAGCGATGCAGACAGATCCACATCATTGGAATCACTTGATGAACTGGAAGAACTGGAACTTGACGAACTTGAAGAAGAGGCTCCAATCTTTGGATAAACGCCATACAGCTCCGTGGTCGTATTCATGAACGCACCCTTGTCGCTTGAAAGTCCAATTGCAGGATTGAACGCCAAGGTCGTACCTGGGTAGAAGAAAAACGGGAAATACATGATTGGCACACGGCCAAGCTTCACGAGGGCACCATCCACGAAGACGTCTGATCCGGAGAACGAAACCTTTGAGGCATTTATGCTCCAGTAAGGGTCCTCCTGAGCCGTCGAAATGACACCATCATTGAAAAACGCAATGTTCTGCTCTCCTGCGTACGAAATAGTCTGGCCTGAAGCGTAAAGGCTCACGTTGGATCCCGCCGCGTTCTTCCTCTCCGTCGAACTGATTCCATTGAAAACGACAATATCCAAGCTGTCCCAATCGAAATAGACCGATTTTCCTGAAAACCGCTTTGAATCGGAATCTCCATCTTCAAGAACGACATTTCCAGACGCCTCAACGGCTTTGAGCTCAAGGTCAACCACAACCTTGTCTGCGGTCAGAGTCTTCTTGGAACCAGAGGAATCGGAGAACGAAAGCCGTATGTTCCCGCTCATTACGACGACGTCTCCAAGGGTGAACATCATATCCGCACTCTCTATTGTGATCGATGTAGCGGTTTTGGAACCGTCAGAGGCCTTTGCATTGGAATTGGAGCCAAGTTCCATGCTTGGTGAACCCTGCTCTTCCGTTTCTTGGGATGACTCCTCCTCGCTTATTCCAAAGTAGACCAGAATTCTATTGAAAACGTCGTCTTCACCTCCAGTGGAGTCAAGTCCAAACGATGCAGCCATGGCCCTTAGCTCATCTGCACTGGCGTTGCTTAGCGAATCAAAGAGCAACGACCGTGCAAAAACACATGGAAGGGTTATGAGAAGCAGTATGGCTATGACGAAAAAGACCTTTCTAAACAGCATATTCAGTTCAGGCTCTGGCTGAGAACCTGATTCAGATAATACCCTGTATACGAGCCTTTGCAAAGAGAAACATCTTCAGGAGTCCCCTGCGCCACGATGTGGCCGCCTCCGTCGCCTCCTTCAGGACCAAGGTCTATGACATGGTCCGCCAGTTTTATGACGTCAAGGTTGTGCTCTATCATGACTACGGTGTTGCCGTTGTCCACCAGCCTATTGACGACCTCCATGAGTTTCTTTATGTCTGCAAAATGAAGGCCTGTTGTAGGTTCGTCAAGGACATAGAAGGTCCTGCCCGTTCCAATCTTGCTGAGTTCAAGCGAAAGCTTGACTCTCTGCGCCTCACCACCACTCAGTGTAAGGGCACTCTGCCCAAGCTTTATGTAACCAAGACCCACGCTGTCCAAAGTCTGGAGCTTGCGTTTGATGGTCGGAACTGACTGGAAGAACTCCAAAGCCTCGCTTACTGTCATTTCCAGGACATCGTTTATGTTCTTTCCCTTGTAATGTACGGCAAGCGTCTCCTGATTGAAGCGCTTCCCATGACAGACATCACAGGTGACATAGACATCAGGAAGGAAGTTCATCTCTATCTTGAGGGTTCCGTCCCCATGGCAGTGCTCGCATCGTCCACCAGAGACGTTGAACGAGAACCTTCCGCTCTTGTAGCCACGGGCCTTGCTTTCAGGAAGCTCTGCAAAAAGGTCCCTTATCGCACCCCACACCTCAACGTACGTTGCAGGGTTGGATCTTGGGGTCTTTCCAATTGGGCTCTGGTCTATATGTATGAGCTTGTCTATGTTCTCGACCCCCTCTATTCTCTTATACCCATCGAACCTCTGAGGCTTCTTGTTGAAGATGTCCTTTAGTGCAGGAGTGAGTATCTGGTTGAGTATGGTGCTCTTTCCCGATCCGGAGACTCCAGTGAGGATTATGAGTTCTCCAAGAGGGAAATCAACGTCAACGTTGTGTACGTTGTTCTTATCCGCACCTATGAGCCTCAGATGCTTTCCATTGCCCGTCCTCCTTAGGAAAGGAACTGGAATCTGGATCTTTCCTGAAAGGAACTGGCCTGTAATGCTGTTTGGATTCTTCTCTATCTCTTCAGGTGTCCCCTGAGCTATGACATGTCCACCGTTCTCGCCGGCTCCTGGGCCCATATCCACAACGTAATCGGCATTCCTTATTGTGGCCTCGTCATGCTCCACGACAAGCACAGTGTTACCAAGATCACGCAGGTTCTTGAGCGTATCGATGAGTTTTTGGTTGTCTCTTTGGTGAAGTCCAATCGACGGCTCGTCAAGGACATAGAGCACTCCGCTCAAGGCCGACCCTATCTGGGTTGCCAGCCTTATCCTTTGGGCCTCTCCTCCACTCAACGTTCCTGCGCTGCGGCTCAGCGTGAGATATCCAAGTCCAACGTTCTTCAAGAACTGTAGGCGGGACATTATCTCCTTGAGTATCTGAAACGATATCTGCTGCTGTGAAGGCGTCAGATTCAGGGAAAGGAAGAAATCATAGCTGTCCTTTGCACTCAAAGCCGTGACTTCGTTTATGTTCCGGCCTCCAACGTAGACGCTAAGAGCCTCTGGCCTGAGCCTTTCACCATGGCATACAGGACACTGGATCTCAGTCTGGAAGGAACTTATCCATGTCTTTATTGCAGGACTCATCGTCTCAGCGTAGCGTCGCTTGAGGTCGTTCACAACTCCGTGCCACCTGCGGTTGAGCTGCATAGACCCCCTTTGGTTCTCGTACTTCATGTTGTACTGTTTGCTGGAGCCATAGAGAACGGCGTTGAACTGCTCGTCCGTCAGTTTGTCGAACGGAGTGTCAAGGGTGAAACCCATGGACTTTGCAAAGCCATCGAACACAGCCTTTCCATAGCTCTCGCCGTTTCCCATGCTGGCAATGGCCCCCTGGTTGAAGCTTTTGCTACGGTCAGGGATTATTTTGTCAACGTCATATATTGTCTTGAAGCCAAGGCCGTTGCATTCAGGGCACGCTCCAAACGGATTGTTGAAGGAAAACAGCCTAGGCTGGATCTCTCCAACCGATATTCCGCAATGCGGACAGCTGTTCTGCTCTGAGTACATCTCTATGGTTTCGTTTCCGTCCCTGTCCACGGACATGATCTCGACGAGCCCGTTTGTCATCTCCGTTGATTTCTCTATGGAGTCGGACAGTCTAAGACGGGCATCGGAGCTGAGGATAAGCCTATCAACGACTATGCTTATGCTATGCTTCACCTGCTTGTCAAGTTGGATGTTCTCCTCCAAAAGACGCATCTGTCCATCCACCCTCGCCCGCAGGAAACCGCCTTTCCTTGCATCATCGAAGAGCTTCTTGTACTCTCCTTTGCGCCCCATTGCAACGGGGGCAAGGACCATGAGCCTAGCTCCCTCCCCCCATTTGTCGAAGATTGCGCTTATTATCTGATCCACTGACATGCGGCTTATCACCCTTCCGCATTTTGGACAGTGGACCTCTCCTATCCTTGCCCACAGCAACCTGTAGTAGTCGTATATCTCGGTTATGGTACCCACTGTCGAACGAGGGTTCCTTCCAGTCGTCTTCTGCTCTATTGCAATGGCGGGGCTAAGACCTTCTATCATCTCAACTTCCGGCTTGTCCAACCTTCCAAGGAACTGCCTTGCATAGGAGCTCAGGGATTCGACGTAGCGTCTCTGACCCTCAGCGAATATCGTATCGAACGCCAAGGAGCTCTTGCCACTGCCGGACAGTCCTGATACGACTATGAGCTTGTTCTTCTCAAGTTCCAGGTCCACGTTCTTTAGGTTGTGTTCGCATGCACCCCTTATAATAAGCTTATCGTTCATCGTTCAAATTCCTCGACGGCCCTAAGGAGTTCATCCTTGGCCTTTGAAACCTCTACTTCTTTGTAGACCTCACCATTCCTGTAAAGGTAGGTTTTGCTTCCAATTCCAGTCACGGCAAGGTCTGCACCTTTTGCCTCCCCTGGCCCGTTCACTTGGCAACCCATTATGGCAACCGTCACGTCCTTCCCTGTCGCAAGAAGGTCCGCCTCCACATCCCTGAGGAAAGACTGGCTGTCAAAGCTCTTTCGTCCGCACATTGGGCAGGACACGATCCTGACACCACCCTTTCTCAGTCCCAAGGTCCTGAGCAGCTCGACCCCGGCATAGACCTCGTCCTCTATTGACCCTGTAATCGAATAGCGTATAGTGGAACCTATGCCTTGAAACAGAAGCCGTCCAAGCGTCCATGTAGTACGTACACAAGAAGGAACTACGCCACCAGCCTCCGTCACGCCAAGATGAAGAGGATAGTCGCTCTTTGAGGAAAAGAGCCTTGCAGCCTCGTAGCTAGTCTTGGAGTCGGATGCCTTGAGGGAAACCACGGTATTATAGAATCCAAGATCCTCGAACCATGAAACGTACTCCAAAGCTGTATCGACCATAAGCTCAGACATGGAGATATTTCGTTCCGTTTTAGGAAGAGAACCACTGTTAAGACCAATCCTTATGGCTATTCCCATATCTTTGGCCTTCTTTACTATCTCCTGTGTCTTCCATTTCGCACCAATGTTGCCAGGATTGATCCTAATCTTTGCAACATTGCAGTCCATCGCATCCATGGCATTGCGCCAATCGAAGTGTATGTCTGCCACGACAGGCATGGGACAGAGCTCAACCACCTTGCAAAGCACATCGTGCTCGGCTATATGAGGATATGAGAAGCGTATTACATCGCACCCCATTCCTTTTAGGACATGCATTCGTGACTCAAACCCTTCTTCAAGCTGAGACAATGGAATATCGTACATGGTCTGTACCGCAATTGGAGAATCTCCGCCAATTGATATGTTGCCTATGTCTGTTTTCCTGCTCATGCTGTGAAGATAGCACTTATTGGAAAGAAGATAAAGGTTTCAACGTATTAAAACTTAAAAAATATTAAGCAATTATCAAATAAGTCCTTTAGCACCCACAACGCATTTATTGAAAAACTCAAGTTGTATTGAACAAAACAAAACCTTACAATAGGAAAGGAGTTTAGGAGGTGCAGATGACACCACACATAAAGGCGGAAAAGGACCAGATAGCCAAGACCGTTCTGCTGCCAGGAGATCCTCTTAGAGCAAAGTACTGCGCAGAGAACTTCATGTTAAATGCACAGCTGGTAACCGATGCAAGAAACGTTTTGGGCTACACAGGAACATTCAAAGGAGAACCTGTCACGGTCCTTGCAAGCGGGATGGGAGCCGCCAGCGCCGGAATCTATTCATATGAACTTTTCACTGAATATGACGTTGACAACATCATAAGGATAGGTACATCCGGAGGTCTTCAGAAAGACATCCCCGTTGGAGCATTGATATTCTCCATGTGCTGCTCAACTGACAGCAACTGGACATCCCAATACAAACTCAACGGAACTTTGGCACCCTGTGCAAATTACCATATGCTTGAAGAAGGTGTGAAGATCGCCCGTGAAATGGAAATCCCCTATCTTTGCGGAATGACGTTCTCATCAGACCAATTCTCCTCATACAGCGCAGACCATGACAAATACATGGAGTTTGCAAGGATGGGGGCACTTGCCAATGACATGGAGACCATAGCCGTCTACTGCAATGCCATGTACACGCATAAGAACGCCCTTGCAATCCTTACAATGACTGACAACTGCATCACAGGAGAGAGTCTTAGGGACGAAGAGCGTATGCCAAGCAATGCAAACATGATAAAGGTTGCACTGGAACTGTCCTACAGATTGGCATTGGAGCGGCGTTTGGAAGACACTGGCAAATCACCAAATCAAACTGCCGAATAAGGAAATGTAAATGTACAATACATGTATAGAAATAATGAGAAACCGCTTTGCATGCAAGAAATATAAAGAAGAAAGGATTCCAAACGAAGTCCTACGCACAATTCTTGAAGCCGGAAGACTCTCCCCTTCCTCCTTTGGCCTTGAAGCATGGCACTTCCACGTATGCAACAGCAAGGACATACTTGATGTATGCTTCAACCAAGAAAGCATGAAGACCGCACCCACCACGATAGTCGTCACCTGCCCTAAAGCCTATGTCTTTGAACCAGACGGAGCTTTCTTCACCCAACGGACATCTCGCTTTCCAGGAAGCCTTGAGGAGGCAATAGAGGATTTCAGAGGATACCATGACTATCTTAAGGAGAAAGGAATCCTTGACTACTGGGCCATTGCCCAGTGCTACATAGCAGTGGCGAACATGATGACCACCGCCTGTGAGATGGGGATACAGAGCTGTGCGATAGAAGGATTCAACAACGATCTGTTACTGGAACGCTTGGGTTTGGATAAAACAAATGAAAACGTTGGGCTTGTCTGTGCCTTTGGATACCCAGACGAGCCTCCACGCGATAAGATAAGGATGGACATTGACAGCCTTGTCACATTCCATTGATACGAATCAGGAGCTTTGAATATGGAAAGAATAATCATAGACTGCGACCCAGGTCATGACGATGCAGTGGCCCTTGCAATGGCCAGAGGCCTATCCGACAAGATAAAGGTGGAGGCGATCATAGCCACCTATGGAAACCAAAGCATAGACAAGACGCTTACGAACGCTTTGAACCTTGCACAGGCACTGGAGTACGATGCCCCTGTATACACAGGCTCACTTAGACCTCTGATCCGCGAACGTGTGGCTGCAGGGTACATACATGGGGAGAACGGACTGGCTGGGCCGGTGTTCCCACCATGCACGAGATACTGCAATGGAAACGGAATAACTATGGCACTGGACCTTGTCATCAACAATCCAGGCGAGATCACATTCGTTTCCGTTGGACCTTTTACGGACCTAGCTGTGTGCATAAAGGCCGATCCCCGCTTTGCCAAGAGCCTAAAACGCATTGTAGTCATGGGAGGAGCCATCAATAGGCAGGGAAACGTCACACCAAGTGCCGAGTTCAATGTCTTTGCAGACCCAGAGGCTGCACAGATAGTATTCAACAGCGGTGTCGATGTCGTAATGTTTGGCTTGGATGTAACGCTTCAGCTTACGCTTACTGATGGAATCATCGAAAAAGTCAGGAAGATGCCTGCAACCTCCTACACTCCAATCTTCCTTGCAGCAATGGAATGCTATGTTGCTGCATGTAGGGAATACATACACGACTATCCTTCAATGCATGACCCCTGCACCATTGCATATCTTGCAGATCCATCCATCTTTGAATTCGAACGACGCAGCGTCCAGGTAGATTGCAGAAGCGAGCTCAACTACGGTCGAACAGTCGCCGCCTTCCCAAATGGAGAAGGCAACGTCCTTGTAGGCGTCAAAGCCAATAGGGAGAAGTTCTGGAAACTCTTCTACGAAGCCCTAAGCCGCCTGCCTTGAGTTCGACATCCTGCAGACGTAGAAAAACAGGCGGCTGCAACCACAACCGCCTGAATACAAACCCTTAAAAAGCCAAGACAATTTGTTCCAGACCAAGGAGAAAAGCGTTCGAGTTTTATTCTATCTAAAACTCGAACGGCTTTTTGACGCTTCAACTTGCGCCCTTCTCGTATGGTATTCCAGATGCCTTTGGAGCATAGTCCCTTCCGGAGAAGATGATCAGGGCTATCAACGTCACAAGGTATGGAATGATGTTGAAGACCTGTGAAGGAACGACCTTTAGGGCTGGAATCATCGAAGAGATTGTAGCTAGTGCAAGGGACGCTCCAAAGAGCATTGATGCCCCAAACACTCCAAGTGGAGTCCAACGGCCAAAGGCGACTGCGGCAAGGGCAATGAAGCCTCTTCCGTTGACGAACGTACTTGTGTACTGAATCGTCTGTGTAAGGACAGCACAACCACCGGCAAGACCTCCAAGTAGGCCGGAAGCAAGAACTCCAATGTAACGGATTCTACGAACGTTGATTCCAACACTATCCGCTGCGGCAGGGTGCTCGCCACAGGCTCTCAAATGCAGACCAAAAGGAGTCTTGTACAGCACAAACCAAGCAAGGACAATCACTGCCAATGACACGTACAGAGTAGGATAGAATCCAAAGGAATCACGGGTCATTCCAAGCATGAATTCCTTGGAACGGTCTGTATTGTAGAACCTTTGGCATACGAAAACCGTCAAACCGGTTGCAAGAAGATTTATACCTGTACCGGAGATTGTCTGGTCCGCTTTCATGTCTATTGAAGCCACACCATGTATGAGTGACACCAAGCCTGATATGACAGAGCCAAGGACGAGGGCAATCAAGATGGAAATCCTTCCACATCCAGCAAGTTCTAGCTGCTGATGTACAATTGCTGCGGTGCACGCACCAATGGACATAAGACCGTCCAAACCAACGTTCACGACACCTGACCTTTCACATATCATTCCACCCGTTGCAGTTATGAGAATTGGAGCAACAAGCATCATTATAAGGGAGATATAACCAATCACTTCGAGACCTCCTTCCTTGCCTTGACCTTTGCCCTATAGTCCTTGATCAAAGACAGTCCAGAGCGAAGGGCTATGAAAATGACGATAAGGCCTTCTATGACGGTGACGACCTCCTTTGGAATCCCCATACCCTGCATTATCGAATATGCCTGCTTCAGAATTCCAAAGAGAATTCCTGACAGGAAGATCCCCAGAGCCCTGCTGTTTCCAACAAGCGCAACGGCTATCCCCATGAAACCGTAGTTGTCCTGCCCCGTAAGAATCTTTGAGTAACGAACAAGCCCAAGAAGTACACAAGCCCCAGCAAGGCCTGCAAATGCACCAGAGATTGCCATTGAAAGGGATATGGCCTGAGTGTCGTTTATACCGGAGCAACGCGCCGCATCCTTGTTGAAACCGGTTGCTCTAAGGCTGAAACCAAGCCTTGTCTTCTCCATTATGAACCAGTAAATCAAAACTGCTGCAATCATGAAGAAAAACCCAATGTTTAGGTTCGAATCCGTAATCAAGAACTTACTCAATAGCGAAGTCTCTGCCAGATCTGCAGTTCTACCTGTTTTGTTGAATGAGGCCTGAGGAAGAAGGTTGAGACAGATCAGAGGATAGAGATACATTGCAATGTAGTTGAGCATGATCGTTGCAACGACCTCAGAGACCTTGTATTTGGCTTTAAGGATGCCAACCACACCTCCCCAGATTGCGCCAGCAACCAGAGCAGCAAGAATGCAAAGCAACCATTGTCCTGGGAATGCAGGGATGCAAACTGCAACGATATGGGCTGCAAGCATTCCAATCGTATACTGTCCCTCTGCTCCAATGTTGAAGAGACCTACTCTTGCTGCAAATCCCATCGAAAGCCCACAAAGGATGTATGGAATGGAGAATGCTAGAGTCTCTCCAACGTTTCTGAAATTCCATCCTCCACTCTTTGCAGCTTTTCCAATAATGGACTGCATTATGGCTGTAAAGAGTCCTGCAGGGTTCTTTCCAATGCAAAGCAAAAGGATGATACCGGCAAGGAACCCCAATATTACGACCGCTACGGAAGTTGCACCGTTGCTGTCAAGGAACCAATCGATGAAAGGCTGTTTTTCCTTCTTTGCCATCACTTACCCTCCTTTGACTTGACCCCAGCCATCATTAGGCCAATCTCCGATGCTGTCTTTTCGCCTTCATTGAATATTCCAACTATGCTGCCCTTGGAAATGGCGGCTATGCGGTCACAAAGGTTCATTATCTCATCAAGCTCAAAGCTGACCAAAAGAATGGCCCTACCCTTGTCACGCTCTGCGACAAGGCGCTTTCTGATATACTCTATGGCTCCAACATCAAGACCTCGCGTAGGTTGGGCTACAAGGAGGACTTCCGGTGACAGGGAAATCTCACGGGCGACTATGACCTTCTGTTGGTTTCCACCGGAAAGAGCACCGCATGGTGTTACGGAACCCTGTCCCGAACGGATGTCAAACTGTTCAATAAGCATATCGGAGTTCTTCGTTATGGCATCATAGTCAAGAACACCCATCTTTCCTGTGTATTTTGGTGTATAGAAATCCTTGAGAACAGTGTTCTCCGCAACAGTGAAACCTGCAATGAGACCATGCTTCTGTCTATCTTCAGGAATATGCCCAAGTCCCTTTTCAACTCTCTCACGTATCGTGCACTTGGTTATGTCCTCTCCATTGAGGAGAATACGACCTTTCTCTACAGGGGAAAGACCTGAAATGGCATATAGAAGCTCTGTCTGACCGTTTCCATCTACACCGGCTATACCAACGATTTCACCTGCATGAACATCAAGGCTGAGGTCTTTGACCTTCTCAACTCCAATTGCGTCCTTGACTGTGATGTCCTTTATTTCAAGGACCTTCTTGCCTGCCTTGCATGGGGATTTCTCAATCTCGAACTTCACTGGCCTTCCAACCATGAGAGAGGCAAGCTCCTGCTCGCTCGTTTGAGGAGTTATGTCTATGCAGTCAATGTATTTGCCACGTCTTAGAATCGTACAACGGTCAGCAACGGCCTTTATTTCCTTAAGCTTGTGGGTGATGAGCACTATGGTCTTCCCCTCCGCCTTGAGCTTGAGGATTATTTCCATAAGCTCGTCTATTTCCTGAGGCGTCAGTACCGCAGTAGGTTCATCGAGGATGATTATGTCAGAGTCTGAGTACAATGTCTTGAGAATCTCGACCCTCTGCTGCTGTCCAACCGTTATGTCATCTATTACGGCCTTTGGGTCAACGTAGAGTCCGTAGCGTTCGCTTAGATCCTTGACCTTCTTCTCCGCCTCACCCAACGAGAGGATTCCAAACCTGTTTCTTGGCTCTCGTCCAAGGACTATGTTCTCAGTCACAGTGTAGTTATGGACCAACTTGAAATGCTGATGGACCATTCCTATACCCAACGATGTAGCTACATTTGGGTCAGTGATTCCGGCTTCCTTCCCATTGATGAGAATCTTTCCAGCATCCGCTGAATAGGCACCAAACAGAACGGACATGAGGGTACTCTTCCCCGCTCCGTTCTCACCAAGGATCGCATGGACTTCGTTCTTCTTCACAACGAGGTCAACGTTGTCGTTTGCAACGATACCAGGGAAGGTTTTGGTTATTCCCAGCATTTGGATTGCATATTCGCTCACCTTTGCCTCCTTCTACTGTTTCCAGCAATTACAAAGACACGCCTCATAGGCGTGAGGCGTGTCCAGTAATGGTTGGAAGAACAACCATCAGTCATCAATGGCCTTGAGTCCTGCAGGAGCTATGCCGTTTGCCATGGATGCTGCATATGTCTTGTCAACTACGATAGTACCGGCAAGGATGCCTTCTGCAGCCTTGTCCGCTGCAGCTATTGCAGAAGCCTTGAGTTCAGGATTGGCCTTTGAATATCCTACACCGCCGTTTGCCATGTTCTGGGTGAGGACTCCACCCTCCCACTTGTTCTCTGCAACTTTCTTGAGTGCATCGATGGTCGAGTTCTCAACCACCTTGAGCATTGATGTAAGAACCGCAGAATTCTTTCCATCGTAGATACCTTCAGAGTACTGGTCCGAATCGACACCAATTGCCCACACGTTCTTTCCTGCCAGTCTCTCTTCCTTGGCCTGGTTGATTACACCAAGACCTGCAGCACCAGCTGCAGAGAAGATGCAGTAGACACCTTGGGAGTACATGCTCTGAGCCGCCGTCTTTGCAAGAGAGGCATCATCCCAACCGTTTACATAGTAGTCAACGATCTCAGCTTCTGGATAGACGGATTTGACGCCCTCAATGTATCCAATCTCGAACTTCGTGATGGTTGCACCTGCAACGCCTCCAACGAATCCGAACTTTGGATTCTCAATGCCATCGGCCTTGGCCTGCTCTGCTGCAGCTACGCCAACAAGATATGAACCCTGCTCCTCTTCATAGACATACTGGATGAGGTTCGCTCTGTTCGTGAGGTAGTCGACGTCAACGATTATGAACTTCTGGTCTGGATAGAGACCTGCGACCTGCTCAACGGCATTGCCCCATGTGAAACCTGTCGTGATGATGAGGTCCCAGTCCGCCTCTGCGGCGTTCTTGAGGTTTGGAACGTAGTCGTCCGGTGACTGAGCTGTGATGTTCTCATAGAGTGTTCCCCTTCCTTCACCGTTGTCACCATAGAACTCAACTATTCCACGCCATGCAGCTGCATTGAACGACTTATCGTCTATACCTGTGGAATCCGTAAGAAGGACAGTCCTGATCTGTTCCTGCTGCACTTCCTGAGCGCCCTGTGCGAATACTGCGAATGAAACGCAGAGGACGAGAAGAGCCAATAAAGCTTTTTTCATATTGAACCTCCAAATTCAAGCCTGACATACGCCAAGCCACTGAATGAATTGTAAACTCACTTGCAACAATTCGCAACAAAAATCATCTCTGAGATTTGTCGTATGGAATGCCCTCTGCCTTTGGAGCCCTTGAATGGCTTGAGGTAAGGGCAAGTACAATCAAGGAAATGATATATGGCATCATGTTGTACACCGTGCTTGGCAGCTTGAGGTTCACGAGGAACCCAAAGACCGTGTAGGTGTTTCCAAGGGCGCGGAAAAAACCAAACAGCAACGCCGACAACGCAATTCTATGAGGTTTCCACTGACCAAATATCATGACGGCCAAGGAAAGGAATCCAAATCCTGCAACACCGTATTCGAACTTCCACATGGAAACGCCGGCAAGAATATAGCATATTCCACCAAGACCGCCGTATGCACCGGAGATGAGAACCCCTGCCCATCTCATCTTGTACACATTGATTCCAACGCTGTCTGCTGCCTGTGGATGCTCTCCGCAAGCCATGAGCCTAAGACCAAAGCGTGTCTTGTAGAGCACGACGTATGCAATCACAAGAGCTATGATGGTTATGACCATGAACCAGTTGAACTCGAACTCACCAAGATAGGCTACAAACTTCTTCTTTGGCTCAACGTAGTAGATCTCAGACGACACGTTGTTCACGTTCTCTGCAGTGTTGATGGCCTTGACAAGAACAGTTGCAGCTGCCGTTCCAAGCATGTTGAGGGCTGTTCCTACTATGGTCTGGTCAGCCTTGTAGTTGATGCATGCTACAGCAAGGAGAGATGAATACACAACGCCGAACAGGATTGCCGCAAGCAACACCAAAATAACATAGAAGAACCCGGGGATTGCTATTGGGAGGTACTTCATGGCAAGCGCACCCCCAAGTGCTCCCATTACCATTATGCCTTCAAGACCAAGGTTTATGACTCCCGAGTGTTCTGAGAAACAACCTCCCAAAGCAACAAGAATGAGTACTGATGAGAAAATAAGTGTATATTGAGTAAGCAGAATCATTTAACGCTATCCTCCTTGGGCCCTTCGTTCTTTATGGTCTTCTTCTCTTCAACCCTTTCGATAATCCTGTTCATCATTATCTTGAGGAAGAGGACGAAGCCGCACAGGTAGATGATGATGGCGGAGATCAAGTCCGATATCTGCGAGCAGTACATGGTCTTGTCCACATATGCTCCGCCAAGCGTTATGTGCTGGATGAAATAGGAAGCCAAAATGGTTCCAATTGGATTGAGCCCACCAAGGAACGTTGCGGCTATGCCATTGAATCCCATTCCTGGAACGCTTGCCGTGGTGCACTCCCACTGCTGGATTCCCGTCTGGTAGTACAGTGCCGCTCCAAGGCCTGCAAGCGCTCCGGAGATCACGAGGGAAAGGATTATGTTCCTGTTCTCCTTCATTCCGCAGTACTTTGCAGCGTTCTTGTTGTAGCCCGTGGCCTTGAGCTCATAGCCAAACTTCGTTTTGTTGAGCACGACCATTATGATGATTGCCATTATGATGGCAATTGGAATGGCCATGGTCACATTGGCGTTGTTGTTAAAAAGCTTGTCCAACCCCCATGTTGGAAGAAGTGCTGCCTTGCCGTACTGTGCAAGTTGATACGTATACGGAGACGTAGGTTCCTTTACGTTGGAAAGGATGGTATTCGCCAAGTAAAGGATTATCCAGTTGAGCATTATACCGGATATGACCTCGTTTACGTTGCAGTAGGACTTGAGAACTCCAACTATGGCACCTGCGATTGCACCTGCAAGGACTGCAAGGACAATGCATGGAAACCATCCCCAGCCCCATTTGAGCGCAGCGTACAGGGCAGCACAGCAACCTGCTGTGTATTGACCTGAACATCCAATGTTGAAAAGGCCAACCTTGTAGCTGAAAAGGATGCTCAAAGCGCATAGCAACAGCGGAACGGTCTTGACCAACGTAGTTCCAAAGTACTTGAGCCTAAGCGATGCCTTGCCGTATATCATGAAATTCTTAAGAAGTGTTCCAATGGCACCAAAGGCTCCCTTTGGATTTATGAAAAGAAGCACCACAAGGCCTATGAGAAGTCCCAGAATGATGCATATCAACGATGCAATGAGGGATTGCATTCCATTCGTCTTCCAAATGTTCTTCTTCATGCCTTCACCTCCATTCTCTTTGCACCTGCCATGTAAAGACCAAGCTCCTCCTGAGTGGTCTTCTTGGGATCGAACTCTCCAACGATCTCACCTTCGTACATGACAAGAATGCGGTCAGATACATCCATGACCTCGTCAAGTTCAAGCGAAACAAGAAGAACGGCCTTGCCGGCATCACGCTGTGCGACAAGCTGCTTGTGTATGTACTCTATGGCACCTACGTCCAAACCCCTTGTTGGCTGAACAGCAATGAGAAGTTCCGGAGCCTTCTCTATCTCTCGACCTACGATGGCCTTCTGCTGGTTTCCTCCACTCATGGAACGGGCTATGGTTATTGGCCCCTGTCCGCTGCGCACATCGTACTCCTCTATGATCTTCTCTGCATAGTTTCGTATGGCATCACGCTTGAGGAATCCAAATTTGTCGGTAAACTCATCAGTGAAATATGTCTGCAGAACGAGGTTGTCCTCAAGTGTGTAGTCAAGGACCAGTCCGTGTTTGTGTCTGTCTTCAGGAATATGGCTCATCCCCAGGATGCTCTTTTGGCGTATGGAAGACTTTGAGACATCCTTTCCATCAAGGAATATCTTTCCGGAAACAAGTGGATCAAGACCTGAAAGCCCATGCACGAATTCCGTCTGCCCGTTGCCGTCTATACCGGCAATGCACACGATCTCCCCTTGGCGGACCTTAAGGGATACGTCCTTGACAGCATTGTTCTTGTGTATTTTGGAAGCCACCGTCATGTTGTCTATCTCAAGGACGACATCACCAGGGGTCATGGGCTTCTTCTCTACATGGAAGTTGACGTTGCGGCCAACCATCATGGCGGAGAGCTCCTCAATGTTGGTCTTGGCCGTCTCCACTGTTCCAATGCATTTTCCCTTTCTGAGGACTGTGCAGCGGTCAGATACCGCCATGATCTCAGCAAGCTTGTGGGATATGAAGAGGATTGACTTGCCTTCTGCTGCAAGGTTCTTCATGATCTGCATGAGTTCTGCGATTTCCTGTGGAGTCAAAACCGCAGTAGGTTCGTCGAATATGAGGATTTCGTTGTCTCTGTACAACATCTTGAGGATCTCTGTCCTCTGCTGCATTCCAACTGTTATGTCCTCTATCTTTGCATCAGGCTCAACCTTGAGTCCGTATTTCTCGGACAAAGCAAGCACTTTCTTGCGAGCTACATCCTTTTGGAGAAAACCATGGTTCGTTGGCTCCACGCCAAGGATTATGTTGTCGAGTACACTGAAGCATTCGACGAGCTTGAAGTGCTGGTGCACCATACCAATACCAAGAGCGTTTGCATCGTTTGGGTCCTTGATTTGGACTTCGACGCCATCCTTCTTGATAACCCCTTCCTCAGGCTGATAAAGACCAAACAGGACACTCATGAGTGTGGACTTACCTGCTCCGTTCTCGCCTAGGAGTGCATGAATCTCACCTTTTCTAAGCTGCAGGGTTATGTTGTCGTTGGCGACTATCCCTGGAAAGCGTTTGGTGATGTTCAGCATTTCAATTGCATACTGTTCTGCCAATGTATGCCTCCTTTCATTTTGTTCTCCAACGAGGGATTCCTTCCCTCCAAGGAAAAACTCAAGCCATTCTAGTCAATTCTAGACCACATCATCACCAATCACAATAAGAAAAAGAAAAAAAATGGACCGCACAAGGCGGTCCGTAGAAAGAATTCCAAACGGAATTACTTGATGTTGCCAAGATCCTTGACAGCAAGTGCACCTGCGAACGAGTCAACGGAAACGGTTGTATCGTTGGAGATGACGATCTTGCCTGTGTAGATGTCGTTCACGAGAGCTGTATAGTCAGCCTTTGTGAAGGAATCGGACCACTCCGTGCCTTCCATTGGGATTCCAACGAAGTTGGACTCAACGTCTGTACCGGAAACAAGACCAAGGTTTCCAATCTTTCCAGCGACTGTATCCCATGCATTGTCCTCAACGATGGTCTTGAGAGTTGCCTGCGTTGAAGCATAGAGACCCTTCATTGCAGATGTGACTGTCAAACCTTCGCCGTATGTTCCATCGATGATAGGCTTCTGGTCAACGTCAACACCAACGACCTTACCGTTGACCTTTGCAGCTGCTTCAGCGACTGAATTGAAGACGCCGCCGCCACATGCGAACACAACCTGCGCACCGTTCTTGTACATGGCATCCATTGCTGCTGTGATGTCAGCATCGCCAAAGAACTGGTTTGCATATGTGTACTGGATGGTTCCTGTCTTGCCAAGCTTTGCAGCTGCAGCTTCAGCACCCTGCACAAAGCCATAGCCGTAGCGGACGACTGCTGGAACAGCCATACCACCGCAGAAACCAAGCTCTGTGTAGCCAAGGGACACCGTTGCATAGCCAGCAAGGTAACCGGCGATCTCTTCCTGGTATACGATGCAGTATGCATTGCTGAGGTCAACGTAGTCAGCAAGGTTCCAATTGGCTGGATTGTAGTCATAGGATGCGCCGACGGCTGCGCCAAGGAGGTCTCCAAGGGCAACGTCGAGGGCGACGAACTTGACGTCCTTGTTCTGAGGAGCGGCCTGTACGACAGCTTCTGCGAATGCATAGCCTGGCATTACGATGATGTTGTAGCCTTCGCCAACAGCCTGGTCGATCATTGCGACACGGTCTGCTGTGTTGTCACCAGCTGGCTTGTAGTACTTGAACTGAAGACCATGGGCCTCAGCATAAGCCTTACATGCTTCGTATGTTGTCTGGTTGAAAGACTGGTCTGTGATATCACCGTAGTCGGTGATCATAGCGATTGCGTAGGTTTCCTGAGCCTGTGCTTCCTGAGCACCCTGTGCAAAGACAGAGAAGGAAAGGCAAAGGACCATAAGAACGAACAATGCTTTCTTCATTTTATATCCTCCAAGATATTCCCCCAAAACAGGAGTAAAATACAAGACAAAGTATAACAGAAAAATCCTGGTTTGCAACAGCAAAACCAGGATTCGTATCAAACAAAATCAGAATGCAGCCACTGAGTTCAAAAGCAGAAGGTTGAATACGAGCGTGAACAGAGCAACCGTCTCTATGATACCAATGACGATGAGGTAGTTTGCAGTACCCTTTCCAGTCTCTGCAAGAGCGTCACAAGCTGAGGCTGCACATCTTCCCTGAAGATATGCGGAAAGACCAATTACAAGACCGCCAAAGATACCAACACAGAGAGCGAAGACATCTGGGATTCCAGCCTTCATGGCGTTCGTGATGAAGTTCATGAGAAGGAAGCCGTAGATCGTCTGCGTGAGAGGAGCACCTGCGAAACCAACCATCATGAATGCAGCAGGCTTGCCGTTTGCATAGCACTTCTTCCATCCACCAACTGCCGCAAGGGCTGCGCAGCCTACTCCAAATGCCGATCCAAGTGCGGAAAGTGCAAAAGCCAAAACCAAACCAATTGATCCAATACCCATTTCAATAATCTCCTATTATTGCAATTTCGAATTAAAGATTCCAGGAAGTCAAACGTTCTTCCTGAACGGTTCGTATGGAACACCGGCCCATTCCATTCCAAGCTGACCGGAGAATTCCAGAAGATTAAGACGCATACCGTGGACGACCACGCTAAGCATACCCATGACCAAGTTGAGCCCATGGCCAATCACGAGAATGAGTATCCCCGCAGGCAAAGCCCAACCCTGAAGCATGGAAGAAGCCATTCCATTGAAGCTCTGTGCTATCGCAAGGCTGGCCATCCCAACTGCAAACAGACGAATATAGCTCATGACGTTTCCAAAAGCGCTTATGGTATTCAGGAACGTCGTGAAAGCACCACCAAGACCGGCCTTAACACCGGCTCCAAAGCTCTGGCCCGTCTCCTGAGAACCAAACAGAACCACAAGGACCAGTCCTCCAAGGATGATTGCGAATATCATAGCCACGTTGACGGAAGCCCCTACCACCAGCATTAGTATGAGGTAGTAGATGCTCACTATCATTGCAAGCCATGCAAAGTCTGCAACCAATGCAATGTTCTTCTCCTGCCACTTCCTTACGGCGTTCATAAGGCACGCAAGGGACAGCTGGATGGTCCCAACCATGAAACAGAACTTCATGACAGTATTCTGGGCGGCGGTGGAGTCAACACCAAAGTATTCCGGGTAGTTGGCTATCTGAGGTATGACTAGCATTCTAAGGAATGGAATCTCCATTGCCTTCTCGCTTCCAAGCCATGTACCTGTCAAAGCACCCCATATCACGGTGGCTATGCTCATTACATATATGAGCATGTTCAGGTTGGTGAGCTTCTTGGTCTTTACGTTGAGGCCAATTGCAAGACCAAGGAACACGAGTCCGTATGCGGCATCACCTATTATCATTGCAAAGAACAATGAAAGGAAAAGAAGGAACCACATGCTTATGTCGTACTCCTTGTAGCCAGGAGTCGTTCCAAGCATTGAGAACACAGGCTCCATCATTGCCGTGACCTTGTTGTATCTTATCTTGGTAGGTACGGGGTCGTCGTCGCTAGGATCGTCGAACGCATACGCCCAGGAGTTCTCCTTTGCAATCTCGCGGAAACCCTTCGTATCGACCTCAGGAATGAATCCACAAAGACAGCAAAGTCCTTCCTGCTCCCCTACGGCACCACTTACGGAAGAGTAGACGACATCGTCCGATGCCTTCTTGATAAAGTAGTCGTAGCTTGTAATGAACGCCGCTGACGAAGATATAAGCACATTGCTTTCATGGAGCGCAAGAGTGAGCCTTGAAATCTCCGCATCAAGCTCATCAAGACCACGCAAAGGCAGCTCAAACGGCGTTGCCGAGAAATCCTGGGCCAAAGGCTGTCCAATGACGGCCACGGTCTTCATCTTATCGACATCGGCAAGGCTTATGTACCTTACATCCTCAGGTATCGATGAAAGCTCGCGCCTTCCCATCTGGTAGAAGTAGAGAGGAACACCAAAAGAGGCCAGTTCCTTTACATCGCTTGGGTTGAACCTACCCCATTTCTCAATCTTTGCCCTTTCGTTTGACAGCTCGAAGATCTCGTTCTCAAAGCTTCGGGAATTGGCGACTGCCCTGCACAACCTCTCGTGGAGGTCGTCGAACTCTCGCTTTCCAAGAACCGGCTTCTGCTCCAGTTTTGGCTGCTCTGCAAGGACAGAGCGTATCTTGTCCAAGGAGGAAAGCCTTTCAGAGTACCGGGACTCTGGAACAGCGGTCTCGGATATATGTACGACTCCAAAGTCCCTTATGGCATTGAGCATTTCACACTTGCGCTCAGCAGGAGCCACGACTATGACTTTCTTCATTTTCTCTATCATGCGGTCTCCTCCTTGTCAGCAAGCTTCTTCTTGGCTATCTTGCCGCGAACGACAGCCGCGGTCTGCTGGTCTCCAATATAGATTCCAATCCTACGGATGTTTTCCTTTGTCTCTGGAATCTTCACCTTCTCAAAAAGATTCACCCTTTGGCTGGTGGTCCTAAGCTCCTTCTCCAGAAGGGACACCTGAACCTTGAGAGTGGCCATAAGTGCATCTATCCTTGCGCTGTCGCGCAGCAGAAGAACGGCTCTGTCCACCCAAAGGGGGTACTGCTCCACATCGTAGTCAATGTCCTGGAACGTGAGGTCCTGGAACACAGGGATCACCACGCCTGCAATGTTCCCCTCCCCCCTTACGACCTTGTCAGGCCGCACAAGGCTGTCAAGCTGCTTGGACGCATCGAACACGCTGTTCTCTCCAAACACACCAATCCAGTCCTGAGCGCTTCGTATGAGCTCGTTCTGCTTCTCCCTGTATTGGGAGAGGTCGGACTCTATCTGCCGTATGACCATTTGGAGCTGCTGCTTTTTGAGCTGAAGAGTAGGAAGGTAGCGCTCATACTGCTTGAGTTGGTCCTTCTGTTTCTTCTGTTCGTTCTTGGTCAGCTTAACCGCCACTTCAAGCCTCCGTCTTCTTTGGCCATCTCTGGGCTATGAGTTCGCTTCTAAGGCCTGTCTCGTTTGGCTCGAAGCACTCTGCAAGAATCTCCCAACCAAGGTCAAGGGCCTCCTCAAGAGGAATGTTCACGGAAAGGTCCATGAGCTTTGTCTCGAAGAGGTGTCCGTACTTGAGAAGCTTCTCGTCCCATTCGCTCATCATGAATCCCATGGATTTCTTCTCAAGGGACTCCTTGTATGCGCTGTACAGCTTGATGAGGCCGTCCATAAGCGCTCTATGGTCGTTTCTGGTCTCGCTGTTGACGTTCTGCTTCAGACGGCTTAGGCTTCCAAACGGCTCAATGTGTCCGTTCTTCAGGTAGTACTGCCCCTCTGTGATGTAGCCAGTGTTGTCTGGAACCGGATGTGTGACGTCGTCGCCAGGCATTGTGGTTACAGCAAGGATGGTCAAGGAACCTGCTCCCTCGAAGTCAACGGCCTTCTCATAGCGGCTTGCAAGTGAGCTGTATAGGTCTCCAGGGTATCCTCTGTTGGACGGGACCTGGTCCATTGTAATTGCCATTTCCTTGAGGGAATCGGCGAAGTTCGTCATGTCAGTAAGAAGGACAAGGACCTTCTTGCCATCTATTGCAAAACGCTCCGCAACGGCAAGGGCCATGTCAGGGATCATCATGCATTCGACCGTTGGGTCGCTTGCGGTATGGATGAACATTATGGTCCTGCTCATTGCGCCGCTCTTTTCAAGGGTGTCCTTGAAGAAGAGGTAGTCGTCGTACTTGAGTCCCATACCTCCAAGAATGATTAGGTCAACCTCCGCCTGCATGGCAATGCGTGCAAGAAGCTCGTTGTACGGCTCTCCGCTTACGGAGAATATAGGAAGCTTCTGGGACTCGACCAACGTGTTGAACACATCGATCATTGGAATTCCAGTCCTTATCATGTTCTTTGGAACGATTCTCTTTGCAGGGTTGACCGATGGACCGCCAATCTCGATCATATTGTCCTCAAGGGCGGGGCCATTGTCACGTGGACGACCGGAGCCATCGAACACCCTACCAAGAAGGTCCTCAGAGAAGCTGACCTTCATTGGAACACCAAGGAACCTGACCTCGTCGTTCGTGGAAATGCCCTTTGCACCGGCGAAAACCTGAAGGCTTACAAGATCGCCGTCAAGCTTGATCACATTTGCAAAGCTTTTACCAACAACTGCAAGATCATTGTATCTTACGCCCTGAGCCCTTACGGTGATTACATCACCAACGATAGACTCTATCTTAGTATAGACCTTGTTCATACTCACATCTCCTCACAGCAGTTGGACTTGGAAGCATACAAATCCCTTATTTCATTCTCGTACTGGCTATAGCGTGGATCCGTTGCGGCAACGCTGTTCCAGTCGAGGAACTTCTGGCGCATCTGGTTGAAGAACGACCTTACATCCTTCTTGCTGTCAAGCGCAAAGTCCGCTGTAAGCACTTCGTACAGGAGATTGAACTCCTCTCGCTGCCTTTCGGGAAGGACTGCACTGTCAACAGGGTCGAACGAGTTCTGCTGAAGATAGACGCTGTCAAGGAGCTCGCCTTTCTGGTACACGATGTAGTCCTCAACGGACGTACCCTCTTCTCCAACGACCTTCATCATCTGATTTATCTCGTTGCTTCTAAAGAGGATATCCCTTGCCTGCTCGACACGGGCCTTGTCTATGATGCCATTGTACTTGGACCAGGAATCAAGAGGATGGATCGCTGGATACTTTCTTGCATCCGACCTCTCGCGGCTAAGGCCATGGAATGCGCCAACGACCTTGAGAGTGGCCTGGGTCACAGGCTCCTCGAAGTTTCCACCTGCAGGGCTTACCGTACCGCCAATCGTGACGGAGCCCGTAGAACCATCATGGAGCCTCACCTTTCCAGCCCTTTCATAGAAGGCTGCGATTACGCTTTCAAGGTATGCAGGGAAGGCCTCTTCACCCGGAATCTCCTCCAACCTACCGCTCATCTCCCTCATGGCCTGAGCCCAACGGCTCGTGGAATCGGCAAGAAGAAGCACGTTGAGGCCCATTTGCCTGTAGTACTCGGCCATCGTAATGGCCGTATAGACCGATGCCTCTCTGGCTGCGACCGGCATTGAGGACGTATTGCAAATTATGATGGTCCTCTCCATAAGCGATCGTCCCGTCTTTGGGTCAACCAACTCAGGGAACTCCTTGAGGACTTCAACGACCTCACCGGCACGTTCTCCGCAGGCGGCTATGATTACGATATCGACCTCTGCGTTGCGGCTTGTAAGGTGTTGAAGGACAGTCTTTCCTGCACCAAAAGGCCCTGGCACACAGTACGTACCACCCTTTGCAATTGGCAGGAACGTATCTATTATCCTAATCTTCGTGACAAGCGTCTCGTCTGGTCTGAGACGCTCTTCATAGCATCCAACAGCCTTCTTTACAGGCCAGCTGAACACCATGGAAAGCTCCTTCTCCACACCCTTTGGACTCTGGAGCTTCGCAATGGTGGACCTTACGTTGTAGACTCCCTTGGAAGCTACGGAAACGACTTTCCATTCTGTATCGTCAAACCCGAACGGAACCATTATCTTGTGCGTGAAGATACCTTCCGGAACGGTTCCAATCGCATCGCCTGGCCTCACGACATCCCCAACGGACACAACGGGGGTGAACTCCCAATCCTTGTTTGGGATTGGATCCATGTAGACACCTCTTTGAAGGAAGAATCCACACTTCTGGGCAAGCGCTGGAAGTGGATTCTGAAGACCGTCGTATATTTGGGTGAGAAGGCCAGGTCCAAGCTCCACGCTCATCATTTCACCTGTGAACTCGACCTTATCGCCCACCTGAATGCCATTGGTCATCTCATAGACCTGCATACTGGCCTTGTCTCCGTTTATCCTTATGACCTCACCCTTGAGTCTGGTATCGCCAACGAGAACGTATGCGACCTCATTCTTGGAAATGGCCCCTTCGAACGCAACGGTAACGAGGTTTCCGTTCACGCCGGCCACATATCCTGTGCTTTTTGTCATATTATCTCCACTTTCTTATTTTTCAACGTTGATCTCTTCACGAACCTTGTCGAAGAGCTTCTGATACTGGGCGTTGCCCAAGTCCACATCGAACAGATCCTTCCTTATCAGGATCCTGAGCTGCAGCGCATAGCCAAGGACGACATCCTGATTGAAGGCCTTGAACGCCGTGGCCTTCTCAAGGTAGTCGAACCTGAACTTCATCATGAGAAGCTCTGCGTCCAATGGATTCTTGGCGGACATGACGGCATTGCCAAACTTGGAGATTTCATAGTCCTCCTCGTTTGAGAACACATCGTCCTTTCCAAGGGCCACCCTGCGCCTAGCGTTCACAGCGGAATTGGCCTTGTCGCAGAATCGTTTCCACTCCTTGAGGAAATGACACCCGCTGCAGTCCCCCTGCTCTATGCGAAGAAGAAGCTTCATGTCGGATGCGCCAACGCAGCTTCGTGCCGTCTGCATGAACTCATCCCAGGAAACAGGGGCCTTGTCGCCAAAGCGAAGCATTGGAAGGCTTGAAAGAAAATAGTACCTAGAATCGACAGGCATCTGCACTTCCTCAGAACTTCAATCCACCAAGGAATGGCTTGAGAAGGTTTGCAATCTCATCGTCCGAGAAATCATAGAATCCAGACCCATCCTTGAGACAGAGCTTCACGGAAGCGTTCTTGACGGGCTTTATCTCAAGCCCCTTCTCCAATTCATTCGCCAAGCCCCTCTTGAGGGAATCGTTGACATCCTTGACTTCAAGGACATACTTGGAAGGATCATCACCATTGATGGCCGCGACGATGATCCTTGAAAGCTGCTCGCCTGTCATCGTCTTGGAGACTTCAGATGAAAGGATGCCGTCAAGCTGAGCCTCAAGCTCCTTCTTCACGGAAAGCACAGCATCCCGTTGGGCCTGCCTGACCAAAGCCTTGGCGCTTTCAATCTCACGGTTCGCATTCTCGATCATCTTCGAAGCTTCCTTCCTTGCGTCTTCGATGATCTCCTGGGCCTGGACCTTTGCAGCATCCACAACGGCGGCGGCTTCCTTCTTGGCTTCCTCTATTCCATCATGCTTGATGGACTGGACCAAATCTTGAATCTGTATCTCCATTCTGTTCCATCCTTGAACTTGTTTTTTGCCTTCTACAAGAGAGCTTGAAGGAAAAACCTCCAACTGCTCCGATTCTGAAGTATATAACAGAAAAGCAAGAATGAGTACTCCAAAACGGGTTATTCTTTGCCAAATCTTAGCATTAAACCAAAACTGACCAATTACTAGCCCGTTCCATGGAGGTCAGCCACTGACGTGAACGCGAGCTGGAGAAGCCGTACAGGATGGACTTCATACCCAGCCATCACCTCGTTGAATGTACGGCATCTTGGAATGCTCATTGGAAAGCATCCATGTTCAAGGGCTGCAACCGATTCCCTATCCACACCAAGTCTAGATGCCATTTCATTCAAAGAAAGTCCAAGCAGTCTTCTTTGGCTCTTGAGGGCCAGTCTTAAGCTTGGACGCAGACCATTGTCAACGAAACTGGATGAGAGATCCTCCATCTCCGCAAAGCCAAGACCAAAGAGGTTTCTTTCAATATAGGATTCAGTTATGGACCTCCAATTGGACGAATCCATAGTCGCTACAGGGAAATCCGTACACATCCAGGCCCATGCAAACGGAAGCGGGACTGCACACCTGTAGCAGACGAAGTTCACTATGTCGCCTATCCTTGGAGCTCCACCTTTTGAAGCTCTTTTCCCAAAAAACGCACGGATCTCGTCTGCATACGGATACGAAATGGCATCCGTTACAGACGCAATTCCAAAAGGATCAAGTTCTACGAATCCGCTCCCTGTTCTCCTGGGCAATGGCAAGGACCTCCAAATCCGTCATGTCCATATACATATAGATATCCGCTATGAAGTCCAACGGATGGTATTCCCCACAGCATTCAAGGTATAGGTTCAAGGTATCCACCTTTGGATACGAATACCTGTTTGACCTCCAGTTCTCGAACCTAAGGTACGCCTCCCTGCTGCGCCCCGCTCTCTTGGCTATGGTCCCGTAGCCTGCGGGCATACTGTCCCTGCCCTGGACCATTGACCTATGGATGTAGAAGCATTTTCGTATATCGGAGGCCTTTGGAATCGTCTTGTTGTCGGAAAGCGCCCTCGCAATGCACGTCCTGCGTCTTTCGTCGGCTGCACACCTTTCAAGAAGCGGTTTGCCGAGCCATTCCTTCCAATTGCGCCAGTCAGTCAATGCTATGGAATAATGATTCCTCCGCTTCCCGTTGCACTCAACGGTCCTGACATTGACCTTTGCATCGTTTGGAAGACCGCTGTACATGGAACAGAGCACAAGGGCCGGAGAGATGGAGGCATCCTCCACTGCGAACTTCATTATATCCTCAAGACTTGGATTCCAGCCTTCTGGCTCCTTCCCCAACCTGCCGTTTCTGAACGTCTTGAGATCTGGACTATCGATGAGACCCAACCAACCGGCCAAATTCACGAACTGCCTTGCGTCAAAGTACTCCATCAATCAAATCCATGCTCCACTGTTTTTGGAAGCATCATAGGGCATTGGATCGTACCAAAGGAGTTGCAGCGTTGCGCTTTAACATTATCAAATACTAAGTTTTACAAATTCAACAACTTGCAACGAATGGAGTTACCAAAAAAACCCTAACTCTCTATCAATGTGTCAGAATCCAACGGCCGCGTTTCCGGACAAGATTCCAAACTTCGCTGTTTCAAGGACATGGATTTGATGTTATAATGTTTCTCTCCAAATGAAGAAAAGAGACTACAAGGAGATAAGACATGTCTGACTACATGAACGGAACAGGAATACAGTACCACCTTAGGACGAAGAAAGGGGATGTGGGAAAATACATCATCCTGCCAGGGGATCCAAAGCGCGTCCCTCTAATAGCGCAGTTTTTGGACGATGCCAAGGAAGTTGCTGACAGCCGTGAATTTCTCACCTACACAGGAAGCCTCAACGGTGTACCTGTAAGCGTGACATCCACAGGAATAGGAGGGCCTTCTGCATCCATAGCCATGGAGGAACTCGTCAAGTGCGGCGCAGACACGTTCCTAAGGATGGGCACTTGCGGCGGCATAGCACTGCCTGTAATGGGAGGGGATGCCGTGATTGCAACCGGTGCAATAAGGATGGAAGGCACCAGCCGAGAGTACGCACCAATAGAGTTCCCTGCAGTTGCAGACTATGAAGTCGTAACGGCATTGAAGAAAACAGCCGAGGTCATGGGAATAAAGCACCACCTTGGAATAGTACAGTGCAAGGACTCGTTCTACGGCCAGCACGACCCATCCATAATGCCTGTAAGCTATGAACTTGAAAACAAATGGGAGGCTTGGAAACGTCTTGGCGTTTTGGCATCGGAGATGGAGAGCGCAGCCCTGTTCACAGTAGCGAGCTTCCTGCACGTAAGGTGCGGCTCTGTGTTCTTCGTCGTAGGAAACCAGGAACGCGAAGCCCTTGGAATGGACAACCCAAAGCTGCACGACACAACACAGGTCTGCCACGTTGCAGTCAACGCCATCAAAACACTTATTGAAATGGACAAGGCTTCAGGGAAACTCAAATAGAGCTATTCATACAGAGCCAAGCCCGATTCCTTTGATGATTCCTTTATGGCGGACAACCTCGCAGGGTTGTCCGTTTCTTCGATTACATCGAACCTGAACACCTCAAGTCCTGTACTGGCATAGTCCTCCTGCAACGACCTACAGCTGTGCATACCAAGATCCAACTGGAAACGGCTCTTCACACAGTCACCCTTTATGTCGTTGGAATAGAAAAGATACACCCTGTCCGTCTTGAGGTTCCTAATGGCGACCACCCCGCAGTTCTCATTCATAAAAAACTCCTATTTCAACGTAACGTACGTCTTGCCCTGCCCTCCGTCATCGGGATGGGCGAATTTGAAAGATTCCACGAGAGGGCATTCGTTCAAATGTCTGTGGATACCAGCCGACAGTATACCGTCCCCATAGCCGTGTATGATTGAAAAGCTTTTCATTCCATGTATGCAGCAGGCTTCAAGCTGGCTGTCTATGGCGTCAAGCGCCGCCTCAAGTCTGTAGCCTCTGAGATCCAGGGACATCTTTGGAGAAGGAGCCTTTGAACCTGCATCAAAGGAGTATGCCTTGACCACTTGGGCTCTGCGCGGAACCGTAAGTTCGCTTTCCTTGAAGGTGAATTTCATAGGACCTATGGCAACGACCCATTTGCCGTCACCTGCCTTGCGGATTACGGAACCCTCCCTCTTGTTTGGGCCGCAGAGTACGTCCATGCCAGGCTCAAGGTCTACATGAAGGTCGCTTGCAATGTCCTCTTTTGCATCGTATTCGTCTATTTCGTTGTCTACCTTGGCTATCTGGGCTTCCATCTCGTCCTTTCTGCCTTCCATTTCAGAGATGAAGGCCTTGACCTTTTGGGTCTTCTCCTTGGACATCTCCCCAACCCTTATCTCCGCCACAAGGTTTTCAAGACGCTTCCTTGAATCCTTGAGGGCCTTGTCGTACTCCAGCAAAGAACCTTTTCTAAGGCGGTTCTCCATGGCTTTGAGGCGACGGCTTTCGTTCGCAATGTGACGCTCTTCGTTCTCAACGGCACGAAGCCTCCTTGAAAGCTCCGCAGCTTTGGTGTCCGCCTCCCTTCTTTTCTGTTCAAGCCCCCTTATTATGGAGGATATCTTCACAGCCTCTTCCCCAAGGTATTTCTGGGCACATGCCAAAACGCTCTTTGGAAGATGCATCCTCTTGGCTGTGTCTATGGCGTGGCTCTCGCCTGGAAGGCCGGCAATGACCTTGAATGTTGGCTCAAGGGTCTGCTCATTGAACTCCATGGAAGCGTTTAGTACGTTCTTCGAGGAATATGCATACTGTTTGAGCACTCCGTGGTGGGATGTCGTAAGCGTAAGCGCCGCCCTGCCAGTACAGTATTCCAATATGGAACGGGCAAGGGCCGCACCTTCCTGAGGGTCAGTACCGCTTCCAAGTTCATCCAGAATGACAAGAGAGTCAGCTGTCATGGAACGCAGTATGAAGCCAATGTTCTTCATATGGCCGCTGAAAGTGGAAAGGTTGTTCTCGATGCTCTGATCATCGCCGATATCTGTGAAAACGTTGTCGAACAGCGCAAGGGAGCTACCGTCCTGGGCGGGGATGAAGCCGCAAATCTGATTGAGTATGGAAAAAAGACCAACGGTCTTCATGGTGACGGTCTTTCCTCCAGCATTAGGACCCGTAAGGACAACCGCTTTGTAGCCGGCGGGAACCCTAAGGTCTATTGGAACGCATTTTGAACCCAACAGTGGATGGCGTGCATGTATGAGGTTGCAAAGTCCGTTCTCCTCACCTTCCCCTCCTGCTGTGGAGGCATGGGCGCCTTCCACAAGCATTGTTCTACAGCACCCGTTCAGGCGGGTCCACGATGCAAAGGCATAGAGGAAGTCCGCCTGCGTGACCTGGTATGCCAAGGTCCTAAGCTGCACCTCACACGCTTTTACGATGTCCGACAGCCCTCCAATGAGCCTTGCAATCTCTATGTCTATGGCCTGCTGGGACATCACTACGGCGTTGTTCATGTCAACGAGTCTGAAAGGCTCCATGAACACAGTACCGCCGCTTGACGAATAGCTTTGGACATAACCTTCCACAGCGCCCTTGGACTCGCTTCTAACAGGAAGGACGATTCTTCCGTCCCTCATGACCGCAGCGTTGGACTGCATGAGGAATGAATTCGTCCGCATCATGTCCTGGGCCATGCGGCTTCGTTCTGCTCGTTTGGCATCGGCCTTGTCCCTAAGGGCCTTGACGGTTGGGTAGTTCTCCTTCACCTGTCCGGGGGATTCAAGGATGCTGAAGACCTCGTTCTCCAAGTCAAGGAGCTCGCTAGGAATCTCTTCTACAATGCCATCCACGCCGCTTTCCCTGTCAGCGCAATCGGGCTCGTTGGAAAGAGAGAGCAACGACCTGAGAAGTCCCGCGCTGCGGATGAAAAGCCCAACATCGTAGACCTGCTCTCCGGTGAGGGATGCAACGGGGTTGGCCTCAATGGAAGCAAACACCCCGGCTATATCAGGAAACGACTCAACGAATACGTTTTTCCTGGAAGCCTCACCTATTGCATAGGATGCAGCTGCAACCTGGCTCTGACGGGCTACATAAGCATCCTTGTCGAATATCGGCTTTGCTCGCCTTACACAAGCCCCACCCTGTGTGCTCAGTGCAAGATGCGCTATACTATCAAGGACCTGGTCCAAACCAAGGTCAATCACTGTCCTTTTGAACATTTCCTACTCCAAACGGGAAGCCTTTCGTCCAACGATTCAAGCATTCGCACATAGCTTTCATACCTATCTGGATCTATGCTTCCATCCTCCAGACGCCTCAGCACCTCGCAGTCCGGTTCGTTCACATGAAGACACGATGCAAATGCGCACTTGGGCGCGGCCTCCACGAACTCAGGAAAGGCCTGGGCAATAAGATGGGGGTCGTCATGCGGCACCGATATCTCCCTGAAACCTGGAGTATCGATGAGCGTGAAGCCCGGGCCGTCCAGCATGAGGGCGTAGTTGGTCGTGTGCCTTCCCCTATTGTACTTCTCGCTCACCTCCCCCACACGCTGACTTGCACCAAGAAGCCTATTCACAAGGGAGCTCTTTCCAACACCGCTCTGCCCCACGAAAGCCGCAACCTTACCTTGGAGGGCCTCTATGAGCCCATCTATGTGCTCTCCTGTCTGGGCCGATACCGCTGTGGTCTCGTACCCCAGCTTCCTATACAGCTGAAAGCGCTCCTG
This sequence comes from uncultured Spirochaetales bacterium, assembly GCA_934277975.1. Taxonomy (GTDB): domain Bacteria; phylum Spirochaetota; class Spirochaetia; order Sphaerochaetales; family Sphaerochaetaceae; genus UBA9732. Next base: position 69,944 of record CAKQWE010000005.1, read on the forward strand.
CTCCCACTGTGTAAGGAGGATGTCGCACTTGTTGAGAACTATCATCACAGGCACGTTGCGGCAGCACGCAAGGACCCTATCCACGAAACGAGGCCTGAACGGAGGGCTCTCTATGCTGCATACACACACCACAACGTCCATGTTGGCGCATATCGTCTGGTTGAGCTGCCTCTTGTCGTTCCAACGGGCGAACACCCCTTTTCTGTCATGACGAGCTGTGACAAGTCCCTCCCCTGTGCCGCTTGGAATGAAATCCACTATGTCGCCCACGACTATTGGATTGTATTCGCCGTTGGCCTGAGCAAGATGCTTGCCCTTTATCCTACAGCTATAGACATCGCCTTGGGATGTACGCACTGAGTATATGTTGTTTATGGACCTAAGGACCACGCCTTCCATGCTGTTTTCCATGTACTTTCCGTCATTCCTTTCTCAAGGCGTCTTCCAGGTCAAAGAACCTTTGTGGTAGAGGTGCCTCGAAGTGCATCAACTCACCTGTAAGTGGATGGTTTATCTCCAAAATGGAGCTGTGGAGCATGAGGGACCATCCAGGAAAGCGTGAAAGACGGTTGTTGTACATCACATCCCCAATGACAGGGTGCCCTATGCTCTTCATGTGCACCCTTATCTGATGGGTGCGTCCGGTGAAGATCCTAACCTTGACAAGAGCCGCCCTTGGAAGCTGCTTCACAACCTCGTAGTGGCTTTTGCTGTACTTGCCCTCTGTAAACCTGTCAACGGAGCCTCCGACCTTGTACTTTGGATCGGTGTAGACCTCATCCATTATCTCCTGCGTCCTTTTCTTGGAAAGGCCGCCTTGGATTATGTACCTCTTCTCCTTGACGGGAACGAACAGCTTGCGGTTGTTCCTGTCCCTTGCAAGAAGGCACTCTATGTCGTCCTCATGCTTTGGAATGATGCCGTCGCAGAACGCATAGTAGTACTTTTCTATCTCCCTGTTCTGGAACTGGGCGCTCAAAGCGGCATGTGCCTTGGCGTTGAGCGCTATGACCATCACACCGCTTGTATCCTTGTCCAACCTATGGACGATACCAGGACGCGTTACATCGCATTCGTCGGCCATGGCATCTATGAAATCCTGTCCGTAGCGGTATGCAAGGGCGTTCACTATCGTCCCGTCTATGTTCCCAGCTCCAGGATGCACGACCATTCCCTGAGCCTTGTTTATGACAAGCATCGAGCTGTCTTCGTACAGCACATCAAGGGGTATGTCCTGAGGTTCGACCTTCTCAAAGACATCGGCTACATAGGAAAGGGATACGATGTCACCCTCCTTCACGCTGTCGCTCTTCTTGGAAGACCTGCCGTTTATCGTCATTGAACTCATTGGGTTTGACAGGGCGGACCTGGATAGGCCTTCGACATGGGAGGCGAGGTAGGCATCCACACGTTGCTTTTGGATTCCCTTCTCCACTGTGAATTCATAGTTTCGTTCAATTCGCACTTACAGCTCCTATTATGTAGTCTATGAGCGTTATGGCTGCGGACACGGCGCATGCTATGCCAAGCGTCTGTAGGAATTCAGGGCTTTGTCCGGCTATCGAGTACGCTACGCCCACAAGCGGGAAGGCTATTGGAATGCCTCCAAAGAATATGGTCTCCGCCCTTCTTAGATCCAATGACCATTTTGGGAACTCGGCCTTCGTGTATGGTTCGTAGCCGTCCATGCTCAGCGCAAAGGCCGGGCTTGCAAAGCCAAAGAGAAGGACTGCTATGACCACGACGATTACAAGCCTCTTCATTGGGGCTCCTTCGCATTTGTCGTAACTTCTGCTTTTGGACTTACGATATGGTTCTGGATTCCATTTTCGTTTCCACGTGTCTGACCGTAGTCACGTGCACCAAAGATGGCCGTTCCAATGCGGACCTCCGTGGATCCGTTTGCAACGCCAATCATGTAGTCACCGCTCATACCCATGGAAAGGATGTCCATATCAAGGTATGAGTATTCTCCAACTTGCTTTTTGGTTTTTATGGAATCGAAAAGCCCTTTCAGGTATGAGAAAGCTTCGTTCGTAAGCCTATCCTTGTCCTCAGGCCTGCACTCCACAGGACCCACCGTCATGAGCCCTCTTATGTGGATGTTGTGCAGCCCTCTTGCCTTCTCTATGCACTCGAAGAGTTCCTCTTCGTTTTCAAAGCCGCTTTTTGCCTCCTCTCCGCTTGTATTGACTTCAAGTAGCACGTCAATTGTCTTGTTGGATTTTTTGGCGGCCCTGTCAACCTTTTCAAGAAGTCCAAACGAATCGATGCTTTCTATCATGTCCACAAGAGGCACTACCTTGTTGACCTTGTTGCTTTGAAGATGACCTATCATATGAAGTTCAAGGTCCTGCGGCTTATGAGACAGTCCGTCCTTTGAGAACTTCTCGACTATCTCCTGAACATGGTTCTCTCCAAAAAGCCTCGCCCCGGCGCTGTAGGCATTCATGATTTCTTCAAGGCTGCGTGTCTTGCTCACCGCCATGAGGCGTGCGTCGCCTATCTTGGCCCCTATGGTCTTTATTGTGCGTCTGTATTCTTCTATCCTTTCTTTCCTTGGATTGACTTCTTCTTTCATATGGCTTGATTCTACCCTCAAAACGCAATGATATCAAATGGTATTGGACTACAATTTGCCAATTGAAAAAGTAAATGCAACGGTAGGCCGTCCAAGGTGAAGTTGCATTTTGCTCTACACTGAAGTAGCA
>CAKQWE010000006.1 GCA_934277975.1 uncultured Spirochaetales bacterium
TTGCATTCTACAATGGTTTCCGTCCTTTGTTTCGCCTTTCCCTCTACTGCCAGCCCCACCAGTTTTGTGCATGAACCCTTTATTTTGAGGTGAGGACCTAAAAATATGCTTTCGCCTCACAATAAAGGAAGTGCCAATTCGTGGGTTCTTGATAAACTTGTCAATGCCCATGGCGGCTTGTACAACCGTGTGACATATGAAATCAAACTTGAACCATTCACACTTGCGGAATGTAGAGAGTTTTATAGATTCAACAACATCAGATTTTCCAATTACGATATTGTTCAAAGTTATATGGTCTTGGGCGGAATTCCATATTACATGGGTTATATCGAAGGGGATAAGAGTCTGGCTCAGAGTATCGATGATTGTTTCTTTGCAAGAAATGCAAGGTTGAGGGACGAATACAACCGATTGTTCGTATCTGCCTTTGACAATCCTGAAACGGCCAAATCCATTGTAGGCTTTTTGTTTTCCCGAAGTGCAGGATATACAAGACGTGAGATTGCGGAACACCTAAAGATTGCAGAGGGTGGTAGTCTTTCCAAGAATCTGAATGCTCTTATGGCGAGTGATTTCATTGTAAAATACGTTCCTTTTGGTTTTGGCAAACGAGAATGCCATTATAAACTCATAGATCCGTTCTGTCTGTTTTATCTCCAATTCGTTTATGGAAAAGCAAATTTGAGAGAAAAGTTTTGGCAGCAGAATACTAGCTCTCAAAGTCTTTCGACATGGAGAGGGTATGCTTTTGAGAATGTGTGTTTCAACCATATCGAGCAGATAAAGAAGGCCTTGGGGATTTCAGGAGTCATTACAACTTCATCGGCTTGGTCAAAGAGAAGTGAAGATTCAAAAGGAACGTAAATCGACCTGTTGATAAACCGGAACGACAATGTGGTGAATATGTGTGAATTGAAGTTCTATAGCGGTGACTATGAAGTCGATAAAGACTACTATGAAACCCTTTTGAACAGAGAGAACCTTCTCCAAAAAGAGGTGTCTCCAAAAACTTCCGTGCGAAGCACGTTGGTTACGACTTTTGGATTGAAGAGAAACGAATACAGCAATGTTTTTTCAAATGTGGTTCTGATGGAAGATTTGTTTGTGGAATGAAAGTGATTGTTGCTCTTTTGGTTGGGCTGATGCAACGAACAATCGCCAATCGTCGGAAAAATTTTTCGCCAATCGTCGGAAAAAAATCTCGCCAATCGTCGGAAAATGCTATATGATGTGAATGGAAATAAGGTGTTCCAATGAAGAACTACAGAAAAAGAATTGCAGATGATATCCTAAAGCGGAAGTTGGAAGGTAAAGGTGCTGTGCTGATCGAGGGCCCTAAGTGGTGCGGCAAGACAACAACCGCCGAGCAGCTAGCCGCCAGCATTTTGTACATGGATGACCCGGAAAAGAAGGAGCAAAATATTGCCATGTCTGATTTGGACCCCAAACGACTGCTAAGAGGTGAAACTCCAAGACTGATTGACGAATGGCAGCTCGCTCCAAAGCTTTGGGATGCTATCCGTTTTGAGGTGGATCATAGAGGAGAGGTTGGACAGTTTGTCCTCACTGGTTCTTCTGTTCCTGCAGATACTGAGAAGATTACCCATTCTGGGACAGGTCGTTTCTCTTGGTTGACAATGCGGCCTATGAGCTTGTACGAATCGGGAGATTCAACAGGTGAAGTCAGCATAAAGGACCTTTTTGACGGAAGAAAGGATATTGAAGGAGATTCAAATTTGAGTATCGACCGCCTGGCTTTCCTTGTGTGTCGAGGAGGATGGCCGCTTGCGGTGGATATGCGTGACGAGATTGCTTTGGATCAAGCCGTAGATTACTATGAAGCCGTTGTACACTCTGACATCAATAGGGCTGATGGTGTACAAAAGAACCCGGAAAGGGTTAGGCGTCTTATGCGTTCCTATGCAAGGAACCAAGGATGTCAGGTTCCAAATACTGTGTTTGCACAGGATATTGCGGCAAATGATGAAACTCAAATCAACGAGGAAACTGTTGCATCTTATATAAACGCACTTAGCAAGATCTTTGTCGTAGAGGATTTACCTGCATGGAATCCTAATTTAAGGTCAAAAACCGCTATTCGTTTTTCCGACACTCGTTACTATATAGACCCCTCCATTGCTGTTGCAGCATTGGGCATTGGGCCCAATGATCTGGTAAATGATTTAAGAACCTTTGGATTTCTTTTTGAAACACTCTGCATCAGAGATCTGCGTGTTTTTGCTGATGCCTTGGGCGGTGAGGTCTACCACTACAGGGATAAGGACGGACAGGAATGTGATGCAGTTATCCACCTGAGAAACGGAAAATATGGTCTCATTGAAATTAAGATTGGTGGTGACAAGCTAATAGAGGAAGGGGCAAAGAGTTTGAAATCAATGGAAGCAAAAATCGATACAGATAAAATGAATGCTCCATGTTTCCTTATGGTTTTGACAGGGATTGGTGATTACGCATACCGCCGCAAAGATGGTGTCTATGTAGTTCCTATTGGTAGCTTAAAAAACTGATTCAGCAAAACGACGGAAGGACCTTTGCATGCCAATGCAAGGCAATGGCTCTGGAGTTACAGCAAAGTCCAAAAAACGCAGATGCTGTAACAGAAATGTTGCAGCAAACGACAAAAACAGGGTTTGCGATAACAATCCGGTTTGGAGCACCGTATATTCGAGGCTTCCATCCTACAGGACAGGGGACCTCGACCACTGCAGCGGGAGACTCCTCTTCACCCTCATGCTGCATTTCTTGCTCCCCTCTGGAAGGGGTCACCCCTGAGAAAGACGCGAATAGACTAAAAATGTGTTTTTTTCCATGTTTTAGACATAAAACAGCCTAAAGCATTGAAAAATGATATGCACCCAAAAAAGGTAACACTTTTTAACTAACTGGAGCAGTACAGGTAACACATTCAATATCACTGCTCCCGTATGGGTAACAACTACCTTATATTCCATCTTTCCATGGATGTCAAATAAATCATACAACTACCGGATATGTCCCTCTTGGATTGGCTTCTCTGAAAGCAACCGGAGTCATATGACCAAGTGCATCCTTCTTTCTGGAGTTGTTGTATATGGGAATAAACCACTGTGCCCGTTCTGCAAGTTCTCTTACCGGTATTCTGTTGTTCCTGACCTTTGATTTTCCATAAAGGGCATAAAGAGCTTCTGTCTTGAACACACCGTTGAAGGATTCGATTCTGGCATTGTCATAGCAGGTGAGTTTGATTCCCATGCTCTGTCTTATTCCCAACGAGAGAAGCAATTCTCTGTAATCATAGGCAAGATATGTGGAACCTCCATCGCTATGCAGCACACAACCTTCAGTATTTACAATGGTCTCTTTCATCATCATAACTGTTTCCATACATAATGCTGCGGTACAGTGTTCTCCTATCTTCCAACCTACAATCTCTCCATTGAAGAGATCTTCCATTACGCTCGGATACCAGGTCTCATCACATCCTGTAAGGTATGTAATGTCACAGACAAATCGTTTGAAAGGTTCCAGAGCAAAGAAATCCCTGCCTATCAAATCCTTTGGAGCATTGTCCTTCATTTCCCTGCGGCGAACATAATACTCTTCTGTAAAATGCTTCCTACGTACTGCAGAAAGCATTTTCAAATCCCTCATAAGGCGCAGGACCTTTCTTCTCCCGGCCTTTGTTCCATAATCGTCCAGAAGCCTGTCCTGCATCTTGCGATACCCAATGGAATTGCCATATTCCTGCTGTATCCGTTTGATGCACACGATTATTGATTCATCTGATGCTTCTTTGTCAGACAGACCTTTAAGATGCGCATACAGGCACTTTGTCGATACTCCGGCCATTGTACATAAGCGTCTTATGTTCCTGTGTCCTGTCTGGACAAGTCCACTGAGTGCGACGAACCGTTTTTTTTGAGATTCTCTCAGGTTCTTCGGAAATCACCTTGTACAGCTCGGTAAGATAATCGACCTTGTCTTCCAAATAGGCAATCTTCTTCCTTAGGTCCTTATTCTCTCTCAACAGTTCTTCCGGATTGTTCACAGATGCCATTTCCACTCCATCAGGAAGCGGATCTTTTGGAGCCTTTCCCATTACAGGTCTCATTTTCAATCTGCTTCCTAGCTCTCTAGCATATTCCTTATCCGGATTGATGTCTTCTTTTGCAAGCCAGTATCTCAGAAGACCATCTGAAATTTCTGCCTCTTTGCAGGTTCTGCTCCAACTTCTGCCATTCTCGTAGAACTGCTTCACTATGGCTCTCTTCTGCTCCAACGTCCATTTTCTGTGTTTCACTTTCTCTCCTTCTATTACCTCTTCGGTTCCAGTGGAGCAAAAAGTGTTACTTAAAACGGGTGCAGATCACTTGTAGAGGAGGGGTCTTTCAGATACATTCTAAGCGGTTCTCTTCTGGGTGTGGAACTTAAGGGCATTAGGTCTACACCTGTTGGGTACCTGCGTTCGATTGAAATGTATCCTATGGATCTTGAGGAATTCTACATTGCCATGGGCCTTTCTGAAGATGCATTTGAAATGCTGCAAGCCTCGTTCGAGAAATCCGTACCTATATCGAACTCCATCCATCTGCGTCTTATGAACGTTTTCCGCAACTACATGATTGTTGGTGGTATGCCCGCAGCGGTTCAGAGTTTTGTTGATGAATCTGATTTCAACAAAGTCTTGGAGATTCACAACGCAATAATTCCTGGTTATATCAATGATTTTTCAAAGTATGAAACGGAAGACAGGCATTTGAAACTTAGAAAGGTCTACGATTTGATTCCGGCAGAGTTGGATTCCAAGAACAAAAGGTATGTCTTCAATGATCTTGATAGAAATTTCAGACCTGAGAAATATGATGCGAGCTTTGAGTGGCTTGTCAATGCAGGAGTGGCTATTCCCATCTACAATGTAACTGAACCACGTATTCCTCTGCTGTTGAACGAAAAGGCAAATCTATTCAAGTTGTTCATGTCTGACGTGGGTCTTCTTACAACACAATATGGAAAAGGTGCCGTACTCTCATTGCTTGGAGGAAATGCGAACGTGAACTGTGGAGCAATGTATGAGAACTTCGTTGCCCAAGAACTCCGCTCCCATGGGTTCAAGGGCTATTATTTCAACAGCAAAAAACAGGGGGAAGTGGACTTTCTCATAGAGAAGGACTTCCAAGTGATCCCAATTGAAGTCAAATCAGGAAAGGACTATCAGGTCCATTCGGCATTGAACAACATCATTTCGAATAAGGAATACGGGATAAAGAAGGCATATGTTCTTTGCAATGACAACATTGGAAGCAATGGTCCAATCCGCTATTTTCCAATGTATATGACAATGTTCATAAGGAACGATGATGTAGACCTGCCAAAACCAAGTGAGACAGGTCTATGTGACATATAGGCTGACTACTGGATCCTCCTTCAGGTTGATTGAAATGAACCTTTTTGAAGTTTTCATGAAGTTGGCTTGAAGTTGCTTTGAAGTGGTATATGAACATACTTCATGAATACAGGTGAAATCATGTACTTGGAAGAAATTGTCAAAGAAGTTGGTCTTGAGAACGATCGTTTTGAATGCAAGGGAATGCTGAATCGTGATGATGTTGTGGATTGGCTTAAGACGATTGCTGGCTTTGCCAATGCAAAAGGTGGAGATTTCTTCATTGGGGTGGAGGATAAGACCAACAAGTTGATTGGTTTCGACCGTATAGCTGCGGACAATGAGCGCAGTTTCTTCAACAACATGGTCAATGAATATATCGTGCCAAGGTCACAGATGTCTGTGTCCTTTGTTCCGAAATAAAAGGAGCCGAAAGGTTCATAATCCGTGTACAAGTTCAGGAATCCTCTGTCAAACCTATAATATTGAAATACAAAGGTGTTCCTTCTATCTATATGAGACGTGATGGATTCACCAATGGTACGACATATGAAGAAATCATAGAGATGAGCATCAAAAGCAAAAACACTCAGTATGATGTCCTTCCTTCTGATGAGGAATATAATTTTGATGATTTTACCATTCTAAGAGACTTCTATTCCAATCATAACGATGGAAAGCAATTGACGGAGAAAGCATTGAAATCCATAGGTTTCTATGATGAACAGGGTTTTCTGTCAAATGGAGCAGCGCTCTTTTCCAATCATTGCAAAGGTTGAAAAACAGAGGTAATGTGTTCTGTTTTCTCTGGATTCAACAAGGGGAGCGAGCGGATTGTAAGTATCAACAGATACCAAGGAAACGTCATAGTTGTGATAAATGCAATGATGGAGTTTGTCATGCAGCGAATGAATCATTCGATGAGGAAACTTGGAGAATCAAGGATTAACATAGATGCCTATCCAAAGCGAGCTTTGTTTGAAGGAATCATCAATGCTGTTGCACACCGTGATTATTTCATTGATGGTACGCAAATCAAGGTGGATATGTTCAAAGATAGATTGGAGATAACATCATCAGGTAGTTTTTATAGGGGTGAACCGTTTGGCAAGACATATGATTTGTCAAGAATCATCTCAAAACGGAGAAATGAACTGATTTCCACGGTTCTAGTTATGTGCAATGTCATGGAGGCTGCCGGAACTGGATTTGACAAGCTAACCGAGGAGTATGGGGATGCCGATGCAGAACATCGACCGTATATATCCTCTGCTTCCGATCATTTCACTCAGGTCTTGCCAGACTTGACTTACGGAAAAGGTCTGCAAGAGGAAGAAGCTCCTTCCCTAATATATGCTCCTATACCAAACGGAACAACTCATGACGACAAGATTCTGGGTTTCTGTTTCAGCAGGGCGAGAAAGGCCTCTGAAATCGCAAACCATCTTAACATAAGCGATTCCAGCTATTTTAGAAAGCGAGTGCTCGATAATCTTGTATTTCACGGATATTTGGAAAAGAGCGGAAATGGACGTCCTATGTACTTCAAGACGAATCCTGATTCCGTTGTTCTGGAGTAACAAAAAGAGGCTATCCAACTTTCGATATCTACATCATTTTGAAGTAAAAATGAAGTAGATGTTTTTAAAATGATGGAGATATTTGGCCTTTCGACGTTTCGTGTGGTATGATGCTTTTCATGAAGAAAAATCTATTGCTCTGCTTTTTGGCTTTGTTTTCGTTCTCCTGTGCGTTTGCGTTTGGATCTGGTAATGTTGGTGTTCCTGTTTCAAAAGGTGCGCTCCTTCCTATTGGGAGCGAAATTTACGCCCTTATGGATGACCTATTTGTATTGTCTGGATATTCCGTTCCTTCCACATCAAGACCTTGGACCGTCTCAGAAGCCTTGAACGAGCTGTCGAAGATAGATTGTTCTCTGCTTTCCTCCAACGAAAAGATTCTCTATGACTCCATATCTGCAAGACTTTCAAGTGACTCAGATGCCTGGATATCCCTTAAGCTTGAAGTCTCCCCAGAGGCTTACGTCCACACAAATGACAACGCCTACAATAGGGAGGAGTTCTGGAAGTACGGCTATGATGACAGGAGTCATTTCGCATCAATGTCTTTGGACAATTCGATAGGCGGGTTCTATGGTCATCTTGAGCTCTCGATGGGACTTGGAATGGTAAGCGGTGACGATGCCACTTCAACGAAGAGTATAAAACGCTATGTGGAAGAAGACCTCAAAAAGCCGTGGGGGGGGGTAGGAACCCAGATTCCAATAAATGACCCAAAGGCCGATATCTTAGAGGTCATTACAAGCCAGACAAATTACAAAAGGAATCTCGTTTTCAATTTTCCAACTACAGCGAACAGCGACTGTAATATGCCAAGACGTGCCTACCTTGACTATTCCGCCGATTTCTTTTCCTTTGGTTTCTACAAGTCTCAGAAGTCATGGGGTTTCAACAAGGGTGGAAACTTCATATTCGATACCCACAACGATTTCTACAACTATGTCTCTCTCAAAACATTTGCCAAGAAGTTCGCATTCGAATATACACTGATGTTCCCAGAGAACTACAGAGGAGGTGTGAATGCATCGGCAAAGAACTATGAGGACTATACAAGGGTTTTTGCTGCCCATAGAATTGAGTTCAGACCATTCGAGTCTTTGAACATCGCTATGAGCGAGAACGTCATGTACCGCTTCTACGGATTTCCTGATATAACTCTTCTGAATCCTGCAACGTTCTACCACAACAACCTCAACAACAACCAATTCAACGCAATTGCCCATGTGGAGTTCGAATATTCGATAATCAAAGGCTTGCTCCTTTATGGCCAGTTCGTATTGGACCAGGGATCGTTCCCTTTCTTCGAAGACCCCTCAAAGGAAGATCAGGCTATGGGGTATAGCCTGGGATTGGAGTACAAGACATTCGTTGGAAAGGGAGTCCTTTCTACCTCGATTGAAGGAATATATACCAATCCGGCATTGTATAGGCCCACCGGCAGCTCGGATTTCATCATAAACTACAACTACTTGAATCCAGATGATTACTATAGGTTCCCATTCTATACGTACATTGGCTACAAATATGGAGGCGATACCATTGCAGTGAGAGGTGATTGCAGTTACCATTCCAATGGTCTTTATCTTTACTCAACGCTGGAAGTCGTTGTTGATGGTGCATATACGATGTTCGATGAATACTTTGCCCCAATAATGCTTACAGCCCCATCCGGCGATTATGATGTAATCACAACTGCGAACTTGGGATGTGAATACTCTTTCTCCTGGGGGTTTGCACCCGTCAAGGCTTTCATAGACATTTCAGGAATCAACTCTACGAAGCGAGGCTTTGACCTTCAAGTCAGCCTTGGTGCCAGCGTATCCTATTCGTTGGTGTTGATGTAAGGTTGATGATGGATAAGGATGGTGGTATGATTTTCCACTAGAGGATCAATTGAAAGTGAGACTTGGGTTTTTGCAAAAATTTCAGAAATGAGTAAGTGGTCCAAAGCGTTCTGAATAATGGATGAGGAGGAAATGGCAATGTTGAGAGTGCTGCAGGTTGTTACCAAAATGGATCGCGGTGGGCTTGAAACAATGCTTATGAACTATTACCGAAACATCGATAGAAGCCTTGTTCAATTTGATTTCTTGCTGCACAGAGAAGAAAAGGGTGCATATGATGATGAGATTCTGTCTTTGGGTGGTAGGATATACCATGTTCCACGCTTGAATCCTTTGAACCCAGAATACTACAAAGCACTCAATCGTTTTTTTAAAGATCATAGGTATGATATCGTGCATTCCCATTTGGACTGTACCAATTCCTTTCCACTTAGGGCGGCAAAAAAAGCTGGTGTTCCAAATCGAATCGTTCATGTCCACAGCACGAAACTGGACTTTGATTATAAATTTCCAGTAAGGGCTGTTTCGAAGCTTCTGACACCGCATTATGCTACGGATTTCTTTGCTTGCGGCGAAGCGGCAGGACGGTGGGCTTTCCCTCATGAACAATTCACGGTTATGCGTAATGCGATTGAAGTGAAGAAGTATCTGCCAAATCAGAATTTGCGTCAGAGGGTTAGAAATGGATTTGGTCTTTCTTCTGAATTCGTAGTTGGACATGTCGGACGTTTTGACCCTGCCAAGAATCATGGTTTTCTCCTTAAGGTTTTCTCTGAGTTGAAGAAGGTTGAACCAAATGCAAAGCTATTGCTTGTCGGTGATGGCGAAAGAATGCATTCAGTCAGAGACGAGGTCTTCAGGCTTGGATTGGAGCAGGATGTGATTCTTACAGGGGTTCGTTCGGATGTGAATGAACTGATGCAGGCTATGGATGTATTCGTAATGCCTTCATTGTATGAAGGGTTTCCCGTTGTGATGGTGGAGGCTCAGGCATCAGGTTTGCCTTGTTTGATGTCTGACAAAGTTCCTAGTGAAAGTGCTCTTGTCGATGGTCTGGTTGCCAGCGTTCCGCTTTCCGAAGGGGTTGATACTTGGGTTGATGCCATATTGAAGACAAAGGGAATCGAGCGTACAGATCATTTTGAAGAATTGTCAGACAAGGGCTTTGACATCAAAACCGCAGCGAATTGGTTGACGGACTACTACTTGTCCAAACTGTGAGAGTGTGAGTGGAAATGCATAAAAGGGAACAGAATCCACCTAGGGTATACCTATATATCGATGTTCTTGGCGGGGGCGGTGCTGAACGTGTTATGGCAAATCTTGCAAACGCCTTTGCTTCGGATGGGTACGATACTACAATGATCACCTCATACAGGGTGGAAGAAGAATATCATTTGGATAATGGTGTCAGAAGACTTGTATTGGAGGAACCTGAACTCAGACAATCCCGCATTCGTAGGAATGTAAGCCGTATTGCAAAGCTACATAGAATTTGCAAAGAAGGAAAACCTGATATTCTGATTTCATTCATGGCCGAATCGAATTTTCGTGCGATTCTTGCAACAAGGTTTCTACCCGTGAAGACCTTGATTTCCGTGCGAAACGATCCTTGCAAGGAATATCCTGGAAAGGAAGGGGCTTTTGTCGGAAAGGTTCTGCTTCCAATGGCAGACGGATGCGTATTCCAAACGAAAGACGCACAACAGTGGTTCCCTAGACGACTACAAAAAAAATCCAGGGTCATCTACAATGCTGTAAACGAAGATTTCTATAACATTGAGAGAACCCCTGCCAGAGGGGAGATCGTCACATGCGGTCGTTTGGTGGAACAAAAGAACCATGCGCTTTTGATAGAGGCTTTTTCCGAAGTGTCAAAAAACTATCCAGAAGCCGTCCTTAAGATTTATGGGGAAGGGATTCTCCATGAACAGTTACAGAGAAAAATCGAAGGGATGGGGCTCTCTCAAAAGGTTTTTCTGATGGGGACTTCAAATAACGTTGGAAGTGTTCTCAAGACGGCTGATCTTTTTGTTTTATCATCGGATTATGAAGGAATGCCAAATGCCTTAATGGAGGCTTTGGCTGCAGGGGTACCTTGCATTTCAACTGATTGTCCGTGTGGTGGGCCTAAGGAACTTTTTGGTGAAGAATTGAAAAAGAACTTGGTGAAATGCGGAGATTCCAAGCAGTTGGCTGAACTTATTTCTTGTAGACTTTCAGAAAACGGAATTGGATTAGAAGAGAAGAGGCGTGCGGCTTTGTTTCTTCCTGAAGTGGTGAATGCCGAATGGGAAGAATACATTGAAAGTCTTATAAAATAATACCTATACTTGATTATGTTCTCTGAAAAACGAAAGGAGTATGAGCGACAATGGAGTTTAAAAAGATTCCTAGGTATTTATATCAGGCAATTACTGATAGGAAAATCCGTTTCTTGTACCTATCTTCTCTTGGTCTCTTCAACGGGCTTTCTGATGAAAAGTACCTTAAGTTGAGATATAAAGCTGAGTTAGGGAAGGATCTTAATTTGGAGAATCCACGGACCTTCAATGAAAAGCTCCAATGGCTAAAGCTTTACAATCGAAAGCCTGAATACACAATGATGGTCGATAAGTACAAGGTTCGCCAGTATATTGCGGATACGATAGGCGAACAGTACCTCATTCCATTGTTGGGTGTTTGGGATGACCCGGATGAGATTGATTTTGATGCCCTTCCCAATCAGTTTGTATTGAAGTGCAACCACAACTCCGGGACTGGCATGTGCATATGCAAGGACAAATCAAAACTGAACATCAAAGAGGTGAAGAAAGGTCTGAGAAAAGGACTGGCTGAGGACTACTATCTTCTCGGACGAGAATGGCCGTACAAGGATGTTCCTCGCAAGATCATCGCTGAAGAATACATGGAGGACTCGGAAACCTCTGAGCTTCGTGATTACAAGTTCTTCTGCTTTGGTGGTGTTGCAAAGTGCTATAAGGTTAATTTTGATAAATTCGTGAAAGTTCATGGCAATTACTTTACTCCAGACGGAAAAACGCTGAAGTTGGGAGATGAGGATAGCCCTCCTGATTTTGATAGGTCCCTGCCAACCCCTCCGAATCTTGAGAAAATGAAGGAACTTGCTACAAAACTGTCAAATGAGCACCCTTTTCTACGTACGGATTTCTATGATGTAGACGGAAGGATATACTTTGGAGAATTGACGTTCTATCACGATGCCGGGTTTTGCAAATTCATCTATGAAGGAAACGACGAACTTCTTGGTTCTTGGCTGAAGCTTCCTGAATCGGCTGGGGGGGGGTACTGCCTAGTATATAAGGATTTGCTGTGCCATTTGTCTTTCTCGACGGGAAAGGACCAAGGACTAAAGGATTACAAGTTCTATTGTTTTGATGGCTGCGTGAAATTCGTAATGATCAACTCGGACCGCAATACTGAAAAGCCTACAAAGGCCGACTACTTTGACCGAGACTTCAACTGGCTTGGTCTTACATGGGGATACCAGCATGCAGATGTTAGGCCTGCGAAACCTCGTAGATACGACGAGATGATAGCTATTGCTGAAAAGCTTTCAAAGGGGTTGCCTCATGTCAGAGTTGATTTGTATGAATGCAATGGTCAGGTTCTCTTTGGAGAATTGACCTTCTTTGACGGAAGCGGTTTTGAAGCATTCGATCCAAGCGAATGGGATTATAGAATCGGAGGGATGTTGAAACTTTCCAGGGAATAATTACTATAGAAGGGCTATGAGAAAAGATCTGCTGGTGAAAAACTCGGTTGCCTCTCTGTTGTTTCAGGTGACTGCCATTGTCTGTGGTTTCGTTCTGCCTAGGGTCTTTCTTCAGCACTTTGGGTCTGAAGTCAATGGTCTTGTGAACTCGATCTCCCAGTTTCTGAGTGTGGTGTCTTTCCTTGAGCTTGGCGTGGGGGCCGTTGTCCAATCTTCCCTCTACAAACCACTTGCAGACAAAGACAACCGCCAAATAAGCTGTGTGGTTGTGTCTGCGAATAGATTCTTCCGAACGATAGCGTTGGTTCTTCTGGTTTACGTTGTTGTTCTGATGCTTGTCTACCCAATGATTTCGAATCAGGATTTCGATGGAGTCTTCACTTCAATCCTGATAGGGGCGATGTCCATCAGTTCGTTCGCCCAGTACTATTTTGGCATTGTCGATTCCATCCTCCTTACTGCCGACCAACGTGGCTATATCCAATACAATGCACAGACGATAGCCTTGGTTCTGAACACGGTCGCATGCGTAGCCATGATTTCGGCGGGATGCTCCGTCCAGATGGTCAAGCTGGTCTCATCCCTGATCTTTCTGGTCAGGCCATTGGTGCTCCGCGTCTATGTGAACAGACGATATGGAATCGACAGGAAGGTCAAGTACGAGGAAGAGCCGATCAAGCAGAAATGGAGCGGTGTTGCACAGCATGTTGCGTCCGTTGTCCTGAACGGGACGGACGTGATTGTATTGACGGTGTTCTCCTCATTGTCCAATGTATCGATCTATTCCGTCTACTATTTGGTCGTAAGTGGTGTGAAGACTCTGTTCATGTCCATAACCGATGGGTTTCAGGCTGTACTTGGAGAGCTTTGGGCGAAGCAGAGGTTGGAGGAGCTTGACTCTTTCTTTGGATGGGTCGAGTGGGTGGTCCACACCGGGACCACATTCGTCTTTGCGTGTACTGCGGTGCTGATCGTCCCTTTCGTACAGGTATACACCCTAGGTGTCACTGATGCGGACTACGTTCAACCTTTGTTTGCCGTTCTGCTTACATTGGCGAATGCAATGCATTGCATGAGGCTTCCATACAACATCATGGTGCTGGCCGCCGGACATTACAGACAGACTCAGAGGAACTATATCGTCGCCGTTGTCTTGAATGTCGTTATATCTGTTCTGACGGTGGAGATCTGGGGCTTGGTCGGTGTGGCGATAGGAACTTTTGTTGCCATGGCATATCAGACGATCTGGCTTTTTGTCTACGATTCGAAGAATCTGATCCGCTGGCCGTTGAAGAATGTCTCAAAGCAGTTCGCAGTGGATGCATTGAGTTCTGTTCTGATCGTTGCCGTTGGGAGGAGGATGGTTTTCAACGATACCAGCTATCTGGGATGGATTCTTCTCGCCTTCAAAGTTGCATCCGTGGCGGCTGCCATAGTCATCGCTGTCAACTGCACCTTCTATGTGGACAGAATGAAACAGATGTTCGATAGAGTCAGGAGTAGGTTTTTATGATTGAAGCAATCGTTTAGCCGAATATCGTTGCATATGGTGTAATGCAAAGCTCCCTAAGGTCGAAGTGAAGACAAACTGCGTAATAGGCGACGGCTGCGATATATATCAGAATTTCGAATGCATATACAAGTTTCTTGTTTTCATTGGTTTCAAGAAGATTCGGTATCGCGACAGATGCAAAAGGGAACAGTGTCATTGTACTGAATCTGGAAAATATAGGCATATACATGCTCAAGGCCTCGATTGGCAGAGTGAGCATGAAAGTCCAAAAGAATGTCTTCTCCCTGTCGTCGAACGAGGTGTTCTGATTCATGAATACAGCTAGGAATCCTGCAATCAAAACGATGAGGATTGGCATTTCCTTGAATTCGAAGGTGTAGTCAAGATAGGACCAGCCGCTACCTGTAAAGGCAACGAATCTTTCCAACAGAGGCCTGATGACGAAGGGGAAGACGACTACTATCAAAGCACTAAGGATACAGAACCCTGCAATGGTTTTCCTGTTTATTGGAATGTAGCTTAAAGGATAAGCTAGAACGAAAAGAAGGGCTGTTGTGTGGAACAGACTTGCCAGATAGACGAAAAGGATGAAGGGCAGAGGCTTTCTGTTCTTCATTGCCTCCGCAGCGTATATGAGGACTGCTAGGGAAAGAGCCTGTCTGAGGATGCAGTAGGTATAGTCGAAAAAACCAAACCCTACCAACAAAGCAAAGCTAAGCACTGGGTTGGATGAGTTCTTTCTAATCATGTAGTAGGCGCTGCCAAGGCAAATGGCGGCATGTGCAACCAAAAGCCACTGGAAATCCAGATGCAGGGTGGAGAATATCCATGTGAAGAGTTCATATCCCCATTCCGTCCCCGCTATGAACCCTTTTCGCAGAAAACGGAAATCCTGAATCAAAGATTTGAATGATACTCCTTTCAGTGTTTCATACATTGATTCGTAGGCGAGTAGATCTACACCCGTATATCTAGATCTGATTGAAAGAACAATGAAGAGTATACAAAAGGAAACTATAAGGGTTATTCTATCGCGGTTTTCCCTTTTCCGCATGACAAACATGAGAATTACTGGAATCAGTAAAAACGATATATAAATCACCATGTCTGTAGTCTATAGCTGAAAAACGATTTCTTGCAACAAGGTCTATGGAAATGAACATATTAACGGCATTGTCTACTGTTGCAAAACGCTTGACTAGAATGCCTTGTAGGGTATGATGTCAAGTGCAAAGGAAGGCGCATGAAGATACTTGTTCTTTCGAATCTCATTTCATATACGTACAACTTTAGAAAGGAAATCATTGAGACCTTTGTGTCCAAGGGGCATGAAGTTGTCGTAGTGTGTGATGTGGACGATGTCTCGAAACGTGATGAACTTGAGAGAATCTGTAGGATCATTGACGTTCCGTTCCATGGAAAGGGGACGAATCCAAAAGAGGAGCTGAAGCTCATTGGAACCTATTCCGCAATAATGAGGAGCGAAAAGCCTGATATCTTGTTCTCGTTTACCATAAAGATGAACCTCTATGGGGGTCTGGTTGCAAAGAGGCTCTACATACCATATGTTCCAATGATCACCGGCCTTGGAGAACTTGAGAAGGAGGGGAAACTCAAGAAACTTCTTATGTTCCTACATAAACGTGTAATGCCAAAGGCCAAATGCATTGTGTTCCAGAATGAGGACAATAGGGATTTCTTCAAAAGGAACGGTATAGCGTTCAAACGCTCTCTGGTCGTTCCCGGTTCCGGTATCAACCTTGATAAATTCAAAGTCCAACCATATCCCACAGAAGGAAAAACCGTGTTTGGTTTTCTTGGAAGGTTCATAGAAGCCAAGGGTGTTTCAGAGTTTCTAAAGTGCGCAGAGGATATGGCTTCCGACGACATTTTGTTCATTGCCGCAGGTACAATGGATGACAAATATAAGGAGCTTGTCGAAAGGTTGGTTGAAGAAGGGAAGCTTCGCTATGACGGAGAGCTTGCGGATTCTAGGGGTTTCCTTGAAGAGGCGAGTTGTCTTGTACTTCCTACATATCATCCAGAGGGCTTGTCCAACGTCATCCTTGAGGCCTGTGCTACAGGTAGGCCTGTGATATGCACTCCAAGGACTGGATGCAAGGAGATCGTTGAAGACGGGGTGAATGGCTTCTACTGCAGTGCAAGGGATGTGGATAATCTGGAGTCTGTCCTCAAAAGATTCCTCTCATTGCCAAACGAAGAACGAATGAGGATGGGGGAGAACGGGCGTAGGATCGTTGAAGGCAGGTTCGATAGGAAGATAGTCGTTGCCGAGTACCTTTCCCTCTTGGAGTAGCTGTGATGGATGAAGGGAGAATAAAGAAGCTTAAAAAGATTTTTGGAAAGAACGTGATTGCCTTTTTCTATAGGTCTCTATGGTTTCTGTCCGACAAGTCGTTCATAGAGTTGATTTACAGACTAAGAATGGGAAAGAGGCTCAACTTGGACAATCCAAAGACGTTTACGGAGAAACTGCAGTGGCTCAAGCTCTATGACCACAATCCAATGTACACCATAATGGCGGACAAGATTGGGATGCGCCGTTTCGTTGAGGAGCGTCTTGGATGCGGCTATACGGTTCCGCTCGTTGGTGTGTATGATGGTTTCAAGGAAATCGGTCTAGAAAAGCTCCCTTCCCAATTCGTGATGAAGACGTCTCATGACAGCGGGAGCTATATCGTGTGCAGGGACAAGGCGGCCTTTGATTTCAAAGCGGCCAGAAAGGCCATGACTCGTAGTCTTCGTAGAAACTACTACAAAAGGACCCGCGAGTGGCAGTATAAGGATATCGTGCCAAAGATTGTCGTGGAGGAATTCCTGTCTGACGGAAACGAGGCCCTTACGGACTATAAGTTCTTCTGTTTCAATGGGAAGTGCGAGTTCCTGTACATTATGCCTGATACGGATAGGTCTTCGCCACAGGCCATTTTGGATGCTGAATTCAGAAAGCTTCCATTTGGCATGGAAGACAACCCTGCAAGTTCCATGCCCGAGAAGCCTTCCTGCTTTGAGGAGATGAAGCGGATTGCTCAGGTGCTTTCACATGGAATTCCGTTTTTGCGTGTTGACATGTACCTAGTGAACGGGAAAGTATACGTTGGAGAGTTGACGTTCTACCATTATGGTGGCTACATACCGTTCTCTCCTCCTGAATGGGATGAAAAGATTGGGGATCTCCTCGATTTGGACGGGGTGAAAGGAGTTGAAAGATGAAAAAGGCTTTTGTTGCATTGTTGTTGGTTTTTGTGTGTGGTGCTTTGTTCGCCACACAGTTCCACTCTGTTCCGTTGGACAATGAGGCATATCGCATGATTGAGATTGGAGAGCTCAGAGGAATCATCGAGGTTCAGACGGATGTCAAACCATACAACCTCAACACCGTAAGAAGATTGCTGAATACAATGAGGGATTCGGATTTGGTCTCTTCTTCCGAGAAAGCCCGCATAGGCGAAATTCTGACTTCGTTCGACAGTCAGTACGGGCTTGAAGATGGTTCTGTTGCACAGGACGATAAGTCCACTATTGGTTTCTTCAGGTCCTCAAGTGGGTTTGGAACCACCACATTGGGTGGCAATGTTTCAACTACACAGATAGTCGGCCTTGGAAACAATGGCAAGAAGGTCTTCGATTCAAGAAACAGCATGACTGCGTACATAAACGGAAGTCTTTTCAATGTCGTTTCTTATGATTTGAACTTCAAGCTCAATCTCGACAGGATAGATCCAGATGCATACCTTCCTACAGAGCTTTTGTTCTCCACCGATGGATTCTACATGAATCTTTTTGAAAATGGAGACAGGCTCACAAGCCTTCCAGATGGTCGTTTCTTCCTTGGAATAGAGGCTTTCCCTGAGATATCCACAAGCATTGCAGATGATGTCGTTTCAATGAGGATTGGGTCTGTGAAGCGTGATTGGGGACCTGGCGTGAACAACTTTGCCGTAGCTGGTTCAGCACGTGTGTTCGATGGCTTTGAACTGTCTTTGGTCCCTGCTGACTGGTTTTCGTACTCAGTAATGACGGCGTCGTTGGGGCAGGCATCATTGAACTCTGTCAATGATGTGGAGTGGCCGTCCGAAAACATGGATGACAAGACCGGTAAGTATTCCAACAACATAAGCATGCACAGAGTAGAGCTTGGACCTTTCTATGGAGCAAAGCTTGGAGTATGGGAAAGCGTGGTATGGCGCAAGAGGTTCGAGCTTTCATACCTCAACCCTCTTACGATATACATGTTCAGTCAGAACAGTCTTGGCGACTATGACAATGTGGTTGCAGGTCTTGATATATCCTACGTGAACCCCAAGTTTGGAGAGCTGTATGCAGCGTTCTCTTTTGATGAACTGAACTCGTTCAGCAAGCCGTTCTCATGTGCAAGGAATATCATTGCGCTGCAGGCTGGAGCAAAGTTCTCTTTGCCGTTTGGGAACTTCTCTGAGTTGAGGACGCAGGTGACATATGTATCCGCTTTCTTTGGCACGCACTACGAAGACAAGGCCAAACTGTTTGCAGATGTCCCATACACGACTGCATACGTCAACAAAGGGCAGAACATTGGCTATCCTCTCAATCCCGATTCCCTTGAGTTCCTCCTTGCGTTCGATACCACGATAGATGGAGGATGGAAGTTGTCCACAGTGGTCAAGGACCAGATGCGAAGTGCCCAGTATGCAACCAAGAAGACCGGTACGGACATCCTTACATTCATGAACTATGGTGCTTTCGATTCCTTTGATGGTGAAAAATGGGGGCAGTACTACAGCAGAGATTTCTTTGGTAATATCTGGAACAACATAGTGGACGTTGAATTGAAGATCGAAAAGAGCTTCCCAACGAAGATTCCAATGTCTATTGTCCTAGGTCTCAATGGTATCATAGAGACTAGCAGGTCGTTTGAACCTGAAGTCATCGATGTGTATGAAGATGGGAAGGTAGTGTACAAATACAATCCTGGAAGGATCCTATCTTGGGGCGATTGGGTAACTGATTTCACCATGAACCTCAAGGTTGGCGTGAAGTTGGCTTATTGATTGTTCTTTCAAGGAGGGATGAGATGAAGAAGTGCTTTTTGTGTGTTTTCATTGTTTGCTGCATGGTTCTTGCTCCAATGTTTGCAAATGCGCAGAAATACTATTCCATTTCATCTCAGGAATGGCAGCTGGTGAACCAGCTGTGCCATTATGCCGGAGTTGCGGGCCCTTCCAGCAACGGACCTGTGACGCAGGCGCAACTTGAGTTGGCTTTGGAGCGTGCTGAAAGGCACATGTCCCAAGACGATGAACTGTTGGTCTTCGTAAAGGAGAAGCTTGCAGACAAAGGTTTTGTATATAAAGATGATTTTGGATCCGTCTCCGTGGCTGGTACTCTCTCTCCAGAGGTCTATTTCCAAACGGGTTTCCCATACGGTCTCAATGGAGATGAGAAGCCTGAATACGCAATAGACCAGGATTGGTTCATAAAAGGACAAAAGGATAGAAGGCCTGCTTCCATAGTTCTTGAGAACACCATTGGAGGGTTCTTCTATGGGAGGATGGTTCTTGACTATAAGCAAAAGGCCTCTTATATAGGGGAGAAAAAGTCCTACTGGAATGATTCTGTGCATTTCTCCTTTTTTGGTGCTTCCTCCCATCAGAACTTTCCTTTTGATGCAGGGATTTCGCTTGGCACTAAGGGTTTCAGCTTCATTCTTGGAAGAGGGAACGTCTCCCTGGGGGAAGGCTATACCGGCAACACTGCAATTGGAGACAACTACGAGTATCAGGAATTCATGAAGCTGGGCTTCTACACCAAGAGGACTTCTGTATTCCTGACACTGACCAACTTCGATTCGTCTCGTGACACATTTGAAGGGAAGCTTGTATATTATGAATCTGGGGAAGGGCCTAGATATAAGCTTGTCTATGAACCTGTTGGCAGAGTTATTGATAAGCCTTGGAAGCTGAATGCCACTGGTTTTTCAGACTATAGGGAGCTTAGGCATTCCGTTACGTATGAAGTTGTCCCTATGGATCCTTTTAAGATGTCTTTGTCCTTCATAACACTGATAGACACAAACACTGCATTCGATTTCCGTTACTTGAACCCTTTCATGGTTATGCACAACTACTACAACTACCATGAAGAGACCACTTTGGAGGCCAACAACATGATATCAGTGGATGTTTCGTGGTCGTTCTTGAAGAAGTGGTCGTTGTATGCACAGGTCACCATGGACCAATTCCAGATTCCCGGAGAGGCCGAAGGATACCTTGGGTTTGGATACACGGAACCCAATGCCTTTGGAGGCCTGTTGAACATTTCTTATACCGATATCCTTGCGGGCGGCCTTTTCAATGTCTATGCCGAGACTGTGTACAACATGCCTGGGATGTATCTGAATTCCAAGTTCTATGATGAAAATGGGAACATAACCCAATACAACCATAACAGAGATACAGGTGTCCCTTATGCGAGACGCTGTTGGTCCCAGGATTTTCTCCTGGGCTATTCAAGGACAGAGTCGAACGATCCTGACCTTGCGTATTCCGGGTACAAATATGGCCCGGACTGTTTTGTGGTTTCTATTGGAGGGGTGTATGAAAAGCCATTGGAGTTTTCGGTAAAATCGGCCTTGATGTATATGATGCATGGCGAGAAGGGAAGGGGTGTCAATGTTTCGAACTATACTTTCGATGGCATTGACGGGATTGGTGATGTGAACAGGATTGAGCTTACGGGCGTTGTTGAGCATACCCTTTGCGTGTCGATTGAGGGAGCCTGCCATATTCTTCCTTGGCTTTCCGTCTCTGGTGGTGCGGCGTATTCCTACAGGCGGAACTTCAGGAACGAGGATGGTCGGACTTTTGGGAACCTCCAAGCATATATTGGGGTTTCGATTGGTAATGGTAGATGATGTCGTATGCAGCTCAGTTGTCCACAAATGGACTTGAAACGAGTTGTTTTTGTATATGCAACGTTCCATTGTTGTTGTCTTAAACGCGGACTAAACGCGGACTAAACACGGACTAAACGCGGACAAACGCAGACTAAACGCGGACTGATTATTTAGTCCTCGTTTAGGATTGGTCTACAACTTCTTTTCCTGTTGGGGTTTCATCGTCACGTATTTCTGCAGGCGGCTCGTGGGTTCGTTTGGAAGGGTCATCTTAAGGTCTCCTGATGTTAGAAGGGGTGCGAGGTACAGGCTTACGAAGCTCTTTTTGTCTTTGTATCCGCAATGCTCCATGATTTCCCTCCTGCTTTTTGGCTCTGAGCAGTAGGCCAGTATCTTTTCTTGCACCGTGACTTGGG
Source organism: uncultured Spirochaetales bacterium (assembly GCA_934277975.1). Classification (GTDB taxonomy): domain Bacteria; phylum Spirochaetota; class Spirochaetia; order Sphaerochaetales; family Sphaerochaetaceae; genus UBA9732. Next base: position 21,371 of record CAKQWE010000006.1, read on the forward strand.
GGGTGACTTGGGGGGTGACTTGGGGGGTGACTTGGGGGGTGACTTGCTCTGCCGTTGCATTTTCAGCGTTGTAGTTCATATTCTTAAGGACGACGGTGAAGAAATTTGGACTTGAGCGGAAGGTGGGTTTCTTGCTTTCATCGTAACCTGGAAGCATGGAGGTTTCTTCAAGGATTTTCTTTATGCCGCTGCCTCTTCGCTCCATGAATTTCATGCGATGGAAAAGGTCTGCTATTACGGGATTCCTTCTTTCCGATTCTATTTCGTCCAGTTTGCGTTCCTGTATTGGTTTCCCTCCATACATACCACCAGGTGACGTTATTTCAAGGCGGTCATCGTACATGTCTATGTGGACTTCCGCTCCCATGACGATGTAGTCTCTGTGTATCAATGCATTTACAAGGGCTTCCGTTACGGCCCTTGTCGAGTAGTCAGGCTTGTCCTCTCTGTAGAAGTCCTTTTTTTCAAATCTAACCTTGGAGTTGTTCAGAATGAAGAGGCTTCCATTTTGTAGCAGTTGAATCAAATTGCCTTCGTATTCTTTGTCGTCTATTGCATCGTCGAATATCGAGCCTTTGGAGAGCCCATTCCATCGGGTACAGAAGATTCTGGAATTGTAGACTATATGTTGGTCTGCAAAGAGCCTCCCGGCATTTGTCAGATGTCCCATATTGTCAGACAGGCCAAACGATATGAAATCAGAAGATTCAAGGGTCAATCCTGTTCGCTCCCTGTATGTGGCGGAAAGTAGGGTGAAGCTGTAGTCGGTTTTCTTCTCTCCTGTAATCAGAGCATCGAACGACTGGTTGGTTCCTTTCAATATAAGTTCGTTTACAATGTTGTTGGGTGCAATGGTGCTTTCATTCCCAATTCTTATGTATGTCTCCATGATTCCGTCTGCACGGTAGTAATAGGGTGTCGAACGACCCGTTTTGACCATGACTTTCAGGATTGTCTTGTCTTCTATGGCTTCAGGTTCCAGCTTGAAATCGGGCGTTGGTGTAATTCTGTCCTTTATGAGCCTACTGATCTTCTCTGCATCTTCCTGTGGTTTGGAGAGTCCAACTACGTTTCTATCGTCGTCTATTCCAAAGATCAGGGTGCCCCCAATTCCGTTTGCAAAGGCACAGACGCTTTTCAACCAGCTCTTTGGTTTCTTCGTCTCAAGTGCAACCTTGAACTCGTATTCTGTTGTCTCGGCAGGTAGCTCGTATAGCATGTCTTCCTCCAAATCAGGGTGCTTGCATTGAACAAAGCCGCCCGGAGTGCGGTTCGTATGCACTGGTGGGCGGCTGTAAGTCAATGTTTGTGTTGTGCGGTATGTTGGCTCAGCCTTCTATGACCTTGCCTTTTTCCTTGCGGGCTGCGGCTTCTATCTTGTCCGCTATGAGCTCGATCCCTTCGTAGAGTTCGTAGCAGTCGTAGCTCACGACTTTCACCGTGCCCCACGAGAAGTGTAGTTTTGCATCTATGTGGAAGCCTTGTCCAAGCGTCTCCCTCTTGATTGTTATGTCCAAATCATGCAGATAGTTCTCTGCAAAGTCGAGTTTTTGAAGCTTCTTGTCCAAGAATTCCCTTGTCTCGTCGCTGACCTGATAGTGGATACCTCTAACGTTAAGATTCATTCGCTCCTCCTTTTTGAATGGGCTGGAGCGGCTAGACCGCTCCCTAACTAAATTCTAAGGGCGAAGAACCCAAAAGTCAAAAAGTTATTTCCACTTCTTGTCGCCTGCTGTGATGTTCATCACTTGATGGCGAGGAAAGCCTTGTATCCAAGGTATGCCTGCTCTATGTCGTATGTTGATGTGATCTCCCATGGAGCGTGCATGCTGAGTACTGAGACTCCGCAGTCTATGACCTGCATTCCATACTTTGCGGCGTACTTGGCTATGGTTCCGCCACCGCCTACATCGACTTTGGCCATCTCCGCCATCTGGAATGTGACGTCGTGGGATTTGAGCTGTCCCCGCACAAGTGCAAGGTATTCTGCGTTGGCGTCTGATGCAGCGCTCTTTCCCCTTGAGCCTGTGTACTTGTTGAATACGACTCCCTTTCCAAGGAACGATGAGTTCTGCTTGTCGTAGAGTGAGCTGTTGAGTGGATCGTATGCTGCGTTCACATCGCTTGAGAGCATGTAGGAGTTGGCTAGAGCTCTGCGGATGGACAGCTCTGGGTTGTCAAGGCCAAGTCTGAAGACGACCTCTGCAACGGCGTTCTCAAGAAGCATTGAGTCCATGCCTGTAGCACCTTGGCTTCCTATTTCTTCCTTGTCCACGAGGATGCAGCAGTTGGTCCTTGTGCCTGCTGTGGATTCGAGCATTGCAATGAGCGATGTGTATGCACATACTCTGTCGTCCTGTCCGTATCCAAGGACGAGCGTTTTGTCAAAGCCAAGGTAGCGGGTCTTTCCTGCTGGAACGACTTCGAGCTCTGCTGAGGCGAAGTCCTCTTCCTCTATTCCGTATTTGTCTTTGAGGATTGCAAGGATCTTGTCTTTGCCGGAAGGCTCAGAGTCATCGGCCTTGTCCTTGTCTGTCTTGTTCTGTGCTGGATAGCAACCAAGGATGAGGTCCAGTTTTTCGCCCTCGATGAATTCCGCGGCGGTCTTCTTCATCTGGTCCTGTGCGATGTGTGGGAGGATGTCAGAGATCGTGAAGACTGGGTCCTGAGGGTCGTCGCCGATTCTGATATCGACCTTGGTGCCGTCTGTGAGGAATACGAAGCCATCGATTGCAAGTGGGATTGCGACCCACTGGTACTTTTTGATTCCGCCGTAGTAGTGCGTGTTGAGGTAGACCAGTCCGGTGTCTTCGTAGATTGGGCTCTGTTTGACGTCAAGTCTTGGTGAGTCGATGTGTGCGCCAAGGATGTTCATGCCTTTGCATATGCAGTCAGTTCCAATGTTGAAGAGGATCGCCGTCTTGCCCATTCTGCTGTAGTAGACCTTGTCCCCTGCTTTGAGGGCCTTGACGTCTTCAACATTCCTGTAGCCGTTTGCAATTGCCGTTTCAACGACTGTCGCTGCACATCTGCGCTCCGTTTTGTTGTTGTCGAGAAATTCCATGTACCCTTTGATCAAGTTCTCCATAATTATGTTCTCCTTCGTGTCAATTTGCATTTTTATTCGTTTTTGGAGGGTGTTCGTTTAGCCTCCCGTCAGTGATTTCGATTATTTTCTCATATTTTGCAATATTCAAGTCTTAACTTTTGATAAGCGATGTGTTATCATGGGTTAAGAGGATGGATGAAGTCATGCAGGTCCTTTGGTTCCCAAAAGGCTTGTGTGTCAATCTAACTTGTTTTCCAGGGAGGTTTTAGCATGAAAGGATTGACTGAACGACAGACGGAGATCGCCAATTTCATAGAGCATTTCTTCGATACGAACGGCTATGCTCCAAGTCTTAGGGATATAGCAGGGCATTTTGGTTTCTCCCCAAAGGCGGCGTACGACCATCTCAGAGCCCTTGAGAAGAAGAACGTCATACGCACGGCTGACAACCTTCCAAGGGGCATGGCTCTGCTTAGAAGGACCACTCCGTCTGGAGACAGCATCATAAAGGTCCCAGTCCTTGGGACTACCGCTGCAGGTGCTCCAATAATGTCCGAGGAGGTCTATGACGGTTTCGTTTCCGTGCCACAGGACCTTGTAGGCTGCGATGAGTCTGAGCAGCTCTACGCCCTTAGGGTCAGGGGTGACAGCATGATAGACGATGGTATAAACGATGGAGACCTTGCAATAATAAAGAAGACTTCAAACGCCAGCAATGGAGAGATCGTTGCTGCAAGCATAGGTGACGACGACACCTATGGGATAACTCTCAAACACTTCTTCCACGTTGGTGACAGATACGAACTGAGACCTGCAAACCAAGCCTATAAGGTGATTGTTTCCACGCAGTGTCAGATCCATGGCAAACTTCTTATGATAATCAGACAATACGGGAGGTGACTGTGGCCGGTGTCTATCTCCTCCTTGGACCTGAAAAGGGCTTGAAGGAAGACCAGATAAAGAAGATAAAGTCCAATCTTGGCTCATGCGAGGTCTCTAAGTTCTATGGGTTCGAGGACTATGAGTCCGAGCTCTTTGCGCAGCTCAACAACAACGACCTCTTTGCAGACCATAAGCTTGTGATTCTTGAACAGGCCCAGGAGATAAAGGCCAAGGACAAGCTAAAGGCCCTTGCCGAGTACATAAGGCATCCTTCTGACTGTGCAACGTTTGTCATAACTAGTGATGAACTCTTCGTGGCTCCTGAAATCATGGGCGCCGTTTCTGAAAAGAATACCATGAAGTTCTATGAGATGTTCGAGAGCAAGAAGGAGGAGTGGCTTAGGACCTTCTTCAGAAAGAACTCTCTTTCTATAGACTCCGCTGCCTGCACGGCCATAATAGAGAAGGTTGAGAACAACGTACATGATTTCGAGAACGTGTGTTCGCAGCTCGTGATATACCTGAGCACAATTCCTGGCAAGACTTCCGTCACTGCAGATGACGTGGACGATTACCTCACCCACACCAGGGAGGAGACCGATTTCTCTTTGTTCTCATATGTCGCCCGTGGTAAATTGGACAGTGCTTTGGAGTGCCTTCATACTCTGCTTCGTACAAAGGATGCCTCCTCTGTCACCGCAATGTGTGCATCCCGTCTTGCAACCTATTTCAGAAGAGCGTTGTCTGTGCAGATGAATGCAAAAAAGGGCCTTGGTATGGGGACCAAGGGCTATGAGGACGGCAGTGCGTTCACAACGAAGTATTTCGAGGGCGACCGTCCTGTTTCAAGGCTCAAGGACAAGGAGGTCTACAAGGATGCCTGCAGGCTGTACAATGTCCGTGACATGGAGCGTATTCTTGTTACTCTTGCGGAATATGACATTCGAATAAAGGAATCAGGAACCGCATTGCAGCAGACCGTCATGGAAAAGTGTCTCATAGATGTGATTAAGCACAAGGGAAGGCACCCCAAACAGTTGGAGTTCGCTAGGCTGTAGTCCTTTGGGCTATGCTGTTGGGCTGGAAACTTTCAGCAACGCTCGTAGGATGAATCTATGTTGAGCTCCGTCCTGTACTTCCCAACCGTGCGGCGTGCACATTTGATTCCCTTTTCCAAGAGAAGATCGGATATCTTCTGGTCTGACAGAGCTCCCTTTTCCTGGATTATCTCCTTTATCATGTCCTTGACTACGTTTCTTGATACTGTCTGCTCCCCTGGCTGTGCAGAGCTTACACCTTGGGTGAAGAAGTATTTGAGCTGGAACAGGCCCCAGTCTGTATCCACCCATTTGGATTGGGCCAAACGGCTCATTGTGGTTTCATGGATCCCTATGCGCTCGGCTACATCCTTGAGCGTCATGGTTTTCAAGTGGCGCGGCCCGTATAGGAAGAAGTTCCTTTGGATGTCCATGATTGCAACTGCAGCGTTGTAAAGGGTCTTGAACCTTAGGTTCACTTGGTCGATCAGCAGGGTGGCCTGCTTCACGCATCCATTTATGTATTTGCTGGCTTCCTTGGATTGTGGGCCCTTGAGATCCTTTGCCAGCGCCGTGAAGTCCGGTGAAACTTCCAGCGTTGGGATTCCTACGCGGTTTATATCAAGCTGAAGCATTCCATCCTTGTTGTGTATCGAGAAGTCCGGTTCTATGTATGTCTCGTTGTCTGATCCGTAGTTGCGGCCAGGGTAGGGTGTGAACGACTTTAGGATTGATATGAAGGTTTCAAGGTCCTCCTCTGGGATTCCAAGTGCCTGAGCCGCTTCCTTGTTCTTTCCTGCCTTGATCCTCTCCAACTGTGTGTTCACCATGGCTGTGAAGGTTTCAAGGTCTTCAGGTGCCATTCCTGACAGTTTTGCTTGGAGTATAAGGGATTCTCTGAAATCCTTTACGCATATTCCGTTTGGGTCGAAGCCTTGTACTGTTTCAATTGCCTTGTCTATGGTATCCTGCGGCAGCCTGGAGCCTTCGAAGAGATGTTGTGGTTGAAGAATGTAGAAGCCGTTTGCATCGAGGTCGCTTATGAGCATCTCCGCGGCTTTTCTCGTTTCTTCATTAATGGATGTCTCCCCCAACTGGTCCATTAGGTGTTCCTGAAGGGTTTTGCCGTTGGAAGGGGTGTTCTCAAGCATCATGTTGAAGCGGTCGCTGGAATCGGGGTCGGCCGTTTCGTATGTGTTGGAGTATGCATCGGATTTCTGTTGGGAGGCTTCCTCATAGTATGAGCTATCTGCATCGTCCATGCTGTCGTCATAGCAGGTTTGGTCTGAATTTGTCTGAAGAGACGGGGTGTCGAACTCCCTTTCAGGTATTTCAAGGGCTGGGTTGGACTCTATTTCATGTTGGATATGGGCCTTGAGTTCAAGTATTGGCATTGGTAGCAGGGCGAGGGACTGCAACATTTGAGGCGAGAGCGTCTGCTCTTGCCTTAGCGTTTGGGAAAGTCCTATTCCTGGTGCAAAGTCCGCCATGTCGTTCCTCTTCTTGCCTACTCGAACGATTCACCAAAGTAGATGTCCCTTGCTATCTCGTTGGCAAGAAGTTCATTTCTTCCTCCCGAGACGAGGATTGAGCCATCGCTTATGATGTGGGAGCATGTTGTTATGGAAAGTGCGTCCCTTACATTGTGGTCCGTAAGGAGTATGCCTATTCCAAGTTTAGCAAGCGACCGCACGATCTGCTTTATCTCATAGACGGCTTTTGGGTCTATGCCAGCAAAGGGCTCGTCAAGAAGAAGGAACCGTGGGCTTGTTGCAAGGCATCGAGCTATCTCCGTTCTTCTTCGTTCCCCTCCTGATAGTGTATAGCCCTTTTGTTTTGCAAGATATGTTAGTCCAAAGGACTTGAGCAGTCCCTGCACTATTGCATCCCTTTTCTTGGGATCTGTGTTTGGACGTGATTCGACTACAAGCCTTATATTGTCCTCAACGCTCAGTTTTCTGAATATTGAAGGTTCCTGTGGTAGGTATGAGATTCCAAGGCGTGCACGTTTGTACATGGGTTCGTTGGTGATATCAAGGCCATTGAGGGAGATTGACCCTCCATTGTTCGTGATGAATCCAACGATCATGTAGAATGTGGTGGTCTTGCCGGCTCCGTTTGGGCCGAGCAGGCCAATGATTTGGCCTCCTTGCATTTCAAAGGAGATGTCCTTGACGACATCCCTTTTCCCATATGTCTTCTTCAGGTGTTCGACTTTGAGCTTATTATCCATTCACTTCTCCTGAAATGGAACCTTCCATGGTTATTCCGTAGTCGTTTAGGTCAACGGTTATCACTGCGGCTTTGTAGACGTTTCCGTTCCAGCTTATATTCGCATTGCCCTTGAGTGTAACCTTTTGGTTCGAGTTGTCGAACTCAATGCTGTCTGCTCTACATACCATTGGTCCATCGTCAGTGTTCTTGACGACCCTTGCCATCATTTGGACCTTTATGAGGGTGCTGTTCGTATCGTATTCCAAGCGTGCGCCTGAAAGGGTCGCATCGTTCGTCTCATCCTGCACTTCGATCCATCCGTCCGATACGATCTCTCCTGTTTGTCTGTCATAGAAAAGGCCTGGACACTGGAGGGTTATTCCTCTTTCGCTATCGACGGCATTGACTTTCCCTGTGCAATCCACATAACGATAGTCTGCTCCGTAAAGCTTTATCTCCTGGGCTGAAATCGAGAGTCCGTTCGCTGAGACCTCAGCTCCTCCTGAAAGGCTTACTGACTTGTTGCCTTCCTGCATGCTTACTTTCGTATAGCCTCCTGAGAATGTGATGTCAGAGGCGTATACTGGCAGTATACACAGATAAAAAACGCACAATATTAGAAAACAAAGCATTGTTTTTCTTTGTGTTCTCATTTGACAGTCCCCCTTACAATCCTTCCAAACTCAAAGTCGTCTTCATCCAATACTGCGCTGAAGTCCTGTGCGACCACTCGTGTGCCATCCCCATACACAACGACGACCTCCCCCTTTGCATCGAGCGTCATGGTTTCGTTGTTCCATTCGATGTTCTGAGCTTCAATCACAAGGTTATCGCCTTTCCGCCGTATCTCCACGTTTCCAGTGAGCGTGGCTTTCTCTCCGTTTTCGTCTATTGCGGCGGTTTCGCATGACCCTTCCATACCGTCTTCACCGCTTTGCTTGAAACTGACACCCTCCAACAATGTTCCCTTTGCACCTTTGTAGACGGTCATTGTCCGAGCTGTCATCACCAAGGCTTCTTCCCCTGGGCGTCCCAACGTGTACTGGGCATCATACAGAACCATGTCCGGCAGCTCCTGTTCGCCCAACGGGATCGCCTGCGTTTCTCTCTTGGTACAGGAGACTAGCTGCATAGACAGGGTTGCAGAGAGGAGACACATAAGCAATAAGCGTGCCAGTTTCCTTTGGGCCATAGTCGAATGATACACCTAAAGGGGTGTGTTGCAAAGTAGGGGAAAGAAAAGTACCATTGGACATATGAGAGTTCTGTTTTTGGGTGAAATCGTAGGTAGATGCGGCATTGGCGTCATAAAGAACGCCCTTCGAGACTACCGCAAGGAGAACGGCATAGACCTTGTGGTTGCCAATGGAGAAGGGGCGACGGGCGGTTTTGGCCTTGGGTTCCAGAACGCTCTCACCTTGCAGCACATGGGCATAGACGTGCTCACCCTTGGAGAAAAGGCCTTCTATAAGATAGACATGGTGGAGGGCATTGCAAAAAGGGATAGAATCCTCAGACCCTCAAACTACCCAGAAAGCGTTCCTGGTCGAGGTGTGCGGTACATCTCCGTTGGAGACAGAAAGGTCTGCATGATAAACTCTCTTGGGATGTGCAATTTCAACTCACCTCATTTGAACAACCCCTTCCTCAATGCCGATTCCATTGTGGACAAGGCAAGGGAGGAGACTCCTTTTGTTTTCTATATGTTCCACTCTTCTGCTACTGCAGAGAAGATGGCGATGGGTTTCATGCTTGACGGCAAGGCAAGCGCCGTTGTGGGGACCCATTGCAAGGTCCTCACCTCTGACTCACGCATTCTGCCAAAGGGAACTGCCTATGTGACGGACCTTGGCAGATGTGGCGCATCCATGAGCGTAGGGGGATTTGATCCTTCATTCGAAATCAAGCGAATAAGGACCCAAGTGCTGGTTAGATCCAAAGAATCTTGGTGTATGCCTCAAATGCAGGGCATTGTTTGTACTTTTGACGATGTTTCAGGTATGGCTGTTGAAGTGTCTTCTGTACGATTGGATGTAGACGTAGTGATGCCTCCTCCTAAGGACGAAGGAAAGGATTGAGCAAATGATCAGCGAAGCGGTTGTAAAGGCCTTGAACGAAGATGGAACCGTACTTGTCGGCTGCGAAAGCACAGCCTGCAACGCATGCCATGCCCAGATGTTCTGCAACAACAAAACCCAGACGCAGTATCCTGCCCGTAATGACAACAACCTTGCCTTGAAGGTTGGAGACCGGGTTTCGTTGCTCCTTCCTCCAGGTAAGACCATATTAAGCACGGTCCTTGTGTTCGCACTGCCTTTGATGCTGTTTCCTTTGGGGTATCTTGCTTCAGGTTTGTTGCCTGTGCCTCTTAACGAAGTACAGAAGGCCCTGTGTGGTCTTGGGGCGATGGCTTTGGCGTTCGTCATAGCAGCCGTAGTCAGCGCCCGCAACAGGCGCTCCTTGATGCCAATAGTGCAGTCTGTAGTCATGCGGCATTTGGATGTCGTTGGAGCTGCAATCATGAGAGATGGCAAGCTTTTCGCAGCCCAATGTAGTTCCAAAAAGCCAGAGATTCCTTACCAATGGGAGTTTCCAGGTGGTAAGATAGAGCAAGGGGAGACCCCTGAGCATGCTGTTGTGCGTGAGGTTTCAGAGGAATTGGACGTTGCCGTTGCGGTTGAGCGCCTTGTCACTGAGGTGTCATACCGGTACGAGCACTTCCACATGACGATGAAGATATTCCTTTGTACTTTGGACAGTGGCAAGGAGCCTCGTTTGAGCGAGCATTTGGGAGCCAAGTGGATTGGCCCGGAAGAGCTGTATACCTTGGATTGGGCACCTGCGGATTCTTTGGCTTTGGATAACGTCGCAGAGGCCTGCTGGCCTGTGTAGTAGAACGACAAGGCCAGGAACAATGAAGGCCATTTTGCAAAAACTTCTGTAAATTAACTAAAACAAGAAAAATCAATTCCAAACAAACGGGCCATTAAACCCTCCAATCCATAACTCAAGCGTATTTTGGGGATTTCCCGACTCAAAGATTCTAGAAGACATGTAACTTTTTTCATGCTCATTTGTTGACAGCGTATCTAGGTTTTTACTAAACGTAAAAGGAGAGAACACTGTTATGAAGAAAGGAACTACAACCCTGTTGCTGGCTCTGCTGGCATTCCTATGCCTTGCAGTTTCCTGCAAGAACGACCCGTCTACCCCCCCCCCCTCACATGAACATTCTTTTGAATCGTCTTGGTCGGTAGACGACACCTACCATTGGCACAAGGCGACCTGCGAACACACGGACGTGGTCAAGGACAAAGCCGAACACTCGAAGGATTCTGGAGTAGTCACCAAGGAACCTTCGATCAGCGAAGATGGAGAAAAGGTCTTTTCATGTTCCGTCTGCGGAAAGGAACTTGAGAAGGTGGTGCTTATTTGGGTAGGCGGCGGCAAATCCCTTGAAGCTCTTCTTGAAGAAAACGATCTGGAGTCTGCAACTACCTTGGAGATAAAGGGGACTTTGAACGAGGCCGATTTCAAAACCCTTAGGGAAATGGTAACATTGAAGACTTTGGACATCTCCAATGTAGACAACGAAGAGATTCCTAATCGTGCTTTCCTTGGAGCCTCTTTTTCACACATACTTCTACCAAAGAACTTAAAGAACATAGGCGAGCGGGCTTTTCAGGGCTCTTCGATAACCGAAATGATTCTGCCGGAAGGGTTGAAGGTCATTGGAAATGCGGCATTCATGGGTGCCAAGAACCTGTCAAAGCTCAGCATCCCTGGAAGCGTTGAATATGTTGGAAGATGGATTGTCCAGCAGGCATTGGGGGACTGGGTAGATGATATTCCTAATGATGCTGCGCTTCTTGAATTGTCGCTTGGCGAGGGAATCAAAGAACTGGCACCAAGTGCTTTCTGGGGTTCCACCGTGAAAGAAGTCAGAATACCAAATTCAATCAAAGAGATTCCAGATTGGTGTTTTGGCCAGTCCTATCTTGAGAAGGTCGTTTTGCATGATGGGCTAACAAGGATTGGAGCATGGGCATTCGAGAACTGCAAACTTGTATTCGATGACAATAGGCTTGTGATTCCAAAGGAAGTGAAGGTCATAGGCCCATTTGCATTCTATCTGCATATTGATGTGCATAGTTCCACGACACGAAACACCGTCATCCTCAACGATGGATTGGAAGCCCTCTACCAAGATGCATTCGTTCTGGGATTCCACAATGAGACTTTGGAGATTCCGGCATCATTGAAGAAGTTGTACAGAGGCTCCTTGATATTTGAAGGCGGATTGACCTCCGTTGTATTCAAAGGAACCACGCCTCCGGAGTACCTCAAGAACATAAATCCCAATGAGATCTCCTACAATGCAACGAAGGGCGAATATGAAGGACCAGAAGACAGCAACCCTCCCACAATAAACATTCCAGCACCAGCAGAAAAATACAAGAACATCAAGGCATATGTACCAAGTGAAGCTCTTGACCTATACAAATCTGCGCTCAAAAGCGATACGGACTTTGAGCCATTCGCAGAATCAAACATCATGGCTATGGAATAGGATAGAACGGCTTAGAGGCCAAGAACATAGGCAAAAGCCGCTATAAAGAATCCTAATGGAACCTGTTGCAGTCAGCTATTCGCTGCAACAGGTCTCCTTTTAACTTCCATTCTGCATGGAGCGGTCAACCTTTGATTGTCTTCGACGGCTTCGTTTTCAAGGAACTTTTGCCTATACTCTGTTTCCAAGCCATTTGTCCTGTTTGTAGTAGTGGTGCAGTAGCCAAAGGCATACGATGTCTCCAAGCATATAGGCGAACCATAGGACAGTTACGGGCAGTTTCAGCAGGTAGACGACAAATGCGTATGGAAGCTGGAAGCAGTACTGCGAGATGAGCGAGGCGTACATGGTTGGGCGGTTGAGGCCGCTTCCGCTGAAAGCGGCATGGTAGCCCACCATGAACGCCAGAATGATGACGTTGGCTCCGAATACATACATTAGTACAACGCCATCGGGCCCTGGTGCAGCTCCTCCAAGGAACAGACTCATTAGAAAAGAAGGACAAATGAAGAATGCAAGTGCAGGTATGGCGCTTACTGCAGCGCATAGAAGGTTCGCCCTCTTCACGCATTCCTTGGCCCTTTTGGGCTTGTTCGCACCAAGTGCGTGTCCTAAGATTATTCCGCTTCCCATGCTGAAGCCCGTCTGAGGCATCATGCAGAACCCCTGAAGCCTTGTCCCCACACCAAGGATTGCAACCGCAGCGGTGCCGTAGGTCGAGATGATCTTCATGAGTATGATGTTGAAGATGTTTCTGAGAAGCAGGTTCACTCCGCTTGGAAGGCCAATCGTCATGAGCTTGTGGTCAACTTCCTTGTGTGGTTTGAGCAGGTTTTTCACGGAGAGTTTGACCTCTGACGTGCCCCTAAGCAAAAGAGCAAAGCCCGCAAGAAACGCGAACGTCTGACCTATGGCGGTGGCCCATGCAGCTCCCGCCATGCCAAGGCCAAGGCCATGTATGCCAGTCAAGGAAGTGAGGAAAGGGATGTCATCGAACATGAGTATTGGATCGAGTATTATGTTCAGAATGGCGGATGCCGTAAGCAGCTTCATTGGGGTCTTTGCATCTCCGGTACAGCGGAATATCGTGTTCACACTGTATGAGGAGAAGAAGATTGGGATGAAGAACACTCTTATGTAGCCGTAGTCCAATGCAAGCTCTATTACAAGTGAATCGGTCGAGAAGAAATGCACTATTGGACGTAGCAGCAAAGCCATGAAAAGGGAACCTGCCAGAGCCCAGATGAACTTGAACGCCAATGTGCGCTCGGATGCAATGCGGGTGCGCTCCCTGTCTCCGCTTCCGTGGTATTGGCTTATGAGGGAGACGCTTGAGGTTCCAACTATTTCGTTGAATACGTTGACCAACCACAGCATGGTGGAGATTATCGTCATGGATGCAACGGCGTTTGGCGATATGTAGCCAATCCAGAAGAGGTCAACCATGTCGTACAACGACTGGAACATATAGCCACCCATGGTGGGAAGGGCTAGCCTGAAGAGCTGCTTCGTTATGCTTCCATTGATCAGCTGGTCGTTCAGGTCCTGAGAAGGGCCTCGGGATGAGGCTTGTGATTGTCCTTGCTCTGGTTTTTCCAACGAACCATGTCCTAAAGTTTCATCATGAGCGGTTTTTTCAATGATATCGGCCTTTGTTGAGACATTGGTCTCTTTTGAGATATCAGTCTTCTGTGATTCCTGCAAGTTGGGCCTCCTTGATGTAGTGCCTTCTTGTGCGTAGTGACAGGACAAGGTGGCATAGGGCGGTCACCGTCCAGGAGATTGGGTACGAGAGGTAGACGACCTCAAGCGTGGGATTGGCCTTGAAGGCCGTGGCTATCCATACGATTCGAAGGAGGCATGAGCCAACAAGCGAGACCGTGGTGGAAAGCATGGATTTGTTCAGCCCCCTCAGCGTGCCGGAACCAACCTCCATGAAGGCCAGCGTGCAGTATGGAATCATCATGTTGTAGAGTCTTGTCTCAGCGGTCTGGACTGCAAGCGGTGCTGTGATGTAGCAGTGGATGAGCGGAACCCTGAATATGAGGATGGAAAGCGACACGATCTCTGCGATTATGAACGTGACGAGGTAGCACGAGGCCACTACCTTGCCGATTCGTTTGTATTTTCTTGCTCCATAGTGCTGGCTTGTGAATGTGATGGATGCCTGACATACGGAGTTCGTTGCGGTGTATGCGAAGCTTTCTATGCTGGCTCCCGCGGCATTGCCGTCAATGATGTCCGATCCGCCGGGGCATATTGCATTATTCAGGCCAATGATGCTGCTTTGGATTATCATATTGGAAAGGGAGAAGAGTGCACCCTGGACGCCGGCAGGAAGTCCATTGTAGATTATGTCCTTGAGCGTTCTTCTGTCGAACGCAAGCTTTTTGAAGCTGAAACGACACCAGCTGTCGTCTCGGCTGAGTATGTAGAGCAGGATGGCTGCGGATGCAAGATTTGAGATCGCCGTGGCTATTGCAACACCGTCTACGGACATTCCAAAGGAAAGGACGAACAGTAGGTTGAGCCCAACGTTGAGTATTCCTGTGGAGGAAAGGACGTACAAAGGAGTTTTTGTGTCGCCCTTTGCCCTGAAGATCGAAATAAGGAAGTTCGTGAGGGCCAGGAACGGAACCCCTGCGAAATATATCTTGGTATAGAGGGCTGCAAGATCGAGGATATGCCCTTCGTCTCCAAGCAAAGCAAGGACCGGCCTGCTTATTGCAAGGCCAATCAACATGCAGAACAGTCCTGATACAAGGCCTGTAAGGAGTGCTGTATGAACTGCGGACTGAGTCTTCTCCTTGTTCCCTTCTCCTATGTATCTGGCGACAACGACGCTTGAACCTACTGCAAAACCGGAGAATACGTTCACTATGAGCGCAATCATTGCACTTGTCGTACCAATTGCTCCAATTGCACCGCTTACGTTCGAAAGACCTACTACTATCATGTCCGCTGCTGAGTAGAAGGTCTGAAGCAGGTTCGTAATCATAAGTGGAATTACGAATGCAAAGACTTTTCCAATAAGAGGGCCGTGTAGAAGGTCTTTTGGTTCTGTTCTTGCCGCCGTTTTCACCGCCATGTTTGCCGCCATGTTGGATTCGCCTCCTGTCGTTTTTGCAATTTCTGCGAAACCACATGATATTGCTTATCTTTGGATATGGCAATTGGATAGGATTGGGTATAGAATCAGTAAAGGAGGGTTTTTATGAAAATCGCCATTGTGACGGGTGCCTCATCTGGCATAGGCCGTGAGTTCGTATACGCACTGGACCGCTACAGCATACAGCATGGTGGCTGCCTGGATTCGATATGGGTCATAGCGCGGCGTTCGCAGCGGCTTGAAGAGCTTTCGAAGGACTGCCGTACACCTATAAGGCCTTTTGCCTTGGATCTCTGTGATCCTTCCTGTATGGAATCCATAAGGAAGGTGCTTTCTTCCGAGAACCCTCAGGTCAATTTCCTTGTGAACGCTGCTGGTTTTGGAATCTTTGGTGACTTCAAGGACAACGATGAACGAAAGCAGCTCGCAATAGTGGACCTCAACGACAGGGCCCTCACTGCCATGTGCAGCACGGTCATCCCCTATATGCACAAGGGCTCGTCCCTTGTAAACATAGGATCCAACTCTTCATGGCAGCCGGTTCCATACATGGCGGTCTATGCAGCGTCGAAGGCATACGTACTGAGCCTTTCAAGGGCCCTCGGAGTCGAACTCAAACCACATGGCATCCATGTCATGTGCGTGTGCCCTGGCTGGATAAAGACCGAGTTCTTTGATCATGCCGTCCATGACGACACCATCAAGTACTACGACAGGTTCTACACTGCAAGGCAGGTGGTGGACAAAGCCATGAAGGACCTCTCCAGAAAGAAGTCCGTGTCCATCCTTGGATTTCCCGTTAGGGTGCAGGTGCGCCTTGTGAAACACCTTCCCGTTGGCATGGTCATGAAAACGTGGTGCAGACAACAGAAGAAGTGCTGACGTTGCAAGTTTGACATTGCAAGTTTGACATTGCAAGTTTGACGTTGCAAGTGTTGACCGAGCAACTGCAAAAGACTATCTTATCGTGGAATTTTGAAAGTTCCATGATTTCAGAGATTTTCCATAATCTCCTGAGGAGGATTCGAATGAGATCCATAAGGGATATATATAAAATAGGAAAAGGGCCTTCCAGCTCGCATACAATGGGACCTGCAAGGGCTGCGGAGCTCTTCAAGGATGAGAATCCTGAGGCTGACAGCTTCAAATCCGTCCTCTATGGATCGCTTGCCAAGACCGGGATGGGACACGGCACGGACAGGGCCATAAAGGAGTCCTTCGATCCAAAGGAATGCGAGGTTTCGCTTGTAGCTGACAACTCCGTTGTTCTCAAACATCCAAACACCATGGACCTGATTGCCATCAAGGACGGAGAAGAGACTGCCAGGATGAGAGTTGAGAGCATTGGGGGTGGAGATATAGTCATAGAGGGGCGGCCATCGGTTGACCTCTTGGGCGAGGAAATATACATGGAGAACTCGTTTGCAGAGATAAAGCAGTTCTGCGAGTTCCGGTACATAGACCTTGTTGATTATATTGAGCTCAACGAAGGCAAGGAGATATGGGACTATCTTGCACAGGTATGGGAGGTGATGCAGGCTTCCATAAAGGAGGGACTTTCAAAGACGGGAACCCTTCCAGGATGCCTTCATGTGCAAAGGAAGGCCAAGCACCTTTTCGATCATATTGTGGTAAACAAGCATGCAGAACTCGTGGAATGTCAGCTTGTATGCTCCTATGCTTATGCTGTGAGTGAACAGAATGCCGATAACGGAACAATAGTTACGGCTCCTACCTGTGGTGCCTGCGGAGTGCTTCCTGCGGTGCTGTACTATCTCAAGGACAAACGGCATCTTTCAGACCTTGATGTCATACACGCTCTTGGTGTTGCCGGTCTCTTTGGAGAGCTTGCGAAGCAGAATGCGTCAGTCTCAGGTGCCGAATGCGGATGCCAGGCAGAGGTAGGAGTGGCCTGTTCCATGGCCGCCGCAGCCGCAGGCCAGATCTTTGGATACAACCTCATGCAGATCGAGTATGCCGCTGAAGTGGCCCTTGAGCACCATCTTGGCCTTACATGCGACCCAATCTGCGGGCTTGTCCAGATTCCTTGCATAGAGAGAAACGCCGTTGCTGCGCTCAGAGCCATAAACTCCGCAAACCTTGCATACTTCCTCACTGGTACCAGGAACATAAGCTACGACATGGTTCTCAAGAGCATGTACTATACAGGTCTCGATATGAACCAAAGGTACAGGGAGACCTCTGAGGGAGGTCTTGCAAGGGCCTACTCAAGAAGAGGTTGACCCAATGTTCAGAACTCTATCGTTCTCATTTGAAAACGACTTCCAGCGGCTCCGGATCGAACTTGACGCTTCAAATGGCGCCATGCGATATCGTGTTCCTGAAAGCGAGAACCTGGACTTCGTCCAAAAGGACGATGCTTGGAAGCCCTTTGAGGGTGATGTCTGGAAATTGATGACCTCCATTGAAGCACTGGACATTGAAAATTGGATTGGGCCCACTGGTAAGGAATCTTTTCGCGGAAAGTCCCAAGCTTGTAGCGAGGCCCCATGCATATTTCCTGAGTCGGAAGTGAAGTGGAGCCTCTTTGTAGAACAAGCCAAAGAGGGGAAGTCTGGAGACGGCAAGCGCGTCTTGGAGGTCTCTGGCCAAGGTTCTGACTCTTATCCTGTCAATTTCGCAGATCTGCTCGAATTGTTCAGGGAGCTTCTAAATCTTCCTGTTCTCCTTCTTGAACTGTAATCCCCAATCGTACAGAATTGTCATAAGGTCATCACTTGGAGGAACCCATGAGGAAAACAGCACTTGCCCTTGTCGCTTTTCTTATGTCTTTGAGCTTGTTCGATGCATTCGCCACTGTCACATCCAATTTGTCGGTGAAGATAAACGGGATCCATGCAATATCTGTGACTGCCACAGGGCAGGAGCCGTTTTCTGCAAAAGCTCCAGAAAATCTTGGAAGGCCTTCCGTAGCAGTGGTGCTTTCAGGTGGAGGCGCAAGAGGCATTGCCCATATTGCGTTGCTTGAAGCCCTTGAAGAACGTGGCATTCCAATAGATATGGTGATGGGGACGAGCATGGGGAGCCTCATAGCAGGCCTCTACTGCGCAGGCTACAGCTCCGGTGACATAGAGCGGCTTGTGACGGAGAACGACCTTACGGATCTTTTCACCGACATCCTCAAAACGGAGACCCAGCCACTTATCGAGCCTTTCAGCCATACTCGTTCCAACATTCTTTCGTTGTCTCTTGGGGATGCCGGGATAGGGGAGAGCTCTGGAATCGTGAGCGACAGAAAGATCCTATCGTTCTTCAGACAAATCCTAGCGAATGTGCCTGATGACATAAGCTTCGATGACCTTCCTGTTCCATACAGGGCCGTAGCTACGGATGTCACTACAGGGGACTATGTACTTTTCGAGGGCGGCTCTCTTGTCGATGCTATGAGAAGCAGCATGAGCATACCCCTCGTGTTCGATGCCTACGAAGTGCAGGGCCTCTATCTCGTGGACGGCGGACTTGTGGACAACATGCCCATAAAATATGCACGGGACTTGGGCTATGACATCGTGATAGCCATGGATATGAACGGGTCTTCATCTGTGAATGCGGAGGAGATGCACAGCATGAGCGGAGCGGCGAACGCCACAATAAGGCTCGTCGTCCTCAATACGATAAAGAACCAGTACGAATATGCCGACATCGTCTTCGTCCCAGACCTCGAAGACGTTGGTACGCTTGATTTTGGCGACCCCCAAATGATAATCCAACGCGGGCGTGATGAGATCGAACGGAAATCCGAGTCCCTGGATGGCCTTGCCGCAATGTTCAACGAGGACGATCTTGACAAGAAGGATCCAATGAGGCTTGGGGAATACTTCTCCATGTCAACCCCCTCTTCTCAGACCGATTCCCCTGAATCCTCGTCTTTGGATGAGTCTTTGGAGAATGCGAAGGATTCTCTTTCCACTTCAAGACTTAAGCTTGGAGTGTCCGTTGCCTCATCGATATCTACAGTCTTCAACGGAAGGTCTCCAATCATCCTTCAGTTCCTGCCTGCTCTGGAGGCGAGCCTGTTCGAGAAGAATCTTGAAAAAACGGACTGGGACATGGAAGTGTACACATATTTGGGGGACAACCTGAAACTTGGGGCTTCCTTCCTCTATCCGTTGAACGAAGAAAAAGACGACACTGGCCTCTTTTTCAAGCCTGATCTGACAGTGGTCCTTGGCGCCGTCACGACCCTTGCCAATAGGGCGAACCCACAGCTCAAGGATTCAATGGACTTTGCAACGGATCTGAAGCTTGGTTTCAAGTTCACTGATGGTCTTAGGTTCAACAGCAACGCAGGACTCTCCCTTCGTTTCTACGCATTGGGAAGGACCATCGACGGCAGCCCAACGACATTCAGCCTAATGCCGGTTCTGTTCGCAAATGGGATATGGTATGGAGGCTTCGAGGACAGTCTGTTCTCCACAACAGGAATCCGTGTGGATTTCAAGAGCAGTCTGGGTTTCCATAGAAACGAGCTTACATATACGCTGGGGGTCTCATACGAACACAATGTCCCTTTGAGCCCTTCCATGTGCCTCTCGTTCGATGTCCTTGCCGTTACAAGCCGTGAACCCGTAGAATTCATGTCGTCCTATACTAAGCTGGGAGGTTGGAACGGCGTCCCTGGATGTTCCAATGCGGTGTATGTCCGCGATGCAATTGTGCTTGGGGCTGCATCGCAATGGAGCCTTGGAGGGTTCCTTCCTTCGTTCCTTGTCTGTGAGCTGAGGGGTGGTTGGAGAAGCTCCAACACTGCATTCTCCATCTCCAGTGCAAGCAGCGATTCCGGTATCGCTCCTTCCAATGCTGTGTCTGCACCATTCTCAGAGCTTGGAGCCTTTGACGTTGGAATAGGCGTTGGTTATGGAGTCAAGACTCCAATGTGCGATTTCCTGGTTGGCGTTGGATTGTGTATAGACGGTGAGTTCTCCTTGTATTTCGAGTGCTACTAGGACTTGACTCTGGCATCAACTGCGTTTCTTGAACAGTATGTATTTCTCTACTGGAAAAAGTATTAGGGTGTATATGATTCCTGCAAGCACTGACCCTATCGTGGGTGCCAGCTTCACGAACAGCTCTATGCCGGTCTGTGCAAACAGGTTTGCTATTACTCCTGACAGCCATGTAGCCACGATGATGAGTACTGCAAGTAGTACGATATAAACTGCGAAGCAGTATGCAGGGGCATCGGCCTTGAAGTTGCCCTTCATGTTGTGGATGTAGGAGTACGTGTTGGATAGCAGGTTTGAGGCGAAGAACGGCACGAGGTAGCCCCAGTTGGCGTTGCCTTGTCCAAGAGCCCTTTCGTTGAAGACCGCGGACATGAAGGGTGGAAGTGGAGCCTTCCAGTCGCGCAACAGTAGGAACAGGATGTTGACCGTTGCAAGCTGTATGACGGCTCCTATTCCTCCTATTAGCAAAAAGCTTATAAACTGCTTTGCTGTGCTGTCTTCGTTGTTTGTCTTCATTGTTTACCTCTTGGTTCTGTGCAGTTGTGTTGAATATAACCACAACAAAGCCTTAGAACAAGCAAAAACGTGTTGCCAATGATATAAAGCGATGCCCAGGAGAAGGATTTCCCGGGCATCTAAATCACACTAAAAGGAGGTATGAAAAAAACTGTTGCTCTGCCTTCTATGTAGCAATAATCATGCCAAGTCGTTTTTTTGAGACTGCTGCAGCTGCCGTGCTCTTTTTCGTGTGAAACAATTGAATGAGCTGTGCATTTTTTTCACATCTCATGTGCTTGGTTAAACCTTTCCTATTTAGTACACTGGGACTGTTTTTCTATAGGAGGGCGCTATGAAGAAAGTCGAAGATTACATCATAAGCATTCCGGACTTCCCTGAACCGGGAATCATTTTCCGCGACATTACAGGTATCCTTCAGGATGCTGATGGCCTTCGCCTTGCAATCGATGAGATGGCAAAGCTTGTCTCTCAGGTCGATTGTGATGTCATCGCTGGAGCAGAGTCCCGTGGCTTCATCCTTGGAATGCCCATCGCATACCTCCTCAAGAAGCCTTTCGTACCAATCAGAAAGGCCGGCAAACTTCCACGTGAGACCGTCTCGGAGACATATGATCTGGAATATGGTACTGCCACAATCGAAATCCACAAGGATGCCATCAAACCCGGCCAGAAAGTCGTCCTCATAGACGACCTCATTGCAACAGGTGGCACAATGAAGGCCTCCGCTGACCTTGTCGAGAAGCTTGGTGGCAAGGTGGCGGAGATCGTATTCCTCATCGAGCTTGCAGGCCTTAATGGAAGAGATGTCCTTTCCAAATACAAGGTGGAGTCTGTGGTCAAATACGAAGGCAAGTGATTGCTGCCTCAAGTAGTAAGCCTGACTTTCCACAAAAACAAAGGTTTTTGGCAAAGTTGTGGAAAGATTTTCACAATTTCAGGGGAAATCCTGTTTTTTTTGAAAGTTCCTCCTCTTTGTTTGGCTTTATGTTCTTTTTTGAAAAACGGCGGTTTGGATAGAAAAAGTTCTATCGAAACCGCGAAAAAGAACAAAAAGCGAGAGCCGTTGCTCTCTGCGACTTTATGATACTTAAAGTTTTCACTTTTCTCAAACAATCGTTGCGAGGCTATAGCCTCTGAGGTTTCCACTCCACGGCTTCATTCGTAGCTCCCCAAGGAGCACCTGATATGGAACCTTCTGCTTTATTGATTGTGATTGATTTCAGGTTTGGACAATCGAGGAAAGCTCTTTCTCCAATTGATGTCACACTACTTGGAATCGTAATTGTTTCCAATTTGGAACATTCTGCAAAAGCGTTCGTCCCAATGCTGGTTACACTGTTGGGTATCTCTATTGAAGACAGACTTGAACATGTCATGAAGGCATCAGCTCCAATTGAAGTTGCACCGTTGGGTATTGTGACTGTCGTCAGGCTGGTACAATCAGAGAAGGTACTGTCCTCAACTTTGGATACTCCACTTGGAATTGCAATTGCCTTCAAATTGGAACATCTATTGAAAGCACCACTTCCAATGAATGTAACGCTATTGGGAATTGTGATTGCTTCCAGATTGGAACAATCAGCAAAAGCCCTTTCTTCAATAAAAACTACACTTTCAGGAATTGCAACCGATGTAAGTTGGGGGCAGTATTGGAAAGCAGCCTCTCCTATTGACGTCACGCCTTGTGGGATTTCAATTGTTTTCAGATTGGTACAATAAGAGAAAACTCCTGCTGCAATCAAGGTCACATTGCTTGGTATTGCAACTGACTCTAGCATTTCACAAGAAGAAAAGGCACTTTCTCCTATGTTGGTCACTGTACTTGGAATTGAGATGGAACCAAGTTCCTTACATCCTAGGAAGGCGTTTTTTCCAATCTCTGTTACGCCTTCAGGGATTATAACAGACTTTACTGATGAAGAACTGAAAGCGTCATCGCCTATCTTCTTGACCTGTTTTCCATCTATTTCACTTGGAATCTCCACCATCTCTTCAAGGAGTTCATTGTCTTTGCAGACAAGGGTTCCATCATCGGATATTTCGTAGATGTCAGTCAAAGAGGGAGGGGCTTCCGGCTTGCTTGGAGTTTCGGCCCCTCCTTCTGATGCACCCCCCCCCACGCCGGTTGTTCCGTCTTGGTCGCAAGATACTGCCAGGATGCAGCAAAATCCCAAAACCAATGCAATCAGTATGAGATGTATCGTATGTTTCATGTCGTCTCCTGAAAAAGGAGTAGCCTTTCCTTCGAACTCCTGTCAATGTTTTTCAAAATCACGTTTTATAGGAAAAACGTGTAAAAAATCACATAATTTATTGGAAAAGTGTGATTGTCAATCAAAGTCTATTGGCTTTCTCTTCGAGCTCTGCGCCGTAGGCGAGGATTACGGAGAAGATTAGCATGAATATTCCCGTTGCAACTGATGTTCCGTTGCCAATGTCGTAGAGGCTTGTCTCTCCAAAGCAAGCAAGTATTATGGCATTGACTATGATTGCAGCAAGGGGCATCACGATCGTCTTTATTCCAAGGTTTCTGAGCGTCGTGGCACCTGTCTTCGTGAATGGCGTACCATCCGTTCTGGCTGAGGCGAAGTAGTTCATCGAGAACAGGGAAAGCAGTCCATTTGTCGCTCCTGTTACAATGCCCACAATGGCGTTGGCGATTATCTGCCTTGAACCTGTGATCTCGACGGAGCCCGAGAGGTTGCCAAGCTCAACGAAAAACTGTGAGTCCCGGAGTATCGCCGCTACTATGAGGCCTATGAGGTTTGTGCCTGCAAAGATGAAAGAGAATATCATTGCAATCATTGCGATGATTCTGAACACATTGTAGATTTTCTGGATCTTTTCAAGATTCGTCATTTGTCTTTCTCCCTTAGATATTCTTCGAGGACTGTCGTCCTCGCCCAGTATTGGCTGCCCCAATGCTCGAAGTCCCATTTCTCCATGTATTGGTTGCATTCATAGTCTATGTAGAAAAGCCTGCCGGCATCTCCTCTGGAGGTGTTTCCATCGTCAACCACGAAATTGGTTGGAAAGTAGTCTATATTCAACCCTTTGGGATACAGAAGCCTGCACATGGACTGGACTTGTTCCATAATGGAATCCTCCATTCGTCCAGAAGTCACAAGCTCCATGACCGTAGGGCCAGGGATGTACTGCTTGAGTATCCTTTCGTGCATTGCATCTACATCCAGCAGTGAAGGCATTGGGATTCCAACCTCGTAAAGCGTCTTGTAGTCACGCAGCTCTGACTCCAGCTTGTCTCCAAACTGATAGTAATCGCAAGGCTCATGGTGTATCTGTTTGAGTACAAAGATTCCCTCGTCGGCAGAATCTGAAACCAGGTACGAATACCCGCCCTTCCCCTTGCCAAGAAGCTTCAGCACACGAAAGTCCCTTTCGTTTACAGACAACCTTTCCATGAATCCTATTTCCTCTCTGACGCTCTCATCACCAATGGAAACGGCGTTGGAACATCGAAGGCGTTGGATTTGACCAGCATCATAGCGGCCTTGAAGCTTGAGCCCAGCATGTTGCTGAGCTCTTCCTCCGAGAACCTGCATGCTCCCGTCGCGCACAAGGTTGCGATTCCAAAAGTGTATATCCAAACGTTTTCAAACAGGACGCGGGCCTTTTCGTCGCTTAGATCGTAGTCTCTCTTTATGACATCTATGCAGTACCCAGCGGTTTCTCCCAAATTGTCGAAAACATCATCAAAGGTGCGAGCTTTCTTGTTTTCGCTCATGAAGAGGTATCGGTATAGATTGGGGTTCTCCGTTGCAAAGAGGATCATCTGCATTCCGTATTTCTTGAAGGCCGGTGTGTAGTTTTCAGCCTTGATTACGCAGTCGTTGTACCTCTTCATCACAGCCTGTCTGAGGTCGCCGTTCAGGTCCTCCATGTTCTTGAAGACCGTGAAGATAGGACGGGCCGAGCTTCCAAGCTCCTTCCCTATGTTCCTTGTAGTGAGTGCATCGGCACCTTCTCTGTCCAACAGCGAGACAGTGGCTTCGATTATTTCTTCCCTTGTGAATTTTGGTTTGGGTGGCATGGCGTTTCCTATATGCTCCTTTTGTCTTTGTTTTACATCAGTTGTTTTATATAGTAGTATAACAAGGGCGCAAATGCAAGAGAAGGAAAATTTCAAAACCGTTCCAACAAGGATTCTAAAAGGCTTCTATCCTATTTCTCAAACCTTGGATGTCGTCCACGAAAAGGCCTTCAGGGACTCCGCTTCCAAGAAGGCTCTTCCTTGACCTGAAACCCCATGTGAGGATCGCCGTCTCTACACGTGCATTCATACCCGTCCTGTAATCCACTTCGCTGTCGCCCACATACAGCAATTCATCCATTGAACACCCAACTTTGGCACAGAACGCCTCAATGGCTTGGCTGGATGGCTTTGGCTCGTACCCACCGTGCATACCCACCACCATGTCGAACCGTATGCTGGGCAGACATGTCTTCACGATTGTGCCTGTAAGGACCTGCTCCTTGTTCGAATACACCCCTAGACCGATGCCTTTGTTCTGCAGTTCTTCAAGGAGCCCTACGATTCCAGGATAGGGCTTCGTGTATTTCACGGGACAGGCCCTGTAGTTGGCGACGAACTGCTCGAAAAGGGCCGGCTCAGAGACATCGGTCTTGCCTATTGTGGTGAGTGCCGCCTTGAGGGCGTTCATGAGACCGTTACCCACGAAGCGGGAGCAGTCGTCCGTCGTGAAAGTGGTGCCAAGCGTTCTGTTAAGGGCGCAGTTGATGTCTGCAATCGTGTTGAGAAGTGTGCCGTCCAGGTCGAATAGTATGGCTTTGAGCATGGAACAATTATAACATGGACGCAGTGTTGTGTGCAGGGCGGTTGACGTTTATCCGATTTCGGATTATTTTTGTTTGTGGAGCAACGATTCTCCTGGAGCTGATTATTATGGATGCACATGAAATCAAGAAATCGCTGAAGGATATAGACCAAGCCTTCAAGGAAGTGGATGGCATATATCATGCGTATGCCAAGCTCTGCAATATGTCGGACTCCGAACAGTGGTTCCTCTATTCGTTGTGGCTCCATGACAGTGGTTGCACCCAAAAGGAGTTCTGCGCCGAGTGGTTCTACAGCCCGCAGACGATAAACTCAGCCCTTAGGGCTTTGGAGTCCAAGGGGTTCATTCGTCTTGAGTTCGTGCCGGGAAGCAGAAAGAACAAGAACATAGTGTTCACTCCTGAGGGAGAGGACGTGTGCCGTAGATTCATAGACCCCCTGCTAGAAGCGGAGAAAGCCGCCTTCTGTGGCTTGGATGAGGTTGAGATGCGTGAGTACTTACGCCTGACGAAGAAATACAACTCCTTGCTCAGAGACGAAATAGGAAAGCTCATGAAAATTCAAGTCAACCAATGGTAGGTGGCTTTGTCCTTTTATTGATACCTCTTTTTTGCGTTGTATTGTTCGTCCTTTTTGTTTCATTGATTCATTATGAAAATACAGTTGTCAGACCATTTCACTTACAGAAAGCTTCTTCGTTTCACCATTCCATCAATAGGAATGATGATATTCACATCAATATACTTCGTGGTGGATGGATACTTCGTGTCCAACTACACGGGAAAGACCGCATATGCGGCTTTGAACTTCATATACCCCGTTCTCATGATACTTGGAGCCCTTGGGACCATGCTTGGAACCGGAGGCTGTGCGCTTGTCTCAAAGACGTTGGGAGAGGGTGATAGGGAGAAGGCAAACGAGCTTTTTTCCATGTTCATTGTGCTCACCATCGTATTTGGCGTGGTCATGTCTGTGGCAGGCTATTTCCTAATTCCTTTGATTGCTGCAGCTTTTGGTGCAAGTGGTGAGCTTTTGGGCTATTGTATAGGCTATGGACGTATAGTTCTTATGGGGCTTGTGGGCTTAATGCTCCAGTTTGAATTCCAAAGCCTTTTCGTGGCTGCGGAGAAGCCTCATCTTGGCTTCGTTTCAACCGTTGCGGCGGGTTCGACGAACATGGTGTTCGACTGGCTTTTCGTGGCGGTGTTCCATTGGGGCCTTGAGGGTGCTGCAATCGCTACCTGCATGAGCCAGATGGTTGGAGGTTTCTTCCCTTTGGTCTACTTCCTTTCCAAGAGGAACGACAGTCTGCTTCGTTTCACCAGCTTCAAGATGGATTTCTCCTCTGTTGGGAAAGCCTGCAGCAATGGAATGTCAGAGTTCCTCTCCTCCATATCGTCGTCGTTCGTGGGGATACTCTTCAACAACCAGCTTCTAAGGTTCGCAGGTGAAGACGGGGTGGCTGCATATGGAACGCTTACATACGTGGTCCTCGTGTTCATTGGAGTCTTCATTGGATATTCAATGGGCACGGCACCGGTTGTGAGCTTCAACTACGGAGCGGACAACAGGGAGGAACTCAGATCCCTTTTGAAGAAAAGCCTTGTTCTCATTCTTTCCTCTTCGTTGCTTATGTTCATTGCAGGGGAGGCTTTCTCTCCAATATTCGCCAGGATATTCGTTGGATACGACGTGGCTCTCATGGAAATGACCCTAAGGGCGTTCTTCTTCTATTCGTTCTCGTTCCTGTTCTCTGGAATATGCATTTACAGCTCATCGTTCTTCACGGCCTTGAACAATGGTTTGGTGTCCGCCTTGATATCAACGCTGCGTACTGTGTTCTTCCAGGTCGTGTTCGTGCTTGTGCTGCCGCAGTTCTGGGGTCTTGATGGAATATGGCTTTCGATAGTGTTCGCAGAGTTCTCGTCCGCTTTGATAGGAGTGTTCTTCCTTATAACCCAGCGTAGGCGCTATGGCTACGGAGGACCTGTTCTGGATTGTGGGGAGGTCGTTGAAACCGCCTAGAAGGACAGTATCCTGAACGTTGTTCACTATAGTGAATTTTTTTGCAAAAACCGCAAATGCCTATGGTTTGGATTTTGTGAAAATTGCAACATTTCATGCAGTTTTTACTGCATAAATATTGCATATACTTGAAAGAAATGAAAATCGAGTGCTAAAATCGGTTCAATTTTCAAGTGGAAAACGAAATCTCATCCATAGGAGGTGGTTCTTGGTCAGGTATGTCATTAAGAGAATACTGTTGGCGATAGCAACGGTTTTCATAATTTGCCTCATAACATTCTTCGTCATGCATGCGGTCCCTGGCGGACCATTCAATAGGGAGAAGGCTCTCTCCCAAGCCACCGTTGATGCCCTCAATGCACGTTATGGGTTGGATAAGCCGCTTTGGACGCAGTTTATGAACTATATGAAGGGCCTTCTCAAGGGCGATTTTGGAGTTTCCCTCAAGAACGGGCGTGAGATAAACGAGATAATTGGGGAGTCCTTCCCTATATCTGCAAAGCTTGGTCTCATGGCCATAACCATAGCCCTTGTATGTGGAACCATATTGGGAAGCCTTGCCGCCATAATGCGCAACAG
This sequence comes from uncultured Spirochaetales bacterium, assembly GCA_934277975.1. Classification (GTDB taxonomy): domain Bacteria; phylum Spirochaetota; class Spirochaetia; order Sphaerochaetales; family Sphaerochaetaceae; genus UBA9732. The sequence goes on from CAKQWE010000006.1 coordinate 49,138, forward strand.
GCTGCCTGATAGGATAATTGTATTCCTCTCTACTTTGTTCACGGCCGTTCCAAGCTTCGTCCTTGCGACTCTGCTTTTGCTTGTGTTCTCAATAAAGCTTGGGTGGATTCCTGTATGGAGTGCCTCTGAGACTCATTATCTTCTTCCTGTAATTGCACTTGCAGCCTATCCAATGGCTTATACCACCCGTTTGGCCAAGACAAGTATGCTTGATGCACTGGGTCAGGACTATGTCAGGACTGCACGTTCGAAGGGTGTTGCCAAATGGAAGATAATCTTCAAGCATGCGCTGAGGAACTCCCTCATTCCAATCATAACCTACGCCGGCCCTCAGATAGCCTACATAATCACCGGTTCCATGGTGGTTGAAACGGTATTCACCGTTGGAGGCATTGGGACCAAGTTCGTAAGTGCAATCAACAATAGGGACTACACTCTAATAATGGCTACCACCATCTTTTTGGCTACGCTCATGGTCGTTGCAAACGTGATATGCGACCTTCTCTATAAGCTGGTCGATCCACGGATCAAATATGAATAAGGAGGGCTTATGTCAGATATCAAAGTCAAATCAAGTTCAGATATTGCAAAGGACAAATCAATGCCCTCGAAGGTTCCTTTCAGTGCACAGATAGACCTTTCAAAGTTCAACTCGTCAATGTTCGAGAAGGCTAGCGACGAAGAGAAGCGTCAGCAGGATGTGATGAGCGAGAGCACCACGTTCTTCAAGGACGGGATGCGAAAGCTTTTCAAGAACCCACTTGCCGTTGCAAGCATAGTGGTTATGAGCCTGGTCATTCTCTTGATTGTATTCGCTCCAATGATAGTTCCTTACCATTATGAAGAAATCCTTTCCGTGAATGGAGTAAGGGACAAAGGCGCAAAGAACCTCGCCCCTTTTGCATACAGCAAGATGGAACAGCAGTACATAGATGCGGGAGGCTATAGGTTCCCACACATATTTGGGACGGACGAGCAGTGCAGGGACTATTTCATAAGGGTTGTATATGGAACCCGTGTCTCGTTGCTTGTTGGTTTCTTTGCCTCGATCATCGTTCTTATCATTGGCATGATATATGGCAGTGTGTCTGGCTACATGGGTGGTAGGGTGGACCTCATCATGATGCGCATCGTTGATGTCATCTATTCTCTGCCTGATATGCTCATAGTCATACTTCTCAGCGTGGTGCTCCAGACTGTGATGAAGTTCAAAAGCGGTTCGTTCCTAAGCTCACTTGGGACGAACATGATATCTCTCTTCATTGTCTTTGGACTTTTGTATTGGGTTGGAATGGCAAGGCTTATAAGGGGACAGATCCTTTCCATAAAGGAAAATGAGTATATTCTTGCATCAAAGTCCATAGGTACTCCAACGAGGATGATAATAAAGAAGCACATCATTCCAAACTGCCTGTCCGTCATCATCATCTCAACGGCGTTGCAGATACCGTCTGCCATCTTCACTGAAAGCTACCTAAGCTTCGTTGGTCTTGGCGTGCAGGCCCCAATGCCGTCTTTGGGGTCTCTTGCCAACAGCGCAAGGGGAGGTTTGCAGAGCTATCCCTACAAACTGCTGTTCCCTGCGCTGATGATATGTCTCATCGTCCTTAGCCTCAACCTTCTTGGTGATGGCCTCAGGGATGCTTTCGATCCAAAACTCAGAAAATAGGAGGTTTTTATGAGCGACGAACTCAATGGTGCAGTTGGAAAGAACCACCTTCTTAGCGTAAACGATTTAAGAACCTCCTTCTTTACAGACTCTGGGGAGGTCCATGCCGTAAACGGTGTCTCATTCAACCTTGATGAGGGAGAAATCCTTGGTATTGTTGGTGAATCGGGTTCTGGTAAGAGCGTCACTGCATATTCCATAATGCAGATTCTCGCAGACACTGGAAGAGTCACTGGAGGTAGCATTCTATACAAAGGTGAGGATGTCACCAAATGGAGCGAAAAGCGCCTTTGCCGTTTCCGTGGCAAGTGCTGCTCCATAATCTTCCAGGATCCAATGACAAGCCTCAACCCTGTATTCACAATTGGAAACCAACTTGAGGAGGCCATAAAGCTCCATACCGACAAGAAAGGAAGGGCTGCAAAGGACAGAGCCGTTGAACTTCTTGAGCTTGTTGGAATAAACGAGCCTTTGAGAAGGATCCGCCAGTATCCGTATGAACTTTCAGGTGGCATGAGACAGCGAGTCATGATTGCAATGGCTCTTGCCTGTGAGCCAGACATCCTCATAGCCGACGAACCTACGACAGCTTTGGATGTTACAATCCAGGCTCAGATCCTTGAGCTCATCCAGGATCTGCAGAAAAAGCTTGGAATGGCGGTGATTCTCGTGACCCATGACCTTGGTGTCATTGCAGAGCTTTGCGACAACATAATCGTCATGTATGGCGGTCGAATATGCGAACGCGGAACCGGTGCGGAGATCTTCTACAATCCAAAGCATGAGTACACAAAGGGCCTGCTGCGTTCCATTCCAAATGTGAACAACATGAAACAGCGCCTCGTCCCAATTCCAGGTACCCCTATAAACATCCTGAATCTGCCAAAGGGTTGTCCCTTCTGCGCCCGCTGCGAACAGTGCATGAAGGTCTGCCTTGAACAGATGCCTGATGAGATATGGATAAACGAGAACCACAAGGCATCCTGCTGGATGAACATAAAGGACATGGTAAGCGGTGCTGACAAAGGCTGTGACGTTGCAGAGAAACCAGACTGCAAAGGAGGTGAAGCATGAGCGTTGTAGATGTTGTTGAAAAGCAGGAGAAGAGAACCCCTCTTGTTGAAGTTCGTAATCTCAAGCAGTATTTCACCGTGAAGTCAGGTCTTTTCAAGACTCAGTACCTCAAAGCGGTTGATGATGTCTCGTTTGAAATAGAAAAGGGTGAAACCTTGGGCCTTGTTGGCGAATCAGGCTGTGGCAAAACGACTGTTGGTCGTTCCATCCTTCACTTGTACGAGCCTACTGCCGGAGAGATTCTGTTCAATGGCGAGCTTGTCACGAAGAAGAACCTGCCTCAAATGAGGCGCAACATGCAAATGGTCTTCCAGGATCCCTATTCGTCCTTGGATCCACGCATGACTGTGGAGGACATCATAGGCGAGCCTTTGGATGTGCATGGCCTTTACAGTACGAAGGCCGAGCGCCGTGAGAAGATTCTGCAGCTCATGGACTATGTTGGACTGAACGCCGAACATGCACGCCGCTATGCCCATGAGTTCTCCGGAGGACAGAGACAGCGCATTGGAATCGCACGTGCATTGGCTGTGAACCCAAAGTTCATAGTGTGCGACGAGCCGGTCTCCGCCTTGGACGTGTCAATACAGGCTCAGGTCGTCAATATGTTCGAGGACCTTCAGGCCAAGCTGGGGGTTGCATACCTCTTCATTGCCCATGACCTCTTGGTTGTGCACCATATTTCAAAGAGGATTGCGGTCATGTACCTTGGAAAGATAGTTGAGATTGCTGATTCAGATGAGATAAACGATCACCCTCTGCATCCATACACGCAGTCCTTGATTTCAGCTGTGCCAATTCCAGATCCTGACATTACACGCAGCCGGCACAGGATAGTTCTTGAAGGAGATGTTCCAAGTCCTTTGAACATGCCTCAAGGCTGTCCGTTCAGGACTCGTTGTCGCTATGCCTGTGACAAGTGCGCCCAAAGTATGCCAGCTTTGACTGAGCGTGCTCCTGGTCACAAGGTTGCATGCCATATGGCATAAGGATCTTTGGTTGGAGCTCCGTTGCCGTTCATTATATTGGATGGAATTTCAGTATTTTGAATGAAAACTGCATATTGGATTCTGCAGTGCATTCGCTTGTGCAGAGGCCAATACGGAGTACTTGTTCTTATATGCACTTTTTTAGAATATTTGCAGAATAAAAATGCAAATTTTCCAAAAAACTTATTGTGCTTTTTTTGAGAAAACGATAAAGATATCGCAAATCTTTTTTTAGGAGAAACGCCATGAAGAAAACACTATCAATTCTTCTAGTATTGGTTGTTCTTTGCTCCTATGCCTTCTGCCAGTCGAGTGCAGAGCAGGCAAAGCCAGCATCAACATCCACATCATCACTGGTAATCGACCCTGAAGAGCATGTTGGAGCCGATTACGTAGACCCGGTCAAGGACTGGAGCAAGTATGATGACCTCATTGCAGCCATCAAGTCCGAGACTGACACTGCAAAGAGAACCGAGATGATGCATGAGGCTGAAGACATCCTTATGTCCAATTTCTGTGTCATTCCGTTCTACTACTACAATGATGTCTACATGCTCAAGAGCTATGTCTCTGGAATCTACTCGAATGCATTCGCAACAAAGTTCTTCCAGTACGCAAAGCTCTCAAATGGTTCGGACACCCTTAGGGTCTGCCTTGCATCTGAGCCGGACTTCCTGGACCCAGCGCTGAACAGCTCCGTCGATGGTGCCTGCCTTGCAGCTGCAGCGTTCTCAGGTCTCTACACATATGATGCAAGCGGCGTCACTGTTCCTGCATGTGCAGAAGGCTATGCCGTTTCAGAGGACGGCCTTGAGTACACAGTCACCCTCAAGAGCGGTCTCAAGTGGTCAGATGGCTCAGACCTCACAGCAAGCGACTTCGTCTACTCCTGGAAGCGCGCCTCGTCAGATGAAACTGCAGCCGATTACGGCTATATGTTCAGCGGTTTCGAAGGCTACGGCACTGAGGAAGGGATCTCAGTCGAAGCGGTCGATGACGTAACGCTCAAGTTCAAGCTTTCAGCTCCTTGCGCATACATGGAGGACCTTATGGCCTTCCCAACATTCTTCCCTGTGAAGCAGTCCGCTGTCGAGTCATATGCTGACTGGAAGACAAGCCCGGGCGGATGGTGCCAGAGCGCAGGTTTCGTTTCCAACGGACCTTTTGTGTGCACAGGTTGGAACCACGATGTCTCCATGACATACGAGAAGAACCCGTACTGGTATGATGCTGACAACGTGAGCATCAGCAAGATCGAGTTCATGCTCTCTGCAGACGACAACGCAATCTTTGCAGCCTACAACGCAGGCGACCTTGATTTGGCAGACTCAATCCCAACGGATGCCATAGCAGATCTCATCTCCTCTGGCAACCCAGAGTTCCACGTCGTAGACGAGCTTGGAACCTACTATGCAGCATTCAACTGCAAGAGCAAGATCTTCGAAGGAAAGACTCCTGCACAGGCTGCCTGCATGAGAGAGGCGTTCTCACTTCTCATCGACCGCGACTACATTTGCGAGAACGTTGGTCAGACAGGTCAGATTGCAGCAAACTCATTCATTCCACTTGGAATGGCTGACGGCAACGGTGGCGTTTTCAAGTCCGATGCTTCTGTTGGCTACTTCGATGCATATGCAATCAACAATGACCCAGCTGGAACGGTCGCCAAGGCAATTGCTCTTCTTGAAGCTGCTGGATACAAGTTCGAGAACGGCAAGCTCTCGTCTGAGACTCCAATCAGTCTTACATACCTGACGAACCAGACTTCTGGCCACATTGCTGTAGCCGAGTCAGTCCAGCAGGACCTTGCAGCTGTAGGTATTGAGCTTACCATTCAGATTCAGGACTGGAACGTGTTCCTGCAGGAGAGGAAGAACGGCAATTTCGACTTCGCCCGCGAAGGTTGGATTGCAGACTTCAACGACCCAATCAACATGCTTGAGATGTGGATCACCTCATCCGGCAACAACGACTGCCAGTTTGGAAAGTAAAGAAGTAGATCCTCCGGATTGAATTGTAGCAAAGCCACCGTGGAGAGCTTGAAGCCCTCTGCGGTGGCTTCTTTTCTTGGCCTTTGTGAGGTCTACGGTGTCGCTGCGACATGGGCCGTGCAGAAATCACTGTCCCATGTCTTGCTTCTAGTATCCCATCACAAATTCCTACGAAAACTTCTTGGTAGAGTTTGTCCAGTTTTTTGAAAAAAAGGGTTCTTCACGGAAAGTTGGGGGATTGAAGGCAATAGGCGGTTCTGCAATTGTCCATCTAGCCGCTCTGGGCGTTCTGGGCGGTCTAGCCTCTCTGGGCGCTCTAGCCACTCTAAAACGGTCTAAATCCGGAACTCTGGGACACTCAG
>CAKQWE010000007.1 GCA_934277975.1 uncultured Spirochaetales bacterium
AGTCGCAACCGCCCAAAGGCTGGATGCTCTCCTTCGATTCCCGTCTCCCAATCCCCCAACTTTCCGTGAAGAACCAATTTGATAGAAGAGGAACTTTCAAAACTCCTTCATGCGTCCTGGCCATGCCCTGCACGGCTGGAAATCCGCCTTCAGCAACTAGGCAATCCATATCCAATCCACACAAAGCATAGTTTTGAAAGTTCCTCTAGTATACAACATTTCCAGCCATACAAGAAGGAAAGTCAAAACAGGTTTAGTTTTACATATCACTTCAATCACCAAAACAGTGCGTTTCAGTCCGTGTAGTCCGCATCATAAGCAGTGTCTGTATGCTTTGGAGGGTCAAGCTTCCTGATTATCTTCTTTGTGTTCTCAGGAGGGTATGGAAGCCTTTCCTCTGGCAATCTCCAGAAATTGATTACAGTTCCAACGCATCTCTTGTTGTCTTTTCCCACTGGAACAAGCACTCTATCACCTATTTCTATAGAATCGTCATCATAGAAATACGAGTAGCCATGATCGTCAAAATCATTGAAAGCTACAGAATACCAGTTGTAATACGTATGCTCTTTCCTTGCAAAGGAAACGAATCCCTCAATCACAGAAAGGATACTTATTCCATTGGAGTCAGTAAGCAAAGGAGGACAGATTTCTTCATGGTTCTGAGAATACTTTATTTTAAATTGTATGTTTGGAGTTTCAATAGTCTCCTTGTCATACCGGTCGCATTCCAAGATTTTCATGATATTGCCATGAAGAAGGCCAATTTCATAGGGATCCTCTTGAAGAGACTCTTTCAATTCCCAGTCATCAAAACCTTTCTCCAACTCACGAATCAGAACCATTCCATCATTGAAAATCTCAACCTCTCGGACAGACGGATCATGCAGACTGTCTCCGTCGCTCATATAGGAAAGTTTCATATAAAGGAATCTGTTGAATACAAGTTTCTCAGTCATAGAACAAAGTATAGCACATACAACACAAACTGATTGAGAAATACAAGAAACAGCGTTCTTTCGTGGCCGCAACGACCTGCTTTAGAACCTCTCGATATCCCTGAAAGCCATGTAGTCGGCAATGAAGTGCATATTGAACGCACCAGTGCTTCCGTTTCTTTGCTTGGCAATTATTATCTTGAGGGTTTTTGGCTTTACGGTAGGCTCGTCACCATCGGTCTCCTCTTCCTCGTATTGGGCTATCTTACCGTCTTCGTTCAGGCGTTTGGATGGGTCGTCCAAGAGGATTACAAGGTCGGCGTCCTGCTCTATGGAGCCGGAGTCGCGCAGGTCCGCAAGCATAGGAGGCCTGTCCTTGCCGCCTTCTCTGTTAACCTGTGCAAGACATATGATTGGCACATTGAGCTCACGGGCAAGGCTTTTGAGGGACCTTGAGATGATTGACACCTGTTCATGCCTTGGCATGTTGGCCGGGCCCTTGAGGTCTATGAGGCCAATGTAGTCTATGAAGATGGCCTGGATGTCGTTCTCCCTCTTCATTCGCCTTGATTGGGAGCGAATCTCCATGAGGCTTATGTTGGGGGTGTCTTGTATGAGAAGGTTCTTGGCGTTCTCGTAGAGCACTCCCGCTGCATCCATCATCTTCTGCTCGGAGACGCTGTCTATCTTGCCGTTTCTGAGGACCATGTTGTTTATCTGGCCCTTGTTGGAAAGGATTCTTTCCACAAGGGACGCCCCTGACATTTCAAGGGAGAAGAAACCAACAGGCACCGGATTTGGACCAAAAGCCATGTTTATGGCAATGTTGAGACCCAAGGCCGTCTTACCAACGGATGGTCTTGCGGCGATTATCACCATGTCAGACGGCTTGAAACCGCCAATGTACTTGTCAAGGGTTCTGAAACCAGACGAGATTCCGCTTGGCTTTTTGCCAGCCTGTCTGTCATGGACTTCGTCCACGACCTTGAGAAGGAGCGCACCTACATCGGTGTAGTTGTTGGTTCCAATGCTGTTGCCAAGTGCCGATATCTTCTGTTCTATCTCGTCTATCGACTGCTGGACATCCTGCGTCTCGTCGAAGGCCTTGTCGCCCACGGTTACGGAAAGGTCAAGAAGCCTTCTTTTGAGGGCGCAGTTGCGGATTATCTGTGCATAGTACGAAGCGTTTGTAGATGACGGCACGGAGTCCGTAAGCCCTGCAATATAGGAAGCCCCTCCGCACTCGGCAAGGGTTCCCTTCTCCGCAAGGTATTGGGTAAGCGACACGAGGTCTATGGCAACGCTTGGCTTGTCGTTCCTGAGTCCTACGATTGCATCCCATATAAGCTGATGCCCTCGTTGGTAGAAATCATCCTTGGTCAGAATCTCCTGGACATCGTCCAATGCCCTGTTTCTGAGAAGGACAGCTCCAAGCAAAGCGACTTCAGCATCTATGTTCTGGGGTGGAACCCTTCCTATCGTACTACCTGCCACGTCAAAATCTCCGTAGTTCGCAAACCATCATGTATTCACTTACATATGCAAGGATACATGCAAAGGGACAACAAACGACAATATACGACACAGCCCGCCGTTTCCAGCGAGCTGAGCCATGGAAATCAAAATGTATTTCAGCCTTCGACAGGAGCCTGAGCTGCCTCTTCTGAAATCTCCTCAGCAACCGCTTCTGTGGCGATCTCGCCAGCAGCAACTGCAGCTGCTGCAGCTGCTGCTTCTGCTGCGGCCTTCTCCTCTGCTTCCTTAGCGGCCTTGGCGGCTTCAGCAGCTTCCTTTGCCGCTGCTTCCTTGGCAGCCTTCTCTGCAGCTCTGACCTCTGCTTCGCTGAGAACGTTCAACTTGATAAGGGAGAACTCGTTCTCATAGAGGTGAACCTTGGCTGTGTAGACACCAACCATCTTGATTGCATGTGTTGCAACTTCGATGCGCTTCTTCTCAATCTCGAAACCAAGCTTTGCAAGGGCTTCCTGAACCATGAGAGGTGTGACGGAGCCAAAGAGCTTTCCAGACTCGCCAGCGGAGACAATCATGTCGAGACTCACGTTGTCAAGCTTCTCCTTGAGGGATGCAGAAGCTTCGCGCTTTGCAACCTTGCGCTTTTCAATGGCAGCTGCTCTGCTCTTGAAAATTGACAGATTCTCGTTTGTGTACAGTACCGCAGCACCAGTGGGCAGCAGATAGTTACGAGCATATCCATCCTTTACCACACAGACATCTCCCTCTTCTCCGAGGTTAGGTACGTCCTGATTCAAAATGATCTTCATATGAATACTCCTTTGTTTAGTATTTCTATTTCAAAACCTATCTGAACCGTATCCAAGTCTCAAAGACACCAAGGATTGGAAGTCCAACAAGACATACAAGGTTCAGGCCAGGCATCATGCACAGGCAGAGCACCAAAACGACAACCCTACCTGCACTGACCGCAGCGGTCCTTCTTCTGAAAAGTGCGACAAGTATCGAAATCCCCTGGATTGCATAGAGCAGTCCAAGCGCAAAAGCAAGGTTCCAACACACAGCACGGCTCCAAGCCGGGATCTGTATGAAGTTGAACCCCAGGGCCAAGGCCCAGCTTCCAAGAAACGCCCACACAAACATGTCAGGAAGTTTCATGAAAGCGAAATCATACTGCCAGGCTTCATCGTTTCTGTACAGTATCAGCTCAGACACCAAAACAGGAACCCCTGCCGCAACCATGCCCATTGGAACGAACATGAGCGTCATAAGGGAGACCACCATATCCACCACAGGCTCTATGCTGAATCCCAACGATTCCTCCGGGAACATATACATCATGGAACTCTTGATGAGCTCCTTGATGGACCCGGTATAGTCAGTCGAAAACCACACAGCAATGGCAAGTCCCATTGCGCAGACCGGCAAACATGCAAGGAAGTACTTTCTGAGTCCAACCCTGCTTCGTTTTCCAGCAGCCGTCCATATGGCGGATCCTACTATGGTGCACACAGGCATGTACAACGAAACTGCAACCATACCTGCGTACTGCGTGGTCAGAAGGTCTTTGCTGTCAAGCAACGTCCAGCCAACGGCACCAAGGAAAACCAAGGCATACGAAAACCAGACGATCCCCTCCTTGCGTATTCTGGGAATGACGAGAAGCAAAGGGACCGTCATAAGCATACTCCCCAACGAGAACCGTGAGAAAAGAACGCCTATCAAGGTCACGAAGACCAAATCCCTTATGCTGCCTTTGTCTGTTCCCTGCTCCACTTCAGGATTCCTCTTGTCGAATCGGATTTCTCAGTCAGATTTCTCAGACTCAAATCACTGCTTGTCGAAAGGAAGATAAGCAAGGACTCTTGCTTTCTTGATTTCCTTTGTGAGGGCTCTCTGGTGCTTTGCACATGTTCCAGTGATGCGGCCAGGGAGAATCTTCCCTCTCTCTGTCGTGCAGCGTCTGAGCTGCTCTGGGTTCTTGTAGTCTGGCTCAACCTTGTTGGCGCAGAACTTGCAGATCTTCTTCTTGAAACTGGTGCGCTTTCCGCCCATCTTCTTATCTCTGAAGCTACCTGTAGCCTCGTTGGTCATTGCATCTTTCTCGTCATGCATTTGAATCTTCTCCTATAAATCAAAATGGAATGTCTGCATCATCGAAGGATTCAGGTCCACCGATGTCTGCGACTGGAGCCGCCTGCTGGGGGGCTCTCTGTGCCGGACGGTTCTGCTGATATCCGCCGCTCTGGTAGCTGTTCTGGTAATTGTTCTGATAGCCACCCTGTGCGACGTCGTTGGATGCCGAACCACCCTGCTGGTTACCGCTTCCCAGAAGCTGAACGTTGTTGGCAACGACCTCCACCTTCGAATGGGTCTGTCCATCCTGCTCCCATCTGTTCTGCCTTAGCTCTCCCTGAATGGAGACCTGACGGCCCTTAGTAAGATAGGTATTGAGGGTCTCAGCAGACTTTCCCCAAAGAACAACGTCAAAGTAGCTCACTTCGTCCTCCCACTTGTCTCCAGTCCTCTTCCTTCTGTTGACTGCAACGGAAAAACGACAAATTGAGGTACCCTGTGGCGTTGACCTAAGCTCACAGTCGCGTGTAAGACGTCCAACCAATACGACCACGTTGATATCTGCTGCCATTGTCCACTCCTGTTGGGTTCTACCTGTTATTTAGCTACGAACAGGTGCTTGAGAATCGAAGACTCCAACATGAACTCAGAAGTCATCTTGTTGATGCTCTGTGGTTCAGCGGAGAGCTCGAAGTAATAATAGTGGCCCTTATCCTGCTTCTTGATTATATAGGCGAGATTCCTCACGCCCATGTCTTCCTGCTTTGCAATCTGTGCACCAGCAGCCTTCAATGCATTGGAGACAATCTCCATGCCCTTTTCCGTCATATCATCGCTTGCGTTGAAGATGACGGTGAACTCATAATCTCTCATGGGTTCCTCCTTACGGACTTAAAATGATCCATCGACGATGGATAAAGAGGTATTCCAACAGTACCATCCAAAGCCCCCAAGAGTCAATACGACTACAATATAATACGTGTTCGCAACACAGACGTATGCCCTTGTCCTTGTTTTTTTGAAAAAAGAACTCCCCTACTATTGACCTTTGGTACGAAAAGCAACGATAATGGCCTTCGTAATTACAATTCGTCCCCGCTAGGGGATATAAGGAGTTCTGCAGTGCCTTGTGGAAGAAAAAGAAAGAAGCATAAGATTGCTACCCATAAAAGGAAGAAGAAGCTCAGAATGATGAGACATAAGAAGAAGTAATTTCTCCTTCTTCGCAATCTTTTAACCGCTGGTCGCTCCAGCGGTTTTTTGTTTTTCTTGTCCTTTTGGTCATCTACTGCGTCGGTTCATTTGTGTCGTACAGCAAGTACTGCAGCGCAAATCCCCTCGAAAACGATATCTCCTCTTCAATTTGATGCGTCCTGATGCGCCTTAGTCCGCCTTGATGCGCCCTAATGCGCCTTCATACGCCCTACTCCGCCATACAACGCCATTCACCACCCATTCCCCTAAAGACATCAAACACGTTATGTAATCCCGTTAACACTTTTGTATCAAATAGCACGTATTCAAAAGAAATACAACAAAACCACTTGTCCAAAACTTGAAACTGTGCTTTATTAGTCGCCGAGGAGCTGGCTCGAATGCAGATTAGGCTGGAGAATCTTGAACGCAGTTATGGAAAGGTACACGCAGTTGACGACATAAGTCTCTTTGTACCCCAGAACAGGATATTTGGCATAATAGGCCGCTCAGGTGCAGGAAAAAGCACATTGGTACGTCTCATGAGCCTTCTTGAGACTCCGGATTCGGGACAGGTTCTCTATGACGACAGACGAGTTGACAACCTATCCAAACAGGAACTCATAGCCCAAAGGCGAAAGATTGGGATGATTTTCCAGAACTTCAACCTCTTCTCGTCACGCACGGCAGGCCAGAACATAGCCTACCCAATGGAGATATGCGGCTACCAAAAGATCCAAATAGAAACAAGAGTACAGGAGTTGCTCAAACTCGTTGGGCTTGAAGACAGGAAGGACGCTCCTATCTCCACCCTGAGCGGAGGCCAAAAACAACGGGTGGCCATAGCAAGGGCCCTTGCATGCAAACCAGAAGTCCTATTCTGCGACGAAGCCACAAGCGCATTGGACCCACAGACAACGAAATCCATTCTTGAACTCATAAAGGACATCCAAAGGAAGATGAACCTAACGGTGGTCATGATAACCCACCAGATGGAGGTAGTCAGGGATGCCTGCGATTTCGTGGCGGTCCTTGACAATGGAAGGATCGTCGAAGAAGGAACTGTAAAGGAACTCTTCGCACACCCTAAGACCGATGTCTCAAAGGACTTCCTTTCACACCTCACAACAGTGGATGCAGACCGCAGCTCCATGGTGTTCTGGTCCAACGTACCAGGACGCTACACACTTAGATTCGCAGGAGCCACTGCGGACTCCCCTGTCATATCGGAGCTCGCACGCCAATATGGAGTGGTGTTCAACATAAGAGGCGGAGGAATACAGCATGTTGGAGGAGATGACTTTGGAACGCTCATATGCGACATAAGCGGAGATCCGCAGGCTGTGAAGACCTCAATCGAGAAGCTCAAGGAGAACAGCATTGTTGTAGAGGAGGCCAACGCATGACAAAGGCTATATGGACTCTCATATTCCAATCCACGCTGCAGACGCTTCAAATGGTGTTCTTCTCAACCATATTCTCCATATTGCTGGGACTTCCTTTGGGAATCCTCCTATGCGTGACAAGAACGGAGGAACACGGAGGCATAATGCCAAGGCCGGTGCTCAACAGCGTCCTTGACAAGATAGTCAATGTGCTGCGCTCCTTCCCTTTCATAATACTCATGATCATTCTGTTCCCCCTTTCAAGGCTTCTTGTGGGGACGACGATTGGAACGACGGCTACGATAGTACCGTTGTCGATTGCGGCGGCTCCATTCGCTGCACGAGTCATAGAGACATCGCTCAAGGAGGTGGATACGGGGGTCGTTCAGGCCGCCCGCTCCATGGGTTCCACCAATGGACAGATAATCTTCAAGGTCATGATTCCAGAGGCCATGCCTTCGTTGGTATCAGGCGTCACCCTCACAATCATAAACCTTGTAGGATACTCCGCAATGGCAGGTGCCATTGGTGGAGGCGGTCTGGGAGACCTTGCAATAAGGTATGGATACCAGCGCACAAGAACTGATGTCATGATCGTTGCTGTCGTGATAATCCTGGTCCTTGTAGAGCTCATTCAGTTCATTGGCAATAAGATAAGCGCCCAGATCCTCTCAAAACGTTAAGAAACATCACAATATTCATTTATAAGGACATCGGTCTATGATAGGACTGGTGTCGAGGAGTTGACATGAAGAAGATAGCTTTGACTTTAGTCTTGGTTTTGTTGGCTTCGTTCGCCTTTGCCGGCGGAACCAAGGAGAATGCGCAGGAAAACAATTCGAACAAGGTAGTGGTTGGCGCCACACCCGTTCCACACGCAGAAATGCTCAACCTCGTGGTTGATGATATGGCGGCTTTGGGCTACGAGCTTGAAGTCAAGGAGTTCACGGACTACGTGACGCCTAACACCGCACTTGAGGACGGCCAGCTGGATGCAAACTTCTTCCAGCACATCCCCTACATGGAATCCTTCAACGAGGAAAGGGGCTACCACCTCGTCAACGCAGGAGGCATACACATTGAACCCATTGCCTTGTACTCCAAGAAGCACAACAGCATTGCCAATATCCCTGACGGTGCAACAATAGCCATTCCAAACGACACCACGAACGAAGGGCGTGCCCTTCTTCTGCTCCAGAGTGCAGGACTCATTGAGCTCTCCCCAAGTGCAGGCATAAGCGCAACCGTCCTTGACATCACGAAGAATCCACACAACTTCAAGTTCGTCGAGGTCGAGGCCGCTTCCCTTCCAAGAGTCATAGACGATGTCGATGCAGCTGTCATAAACGGCAACTATGCAATCCCTGCAGGCCTGAGCGCACTGAACGACGGCCTTTTGGTCGAGGGTGCAGACAGCCCATACGTCAACATCATAGCAGTGAAGTCAGGCAACGAGGACAGTCCTGCAATCAAGGCCCTCGTCCAGTGCCTTCAGAGCCAGAAGATCCGTGATTGGGTCCAGACCAACTATCCAAACGGAGAAGTCGTGCTGGTGTTCTAGAACTAGAATCTTCACAAAACACGCAAGCTTACAAAACAAAAAAGGCTGCCGACTCACCATCGACAGCCTTTTTCTTCTGAATGCATTGTCCGCATTTTGAATTTTTTTGAAAAAGCGGACACTTTTTTGTCCGCTTTTTCAAACTTTTATCTTTTGCGGACATTAAGCGCACAGCAACAAGAAGATCCAAGAACCATCCCTTCTAGTTTTCGGACTTCCTGGAGCTTTTAGGAGCTGCGAACCTCTCATGGGACTCCTTGTGTTCAGGCTTCTGCTCAATGTCTCCGGACTTCGTAAGAGCCCACTTGGTGATCATTGGGCCTGCAATTTCATAGATGAAGACAGAGAACAGAACGATGTTCCTTATGAGAAGACCATCATAGGAGCCAAGGGACTCTGCGGTGACGCACATTCCAAGGGCCACACCTGCCTGTGGAAGAAGAGTGTAGCCAAGATACTTGACGACATTGTCGTCGCAACCTGTAGCCTTTGCGCTCTCGCGTGCGCCAAAGTACTTTCCAAATGAACGAGCCACCACATATAGGATTCCAATGAGCACGACGATTGGGCTCTTGAACACGCTAAGGTTGAAGTCCGCTCCGCTTATGACGAAGAACAGAGCGAACAGAGGAGCCGTCCATTGGTCGGCCCTTGACATTATGTCGCCGGATCTTGGACATAAGTTGCATAGCATTGTACCAAGCATCATACAAACAAGAAGAGATGAGAACGACACGTTCACAGGTCCAATGTCAAAACTCAAAGAGGAAAGCGCAATCGTTATCATGACAAACGCTATCGTCAAGGAAAGCCTGTTGGAGTTCGAATAGAACAGCTCTTCAAGCTTCGTAAGTATTACACCCATGATGGAGCCAAGAAGAAGGGATGCCACAATCTCAACCAAAGGGTTGACGATTATAGCAACAACACTTACTGTGTTGGTGATAAGCGTTTGGGCTATTCCAAACGAAAGGGCGAAAGCAACAAGGCCAACAGCATCGTCAAGGGCTACTACAGGAAGAAGGATATCAGTGAGCTTACCCTTTGCCTTGTATTGCTTTACGACCATAAGGGTTGCAGCAGGAGCCGTTGCTGTGGCAATGGAACCAAGGGTTATTGTAGCAGGAAGACTAAGCTTGTCCGCACCTGCAATGAAATAGACGGCTACAAGCACGATGTCCACGAAAACCATAGCTGTCACGGCCTGCACTATACCAATGATTGTAGCCTGCTTTCCAGTTCCCTCAAGGTGTGAAAGCTTGAACTCGTTTCCAATCGAGAAGGCAATGAATCCAAGGGCGACGCTTGAAATCGTATTGACAGCATCAACATCCTCGAACGTTGGAAATCCAAGTCCTGGAACACCAAGGCGGCCAAGACCGTATGGACCAATGCAAAGACCTGCTACGAGGAATGCTGTGACATCAGGGAAATTGAGATGCAGTTTCTTGAAAAGCCTTGTCATAAGAAGACCTGCGGCCAAGGCAACCGCAATGGATAGTAGTTCAGTCATTTTTCATAATCCTTCCGGGCTTAGAGCAATATCACAAAACCACTATAACGTCCAGTGTTTTGTGACGACATTCGCACCAATATGCACCAACAAGCATCGACTTCCAACAACTTCTTCCCGTATCTTCCAATATCTTGTAATCAAAACCAAATTCGTTTGTTATCGTATAAGACAGGTGGAGGGAATGGTGCACAGATGAACGTTTTGGTATTTGGTTTCGGACAAATGGGATGCGGATTCGATGCAGCCCTCCACTTCTCGTCCCACGGACAAAAGGTCAGAGTTGCAGGTGCAAGGAAGGAACCGTACACAACGGAGACCATGGAGTTGCTCGAAGGTCTTGGCGTGGTTTTCCGCCAGCCCGATACCCTCAACGATGACATAGACTGGGCCGATATCATAGTCAAATCCAACACGATAGGCACGCAGGATGTGCAGTTTCCATCCTATAAGAAAATCGTCAACGACCTCTCTCTGTTGTTCTCAAAACCTTCCATCAAAGACGTAAAGCTCGTATGCGTATCCGGAGCGAAAAGCAAGACCACCACAGCCAGTGCACTATGCCACGCACTGAACTACATGGGAATCAGCGCCCATATGTGCGGTAATATGGGAATAAGCGGCTTCTGCGAAATTGAACGGTTTGAAAGCGGAGACATCCCCCAATACCTGATATGCGAACTCTCATACGGGCAAATCCGAGACACGATAGACATAATGGACTGGGACCTCCCATTTGTAGACGTATCCGTATTCACAGGGCTAGGCTCCAAGACCGATTCCCTTGAGTCCCTTGCCCCCACCTTGACATCGGACTCCCGGCTCGTGATATGCCCGGACGAATGCCGCAAGGAACTCCTTGAAAGCCTCAGCAGACGGTCAAAGGACATCTTCGCAGTCGAAAGCCTGTGCAGGCAAATGTCAAAGGCTCTTCCAAAGTACATGGAATGGGCGTTCGCAACGCTTAGGAAGCTTGGCTTCACAGCCCCGCAATCGAACAAAGCCCTAAAGGCATTCAAGGGAATCCCCAACAGAGGTGAACTTGTTGCAAGGACCGACTCGATTATGTTCATAAACGACAGCTCATCTTCCATTCCCGAGGCGGTTGGCTTCACCGTGGACAACCTTTCCAATATGCCGGTGCACCTGATATGCGGAGGCTATGGGAAAGACCTTGATGCAAAAGGCATGGAGAAGGCACTGAGGGAAGTGTCATCCATACACCTATTGTCAGGGACATTCACGGACCAAAAGCTCATACCGTTTCTTGAAAGCTGCGGCATAACCTACAACGGACCTTTTCCAACCATGGACGAAGCAGTGCATTCAGCATGCGAGTGTGCCAAGAAGTCCCAAAAACTCATGCAGGTCGTCCTTCTCTCCCCTGGAGTTCCTGCCCAATATCGATACAGAAACGAATTCTTCCGCGGAGATGCCTTCCGCAAAGCCGTCGAGGAAATCAACAAATAGCATCAACACTCAGGTGCGCCCTAGAACGCTCTACGTCATTCACAATTCAACTGTTCTCAAGAGCCTCATCGCACAGATATAAAAACACGGGTCGCTTTCGCAACCCGTGCAAGACAATTTAATCCAGATTTACCCAAAAAAGATTGGTTCTTCACGTTTTTCTGTGGGATGAGGCTCTGACGGAGGGGATCGAAAGGTACCTTATGAGGGTGAAGAAGTACTCTTCGTTGCGGTAGCCGTAGCCGACCCTCTTGGCCACCTTGATCTTGTTGTTGAACCCCTCGAGCCTACCTGTGGAGATGCAGTGCCTTGCATGCGCCACAAGGCCGTCCAGGCGCTTCTCCTTGAGACGGGCGAACCTCTCAAGGGCGGGGATCCCGCTCGCCTTGGCGCCCTCGAACCACTGCGTCCACCCCATGCGGGCTTCGTCCGGGTCCCTGAGTTCGAAGAGCCTCGACATCTCCTCCTTCATCGCATAGCAGAGCGCAAGGCCGCTGTGGCTGTCCAGAATCGCATTCAGACCTTCGACCTTTCCAGGAGGGAGGCCGTCTCCATTTGCAAGCAGCGTCCATCTGGCGCCCTTGAGCGTTGAGTACAGGCGGCTTTCCTCCTTTGCTTCGAGCTTGAGGCGTCTGCGTTCCACGGCGTCGTCTTCCATCTTTGAGACTTCGAGAAGCTCCTTCGACCTCTGCCTGTGGGCTCTGGCCTCGTCCAGCCTCACCGCACCGAGCACATCCCTGCCGAACTGCGCCTGCATGTGGTAGCGGTCGTAGACTATCTCGGCGTTGGGCAGATACTTCCTAACAAGGACGTTGTAGGAGGCGTTCATGTCCATCGCAACCGCCTCCACATCCGAGAGATACTCCATGTCGACGCAGTCGAAGAACCTCTGGAAGCACTCCATGCTCCTGCCTTCGCCGACCCACAGCACATCGCCTTCCACAAGGTCCATGACGCATGTGGCGTACCTGTGCCCTTTGTGGATCGCGAACTCGTCCACCGCAAGGTATCTGGGCCTGTAGTCCTTGTCGCGAAGCTCCCTGCGTCTCCAGTCAAGGGCCTCCTGCATCGCCGATTCGTGAATCCTCCTGATGGTGTCCCAGTGGAAGCCCGTGATCTCATGCACGGCCGATATCGGCAGCCTCCAGCGAAGCAGCTCCTGCACCCACCTGGCCGCACGGTACGTGATCCTTGTTCCGGGGTATCTCATGCAGACGTCTTCGCCGAAGCTCCCGCCGCAGCATGTGCATCTGTATCTGTGGTGCTCCACTTCAAGCTCCAAGGGGATGCCGAACCACAGGGGCATGTCCTTCAGTGTGGTGCAGGCCCTGCCATGGACATGCACCCTGCCTCCGCAGAAAGGGCAGGCCACTTCATCGATTCTCTGATTGCTACTGAAAAGCAGCACCGACTTGGATTTGTTTATGTCGAACTGGTTGCATTCGAACTGTTGGCATGAAAGGTGGATTGAGATATCCTTGTCTATGAGCATGTATCGGTCCTTCTGTGTTTTTTGTCAATCCAACTTTAGGACCTACATGCTCTCCTTTTCAATCACCCCAATCCTTCAATCCCACAACTTTCCGTGAAGAACCAAAAGATTTTTTAGATTAAAATCTAATCCAGACTTCAAAAAAAACGAAGATTTGGTTTACTTTGCCTTTTCAAAGTGTCTACATCACTGCGGTTTGAACCATAGCAGCGGAGATTAGCCTAGAAAACAGCGAAAGACAGTGCTGTCTGCACGGCTTGAGCGCATCGACAACGACTGACACCAAAAGGCCAAGAGGGAAGGTTAGCCGACCTGGCCGTTGAGATACTTCTTTGCAGAAACGGTCTTGCCTTCTGGAGAGACAAGCGCGTGTCCATCGACCTTTAGGACGCCGTCCTGGGTGTAGAGCGGCATGTCGAAGAAGTGGTCCGGCTTGACGTAGCACATCTCTTCAGGATTGGAGAGACCCTCTGGGACGAGGTTTGTTCCAAATGGAATGTCGTCTGCAAAGAGGACTTCGCAGGTGGAATGCTCAGGAGCGTTTGGATCCTGGGCGGCAAGGAGCATACCACGGCTCTTGACACCTCTGAAATTGGCAGGCTTGAGGTTGTTCACAAGAACGATGTTATGGCCAAGAAGCTCCTCTTCCGTGTAGTATGGAACGATTGAGGAAACTATCGTGCGTTCCTCACCTTCTCCAGTGTCAAGACCAAGAATATAGAGGATGTCACCGTTTGGATGACGCTCTATCTTTGTTATCTTGCTTACTGTAAGCTTGACCTTGTCTGCAAACTTCTGAGCAATGGACTTGTTCTCTTCAGCCTCTCTTGCAGCCTGGGCGGCAAGCTTTGCAGCTTCCTTCTTTGCAGCGGACTTATCGGCTGACTTGTCAGCGGCGGCTTTGTCGTTTTCGCAGTTGCAGCATGGGCAGCCTTTCTTTTCTTCTTCCATCTTTCTATCCTCTCTTTCCTGCTGGCTGCCGCTGTAGCGGAGCCTGAGCTCTTCAATCTTCGAATCCTCCAACTTGGTGAAAAGAAGACCAATGTCACCAACGGCGATGTCCTTTGAATAGTCACCAAGACATGACCAATCCGCATCCTCGCAGCCAAGGAAGCCAAGAAGAGTCTTGCTTGCAGTTGGCATATATGGCTGTATCATGACGCCAAGGTCTCTGATGAGACCAACAAGGGTCCTAAGAATTGCCTTGGCCTTCTCCGGGTCGGAGTTCCTGAGTTTCCATGGCTCGGAATCCTGAAACGCCTTGTTGCCAATGCTGGAAAGGGCGAACACAGCTCTGAAGGCATCACGTTCCTCTGCATGTTCAAGAAGGTCAGTGATTTCAGCTTCACGCTCCTTTATCAGAGAAAGGAGCTCTTCGTCCAAAGCTCCGGTTCCAAGGTTGCCATCGAAGAAGCGCTTCACGAAGGTAAGGGTTCTGTTTACCAGATTGGAGAGGTTTCCAATGAGCTCTCCGTTGACCTTTTCCTGGAAGTCCTTCCATGTAAACGTGAAATCCGAGTTCTCAGGCCTGTTGTAGAACATGTAGAAACGCCAGACATCTGCAGGGATTCCAGTCTCCTGAACATCGTTTCCAAATATGCCTATCCCTTTGCTCTTGGAGAACTTGCCACCTTCATAGTTGAGGTATTCCGTAGAACTCATGTGATGGAGCATCGTCCACTTCCTGCCTGAAGCAAGCAGGGTGGACGGGAATATGACCGTATGGAATGGAATGTTGTCCTTTCCAATGAACTGGAAAAGGTCAACGTCCTCTGGCTTCTGCCACCAGTCTCTCCAGCCGTCAGTGTAATTGGCGGAGATGGAAATATAGCCTATTGGGGCATCGAACCATACATAGAAGACCTTGTCCTCATAGCCATCCTTCGGAACAGGAATGCCCCATTTGAGGTCCCTTGTTATGCAGCGTTCCTTGAGACCGTCGCGGATCCAGCTCTTTGTGACCTGAACGGCGTTCTTTGCCCAAAAGCCATCCACTGATGCAACCTTGAGCCAATCTTCAAGAAGCGGAAGAACCTTTGGAAGGTCAAGGTAGAGATGCTTGGTCTTCTTCACGACTGGAGTCGTTCCACAGACACCGCATCTTGGATTGATAAGCTCCGTAGGCTCAAGAAGGGTCTGACAGGCATCGCATTGGTCGCCACGGGCGTCCGTTGAACCGCAGTGGGGACATGTCCCCTCTACGAACCTATCTGCAAGGAAGCGCTCGCAGTGAGGGCAGTAGAGCTGCTCGGTCTCCTTCTCCGTTATATAGCCGGCTTCGTCCACAGCTTTGAATATGTCCTGGACGATCTGGGTCTGCTTTGGGGTGGAAGTCCTTCCAAAATAGTCGAACGCTATATTGAACCATTTGTATATCTCTTCATGGATCGCGTGGTAGTGGTCGCAAAGCTCCCTTGGAGACACACCTTCCTTGGCGGCCCTGGTCTCGGTCGCCGTACCGTATTCGTCAGTACCGCACACATACAGAGTATCATAACCACGAAGTCTGCAGAAACGTGCGAATACATCCGCAGAGAGCACCTGCGTGAGGTTTCCAAGATGAGGAATGTTGTTCACATACGGCAATGCGCTTGTTACGAGTCTTTTCTTCTTTGTCATAATGATGTCATGATATAGTTATAAAAGGGTTTGTTCAATCGCAAACACGGACGAACAAACCCATTCAAATACTTCGTTTGGCTCTTCGATTGAAATCCTCAGTTTCCAACCATCACGTCAAAGTACGGTATGTTTGTGGAAAGGATCTTGTCCATGGAAGAAAGCGTAGTCCTGTAGGATTCCAAAGTCCTCCACAGTTCGAAGAAATCAGGGTCGGACTCGTAGGCATCGGCATATATCCTTGTGGCCTCTGCGTCCGCCACGCCCTTTATCTGCTCGGCTTGTGCGTAGGCTTCGGATAGGATGGATTTCTGTTCGCTGGAGGTCTTTCCTTCCCATTGGGCCAGCTGACCGCGTCCGTATGAACGATAGGCCTCGGCTATTTGGTTGCGTTCCTTTATCATGCGCTGGTAGACGCTTTCAGTGAGGTCGTCTGAATAGCGGATCTGCCGGATTATCACGTCAATGAGCGTTATTCCGTACTCTGCGGTGTAAGAGCTAGCAAGCTGGAGCATTCTGTCGGATAGGCCCTGTCTTCCAACCTTGATTGATTCCTGTTGGACATCAGACACCGTAAGGTTCCTAAGCTTTTCGGCAGCCTCAAGGTCCTCTATGTTTGAAACCTCCTCCACAACGTTCATTTCGTTTATACGATTGGAGTTGCGGACAGCTTCGTTGAGATAGTTCTCTGATATGACGGTCCTTATTGTGGAGTCAAGGATGTCATCCAGCCTAAGCTCCGCCACGTCCACGGTCTTGACAGTCTCATAGAACTTTGCAGGATTTGATATGACCCAGCGGCTTGTTGGGTCTACATATATGAACTGATTCTCCTTGGTAGGGATCCTTTGGGCGTCTCCATCCCAAGAGAGGATCTTGGAGGAGTATTTGTTGACGGTATCGACCACAGGCATCTTGTACTTGAGGCCAGGCTGAGTCTCCACCTTCACTATCTTTCCAAATCTCGTCACAACGGACTGCTCGCCTTCTCCCAGGATGTAGAAAGGGCCAAGCATGAGGAAAACGATAAGCAATACAAGTACGATTCCAAGAACAATCAAAGTCTTCTTCATCTTGCACCTCCTGCGACACCGGACGATACGCCGCCAGTCACATTTGCAACCGGCAGGAAGTTCTCAAGGTTGGAATCCACGAGGGTGAGGTTTCCTGTTCCGTTCTCGAACACCTCCTCCATGGTCTCTATGTATAGGCGTTTTGCAGTCACTTCCTTGCTCTTTTCGTACTCGTCCTTGACGCTTTCGAACCTTGCCACATCACCCTTTGCGGTGTTTATCCTCTCAGATGCATAGCCTTGGGCCTCCTGTATGAGCTTGTTGGCCTCACCTTGAGCTGAAGGGATTATGCTGTTGTAGTTCTCCTTGCCCTGGTTTATGTACTTGTTCATGTCCTGTATGGCCTTGTTTACATCCTCGAATGCATCCTGGACATCTCCTGCAGGAGGGACTATGTCCTGAAGCTTTACGGTCACTATCTTGACTCCCATTTCATATGAATTGAGGATGTCCTGCATCATCTTCTCCGCCTCGACCTCTATGGTGGTCCTTTCGTTTGTCATGACGCTTAGTATTGGAAGGTCTCCAACGAGCTGGTTTATCACAGACCTTGAGACATCGCTTATCGTCTGCTTTGGGTTGTTGACGCAGAACAACCACTTCTGGGGATCCTCGATCTTGTACTGGACTATCCACTGGATGTCAACAATATTGAGGTCCCCCGTGAGCATGGTGGATTCAGAAGCATAGCCACTGTAGTTGTATGATGTAGACCTGCCCGTCGTGCTGCCGGCTGTAGTGGAGCGGAACCCAAACGACATGGTCTGCACCACTTGGGTCTCCACGTTGAAGCTTTGGTCTATGCCAAGTGGCAGTTTGGTCTGGAGCCCCGGTCCCACGGTACGGTTGTACTTGCCAAATCTAAGGATGACAGCCTGCTCCGTCTGATCGACGACGAAGAAGCTGGTGGACAGAACCACTGCAATGGCAATCACAAGAACCAGGATGATGAGAAGCTTTGGGGTGAACCCAAACTTTCTTCCTCCTTGGTGGTTTTCCTGCGGCTGCTGGTTGTTCTGATAAAAATCAAAAGCCATAGACCCTCCCACAATGGAAAGGGAACCTAACAAGTCCCTTTCCCCTTCAATCTACAACCTAGACAGGATGAGGTCAACTTTCATGGAGGACTAATTTGGTTTTGCAGGCCTTTTCAGACCATCTCTCCTGCGCTCAGCTCCCCCCCCCACGGGCGCAAGCGTTCCGCCTTTGACGAAACTGAAAGGGATGTTGTTGGTCCTATCGACGATCGAATCGCCTTTGAGCATCTTGAATATGAGCCTTGCGGCTATGCGGCCCTTGTCGTCACCTCTCTGGGATATCGTCGTAAGGCCGTTCTTCAACTGACTGCCCATTTCAAGGCCGTCGAATCCAATGATCGAGATGTCCTTTGGAACCCTGTACTTCATGTCAATGCAGGCACGGAAGGCACCAATTGCTGCTATGTCTGACATGCACACGAAACAGGATGGTATCTGACCTGCGCTGGAAAGGACCCTTGAGGCATACCTGTAGTTGGCATCGTATGCCACAGGGACGGATATGACGTTGGTATCGGCAAGATCCATGCCATATTCACGCAAAGCCTTCGAATAACCCTTGAGCCTGCGCTCAGTCAAAGCGGACGAGCCATAGCAGTCCAACGAAGGGCACATGGTGTCAGGAAGCGTCAAGATGGAGATATTCCTGTGCCCGTTTGCAAGGACCTGTGACATTTGGACGTATGAAGCATCCTCCTCGTCTATGCCAACGGACACGACATCTCCATCCCCAAGGCCGTCCACTGCAACGACGGGGATATCCTTCTTTCCAAACAGATCCACGGCCTGGGACGTCATGGCAAGTCCCAATGTTATGAGTCCATCCACCGATGCATTTCTGACGGCTGTAGTCACAGATGAGAGGAAAGGAGGAATGAGGTTCAATGTGAATCCATATTCCTCGCATACGCATGTAGCGCCTCTTATGACGTCAAGCATATATGGGTTGGACAGACACTCGTCCACCGACTGTGGAAGGAGGAATCCCAAGGTCTTGTAATAACCAATCGAAACGGTCCTTGACGGCGTCGTTGGTATGTATCCCATCTCCTTGGCGGCGGCATATACCCTGTCAGCCGTTTCCTTTGATATCCTGTTTGGACAGTTGAATGCAAAGGAGACGGTCGTCTTTGAGATGCAAAGCCGCTCTGCAATGTCAGAAATGGTTACGTTTTTCTTTTTCATCAAGAACTCCCCACTTTATCGTTTAATAAGAAGGAACCACCCTTTCGCATTATAAACCTGTTGCCTCAAGGGGTCAACGCTTCGACCTTTTATTTGGACTATTTATCATTGCAACATTCCTACTAAGGAAATAAATGCTATGCATATATACCATCAAAACCAAACCAACAGCAAAAACCATACCGCAACCACTACTCTCCGGTACCTGTCAAAACGACTGAAACATCATTGAAGCCGTTTGGATTGGAGGAAAGCTGCCCAAATCCCTGAGCCGAGACCTCACCGCTTGTAGAAAGCGTAACGAAGACCATGCACGAATCACCCTCCAGGACATCATCTCCGTCGTATCTTACAGCGAACTGAACAGGAAACCTTTGGATGTTCCTTATCCTTTGATGCGATATCTCGGAAACCGTACCCGTAGTGGAATTGGTCTTGAGAAGCGATACGTCCAATATGTCGGAGGATGAAGGGAAATAGATGCCCGCTCCATAGCCAATGCTTCCAGTAAGGATCATGCTTGAATGAGAACTTTGGGAGGAGGAATCCAGACTGAACCTGGAAGCCGTCCTTGAAACGGCGCACGCCCCCAACAGAACAGCGAGCAGACACGCAATCAGAAGCAACAGACAGTGGTTCTTTCTATGCATCCGGCGACATGGTCTCCTCATAGTGCTCGGTTCCAAGTGAAAGAATCCTTGCTATATGGTCGTCATTCAGACTGTATATGACGTTCTTTCCATCCTTTCTCCAACGCACAAGACGCGCCACACGAAGCAGCTTGAGATGCTGGCTTGTCACAGATTGCGATATCCCCAGTGAAACGGATATGTTGTTCACGCTGGCTTCGCCCGTTTCAAGCATATAGAGGATTTTAAGACGAGTCGTATCTCCAAAGACCTTGAAGAAGTCCGCTATGTCCACAATCTCCTCGTCAGGGAGCATGGAAAATGTATTCTGGTTGTTTTCGTTCACAATATAATAGTATACTCGAAAAAGGATTGTCTGAACAGCTTTGGAGGTTTGCTATGAAGATAGGTTGGATAGGAACTGGAATAATGGGCTTTAGCATGTGCAAGCACCTGCTGGATGCAGGAAACGAAGCCATAGTATTCAACAGAACGCCATCCAAGGCACAAGGACTTGTAGAACTTGGTGCAAAGCTTGCAAAGACACCGGCGGAAGTGGCCAAGGACTGCGATGTGCTGTTCACCATGGTTGGATACCCAAGCGATGTACAGCAGGTCTACTTTGGTGAAGAAGGGATATTCAAGGGGCTGGAAGAAGCCAAAAAGAAGGGCGAAGATGCACAAGCAGCCAAAATACTGGTCGATATGACGACGACGAAGCCTTCGCTTGCCGTCAGGATATACGAAAAGTCCAAGGAGATTGGATGCGAGAGCCTAGATGCACCGGTATCGGGCGGAGACTCAGGGGCAAGGAACGCAACGCTCTCCATAATGGTTGGAGGAGATTCCTCCACATTGGAGAAGGTGAAGCCTCTTTTCGAGGTCATGGGAAAATCGGTCTTGCTGGAAGGCCCAGCTGGTGCGGGACAGCATACAAAAATGGCGAACCAGATACAGATCGCGGGCACGATGGTTGGAATGTGTGAAGCCCTCACCTATTCCCAAAAGGCTGGCCTTGACTTGGAGAAAATGGTTGCGACCATTTCCAAGGGTGCAGCGGGATGCCATTCGTTGGACAACCTGGCCCCTCGTGTCATTCGTGGCGACTATGAGCCGGGTTTCATTGTGGAGCATTTCATCAAGGACATGAAAATAGCCCTGGAGGAAAGCAGGCGAATGGGCCTTGAGCTCAAAGGTCTTGAACTTGTGGAGTCCATGTACGAGGAGCTTAGGGGCAAAGGCTACGGAAAGGCCGGCACCCAAGCGCTTGTAAAGGTCGTTGGAGACGAGTTCTAATGCCACGAAAGAACTATGAGAGCGGAGCGGAAAGATTCGACAGGTACTACAGGGAAATCTATCAGGACAGGTGGACGGGGCTGAAAGAGGCCATGCTCAAGGATTCGAATCCAATCATGCTTTCAAGTGCATTTGGAGATAAAGAGCAGAAAGAATGCTTTGAAGAGCCGTATTACATGGATATGGCATCCATACTTGCTGCATGTATGCTTCCTGTAAAGGAAGGAGACAAGGTCCTTGATATGTGCGCAGCTCCAGGTGGGAAGACCCTTGTACTTGCTTCAAGGCTCAATGGCTCCGGAGTCTTGGTTTCGAACGATCGATCCGCCTCAAGGAGAAGTCGCCTTGCAAAGGTCGTGGATGGATGTCTAGAACAACAGACCAAGGATATAATACGAGTGACTGGACACGACAGCTCCACTTGGTCGCTGTATGAAAAGGATGTATACGACTGCGTGCTTCTTGATGCGCCGTGCTCTTCTGAAAGGCATGTGCTCAACGATGCCTCAGAGCTTTCGATGTGGAGTCCTACACGCCCAAAGAGGCTTGCGATCCAGCAGTTTGCAATGCTTGCCGCGGCCTTGGACGCCGCCGTTGATGGGGGATACATCCTCTACAGCACCTGCTCCATAAACCCAATTGAGAACGAGAAGGTCATTGAGAAGCTAAAGCGCAAAAGGGCGGGTCGTTTCGAAGAGATGCCACTGTCGAAAATGGTTGAACAAACAAAGGCAGGAGTACTTACAAACACATTCAAGTCATTGCAGGTAGAGGAGTTGGGACATGGTTGCATTGTCCTTCCCGACAAATCCAATCTATGCGGTCCGTTGTATTTCTGCCTGCTAAGGAAGCAAAGCTTACAAACGGATCCAAATGAAGGGCCAAGCAATGAAAGCGACAAAAACGCCCCAAAACATGAGGAGAATGATATATGAACGCAGATACAAGAGCATCGGTCTCTATAGTGCGATGCGAAAGCTACGAAGCGACCAAGCTCTATGAGGCCGTGGCCAAGGTAGCCAATGAGGGGGATATGCCTAATGTTTCAGGAAAGACAATACTGCTCAAGCCAAACATATTGTCCGATTCAAGTCCAGAGGACTGCATAACGACGAACCCTGAGTTTGTAAGGGCTACTATCAAATTCCTTAAAGACTGTGGAGCAAAGGAGATACATGTAGAAGATTCACCAGGACTCCACTCCCCTACGTTCGAGGGCAAAAGATGCGGAATCAAGGATGTCTGCGACGAAGAAGGGGCGATCTGGGAGGATTTCACGAAGAATCCGGTCGAAAAGGCCATAAAGGGAACGGGAAAGGTCCTGCCAATGGCGGCGGTGATCGACAAAGTGGACATGGTGTTCTCCCTATGCAAGTTCAAGACGCACCAACTCATGTACACGACGGGGGCAGTGAAGAACCTCTTTGGCACAATACCAGGGCTGCACAAAAGCGCCTGCCACGTCAAATGTCCAAACCGCGAAAGCTTTGCAAAGCTCATCGTAGGCATTTATGAAACGGTCAAACCTGCGTTCTGCCTCATGGATGCCGTCATTGGGATGGAAGGCTCGGGCCCGGCAAACGGCACTCCTCGCAGCATAAACCTCGTGATGGGTTCCACAAACGGAATCGCAATGGATTGGGCCCAAGCCGTCATAATGGGCTACGACCCAAAACAAATCCCAATCATCAAGGAAGCCGCACGCAGGCACATACTCCCAACCGGAATCGACTACCCTCTTCTCAAGGCCGATGCCGTTGTGGTCCCGGATTTCCAGCGCATTCCAATAAGAGAGAAGACGCAGTTCATAAGAACGCTCATCCTGCCGTTCTTCACAAGAGGAGTGCAGAAGAAGCTGCAAAGAAGGGAGCCGAGACCACTGTTCAACCATTCAAGATGCATACGATGCCTTAGATGTGTAAACATATGCCCCGCAAAGGCTTTGACGCTTTCAGGCGATGATTCGATGGAAAGAGGAGAAAGACTCATTTGTGCAGACTACAGCAAATGCATACGTTGCTACTGCTGCCATGAAGTCTGTCCTGTAAACGCAATTACAATAGAGGGAAAGGAAGAAAACAAACATGACTAAGACATATCTACTTATGGCATTGCTGAGCATTCTGCCAATATCTGAATTGAGAGGAGCAATACCATACGGATACTTCAACGACGTACCTTTGTACCAATGCTTCATCATAAGCGTGCTGGCGAACGCCCTTGTTGCTCCAATAGGATTCTTCTTCCTCAACACATTGCATAGGCTTTTGGATAAATGGGATTTCTATCACAGGCTTTTCGAAAAGACGGTGGCCCGAGCCCGCGCAAAAGTGGAGGAGAAGATTAATAAGTATGGCTTACTAGGACTTATGTTCTTTGTAGCGATACCTTTACCTGTAACTGGAGCCTGGACTGGAACACTTGGCGCATGGGTCCTTGGCCTAGATAGGAAGAAGAGCATACTATCCATAGCATGCGGCGTTCTGATCGCTGGTGTCATTGTCACGGCTGTAGTATACACAGGTGCTGGGATAGGAAAACTGTTTACGAAGCAAATCAATATATAAATTAGATGATACTTATATAAGTGTTAATGTTGAACCGTATGAAATTTATATAATTTTCATACGGTTTTTGTTTGGTTTTGTATTGCAATGCTACTTGCCAACGTATTTAAATATAAAATTTATATAAGTTATATATTCTTTCACTATTACAAGCGTTTAGAGGAACTTTCAAAACTATGCTTTGTGTGGATTGAACATGGATTGCCAAGATGTAAGCCGTCTGAAGCGACTGAGGCAATACTTTGTGTATTATGAAGTTTCTGAAGGCGGATTTCCAGCCGTGCAGGGCATGGCCAGAACGCATGAAGGAGTTTTGAAAGTTCCTCTTTAATTCTTATATTTCTTTGAAAACTCTTTGAGCGCAAACCTGATGCCTGCAGCCCAACCAAGACCAAGCTCAGAGAAAAGCTCCTCCAATTCCTTCTTAAACGAAGGTTCAATGGAGAACGTCGTAAGGATCTTGTTCTCTTTCTTATGAACGCTGTCGCTGTTGAACAGCTGCTTGGCCTTCGTGCTTACAGTCTCTTCATACTTCATCGACTCATCAGGATTTCTCTTAAGTGCCATAATCTTTTTCCCTACCGCCAAAAATCAGTTCCAAATGACCTTCTCGAGACTCTCGATAGCCTCAACGGTCTTGTCTTTGAGTCCCCTTCCCCTTTCCTTGAACTGCTGTGGGGCGATCGAAGCCTCCTGAGCCTTTCTGAAAACAGGATCAACTGGTATTCTGTAAACTTCAAACGACCCTTCCTGAGCCGCCTTGTAGATATCTCTATGTTGTTTGATTCTTTCGTCGTAGGAGTTGATTATGACCCTTGAATGCTTGACCTGGCTTCTAAGGTTCTTCCTAAGCCTTTTGAGCTCGTCTATGAAGATTTCAAGACCATCCAAGCTGAATACTTCAGGAGTCATTGGTGTTATGACCTCATCGCTTGCTATTATTGCAGCCCTCTCCAAACGTCCAAGCCCCGGTGACAGATCAAGTATTATGTGGTCGAAGTCCTTGGACAATTCCGATACAAGGTCCTGAAGCACATATGGCTCTTCTGCAAGCTTGGTCTCACTGTAGTTCTTGAGAACTCCACCAATGCCAAAGGTCGGGAGAATGTAGAGGTTTGGAACCTGCTCGACAGGAACCACTGCATCGTTGATGTAGCACTTTCCCTGGACCACATCTGCAAGTTCGTACTTTGGAGTCTTCTTCAAGAACCACGAAGACGCATTGCCCTGAGGGTCCACGTCGATGAGAAGGGTCCTGAAGCCATCCATGGCCGACTGACAAGCCAGAGTTCCAGATATAGTTGTCTTACCAACACCACCTTTTTGGAGGTGAAATGCAATAGTTTTAGCCATAAAACACCTGTGAAACAGTATATACCATACACAATTGCTATACAAGTCTTTTGTATTTTACCTTATAAACAATATTCCTTTTGTTTGTATATAAAATAAAAGCCATACAATTCTTATATAAGAAATGCATGGCTTATTATTGATTTCAGAGCAACTTTCAAAACTATGCTTTGTGTGGATTGGACATGGATTGCCGAGGGGGAAGCCCTCTGAAGCGACTGAGATAATACTTTGTGTATTATGAAGTCACTGAAGCCGTGGTTCCAGCCGTGCAGGGCATGGCCAGGACGCATGAAGGAGTTTTGAAAGTTCCTCTTCGATCAAGTAATTAGGAATTCAAAAGACTCCTCAGAAATTCATCATCGTCATCAATTGCTGAGTTCTCACGCTTCTCTTCATGGCTATCATGACCGTTGGTCGCTACGGATGAAACAGAAGGATTTGGCTCATCTTCAATACCGTCAGCATCCTGAACTGGCTTGTAGTTCTTGGAATTCCTCCTTCCAGCTCTTACCAAATCCCTTATCATCACCACAATAAGCATTACTATGCCAATGAATACGGTAAGCACTCCAAAGCAGAACAGCTTCTCCCTCAGGACGAAAGCGGTCAAGCGGTCCATGAATGAGCCGTCTTCAACCTTAGGCTCTACGCTTGCCTTTGGTTGGACTGCAGGTGGCACCTGGTTGTTGGGCTGAATGTTCTGAGGAACGGATACAGAAGCCTCAGAGCCCTTTGTCTCTTCAATCGCAGATTGTTCAGACACTTCGTCGATTGGGTTCTCTCCAGCTGTCAAGGATTCTTCAGAAGGAGAGGTTCCCTCAACAAAGTCCAAAGAGGTTCCAAGGGAAGGCTCCTCTATGGAACCAACATTGTCCATAGGAGAAACCATGCCACCAGAAGAAGCCGAATCGTGCTGTTCTACAGGAATTGTATCCAATTCGTCTGAAGGTTCTTCAGTGGTGGAAACCTCAAGGTTATCTTGCAAGGAAGGATTCTCAGACGAAGCCTCCAAATTGTCCGTAATTTCATTCTCTACATCAAGTTGTGGTTCAAGAACTGGAATCTGTGAAGTTTCATCTGGTTCAACAGGCAACACATCAGATACCACATCAGCTGCCACATCAGACGCCGCATCGAGAGGGGAATTTGAACTAGAAGGCCCTTCGACTACAGGAACAAGGGTTTCAAGTTCAGGCGATTCCTCCACCACAGCAGTGCGACAGGAAACAAGACATAGAACCGCAAACAAAAGAAAAAAAACTTTCTTCACAAGAGCATCTCCTCATTCAAAACAAAAAGGGATGTAACAAAAAGACCAAAAAACCTTCCGTTACATCCCCCTCCAACTTAATTATAAGAGCAAAAAGCCTGCAAGACAATCAAAAAGACCGCAGAACCTCTATATGTTTTTGCATTTTTTCGATTTTTTCTTCGAATTCACGCTTTTTCGCTCTCTCCTTCTCTATGGCCTCAGGCTTTGCATATGAAACGAACTTCTCGTTGGATAGCTTTTTCTCAGAGCCTTCAAGAAGGGCCTTTGCCTTGGCGATATCGTCTTCAAGCTTTGAAATCTCCTTATCAACGTCAATTGCATCCCTCACAAAGACATAGGTCTCAAAACCCTGCCCAGCGACAGGAAAGGCTCCCTCAACGGATATTGCCCTGTCCGCATCTATTTCAATGCTCTCTGCATTCGTGAAGTTCTTGAGAAGGTCCACATGTCCAGCCATGAACGAAGAAAGCCTACCGCTCTCATCAGGTCTTATGACTATTCTGAGTTTCTTGTCGGCAGGAATCCCCAACTCTGCACGGGCATTCCTTATCCCCCTCACGACATCCTGCATACATTGCATCAAATGAGCCTCGTCTGCATGGATCCTATCGTTTCTATACTCAGGGAACGATGCTGTTATCACTTTGCCTTCCGTGTTAGGAAGTTTTGAATAGATCTCCTCTGTTATGAACGAAAGCATAGGATGCATGAGCCTCATAGACTCCGCAAGGATATCCATGAGAATTGAGACAATACGATCCTTCTCAGCATCGTCACCGCAGTAGAGAGAAAGCTTTGAAGCCTCTACGTACCAATCGCAGAAATCGTTCCAGAAGAAATCATATATGGCCTGCGCTGCATCGTTGAACTTATAGCCTTCGATTGCATTTCTGACCTTCCTGACGTTCTCATTCAAGCTGTGGTAGATCCATTTGTCAACCTCAGTGAACTTTGACGGGTCTATTGCAACGAGGTTCCTACCCTCAAGGTTCATAAGAAGATATCTTGTAGCATTCCATATCTTGTTGGCGAATCTTGAACCAAGCTTGAAGGAATCCATATCCACAAGAACATCCTGACCTTGGGCTGCAAGATAGCAGATGGTGAACTTCATTGCATCTGCACCATAGAGGTCTATGACATCAAGTGGATCTATTCCGTTTCCAAGGCTCTTGGACATCTTTCGTCCCTTCTTGTCCCTTACAAGTCCTGTTATGTATATATCATTGAAAGGGACCTTTCCAGTGAACTCAAGGGATGCCATGATCATTCTGGAAACCCAGAAGAATATTATGTCATAGGCAGTCACAAGAGTGCTTGTAGGGAAGAACCGTTTGAAGTCAGGGGTTTCTTCAGGCCATCCAAGCGTGCTGAAAGGCCAAAGCCACGAGGAGAACCAGGTGTCAAGGACATCGGTATCCTGATGAATGTGTTTACTTCCGCATTTGGAACAACAGGTTGGGTCTTCACGTTCCACCATCATGTGTCCGCAGTCATCGCAGTACCATACAGGGATTCTATGCCCCCACCAAAGCTGACGGCTTATGCACCAGTCGCGGATGTTCTCAAGCCAACTTGAATAGGTGTTCTCCCATCTCCTTGGATAGAAATGGATTTCACCCCTCTTCCAGGCATCAAGTGCTTTGTCTGCAAGCGAACGCATCCTTACGAACCACTGCTGGCTAAGATATGGTTCAACGGTGGTGTTGCAGCGGTAGCAATGTCCAAC
This sequence comes from uncultured Spirochaetales bacterium, assembly GCA_934277975.1. Taxonomy (GTDB): domain Bacteria; phylum Spirochaetota; class Spirochaetia; order Sphaerochaetales; family Sphaerochaetaceae; genus UBA9732. The sequence goes on from CAKQWE010000007.1 coordinate 27,867, forward strand.
TTCATGCTTATGTTCCTGCACTCTAACAAGATATCCAAGTTCATCGAGCTTTTGTGCAACCTTGTCGCGGGCTACTTCAGCTGGAAGACCGCGGAACTCTTCAGGACAGACATCGTTGAGCGTCCCATCAGGATTGAGGATGTTTATGGCTTCAAGGTTGTGCCTCTTGCCACACTCCCAGTCGTTTGGATCGTGGGCAGGAGTAATCTTCACCATACCTGTTCCAAACTCAATCCCAACGAAGCTGTCTGCAATGATTGGAATCTCCCTATCCGTCAAAGGCAGCTTGAGCATTTTGCCTACAAGATCCTTGTACCTTTCGTCGTCAGGGTTGACTGCAACCGCAACGTCTCCAAACATGGTTTCAGGCCTTGTCGTGGCAACTGTGATGTGACCGCTTCCATCTGCAAACGGATAGTTTATGTCATAGAGGTGCCCAACATCCTCCTGGTGCTCCACTTCGTCATCGGCCAAAGCCGTTCCACAATGAGGGCAGTAATTGACAAGATAAAGACCCTTGTAGACAAGCCCCCTCTCGTACAGAGTGACGAACGTCTCCCTTACGGCCTTGGAAAGCCCTTCGTCCATCGTGAACCTTTCATGGTCCCAGTCGCATGAACACCCAATCTTCTTGAGCTGCCCAACTATCACGTCGTGATGCTCCTCTTTGAGGGCCCATGTACGCTCAAGGAACTTCTCCCTACCAAGGTCCTGTCTTCTGAGGCCTTCCTTCTGGAGCCTCCTCTCCATGACGTTCTGCGTAGCTATTCCGGCATGGTCAGTTCCAGGAACCCAAAGCGTAGGCCTGCCGATCATTCTATAGTATCTGATGAGAGTGTCCTGCAACGAGTTGTTGAGGGCATGTCCCATGTGAAGGATTCCTGTGACGTTTGGTGGTGGCATTACAATGACGAAAGGTTTTCCTGTGCCCGTAGAAGGCCTAAAGTTTCCATCTTCAACCCACTGCCTGTAGATTGAATCCTCGAACGCCTTTGGATCATAGGCTTTTTCAAGTTCAATAGCTTTCATCATTTCCTCCAAACGAATAGTCGAACAATATATTGCTTGAAGAGAATCCTATACCAAAAAAGCAATTAAAGCAATTGAAATGGCCACATTGAAACAAAACAAATCGAATATGAGACCGATGTCATTATTGTATTGTTTTTATATAAAACACTATTGATATCATTTGCTTCTTACAAAACTAATAGTACTAATATATAAACATACTACCATTTTTATATATTAGTTATATAAAAACTTTATTTGTTCAGTATTATTTCAATGCAAAACATGCATCCTTTATGAGCTCGGATACGCTGGGGTGAGGGAATACAATATTCTTCACATCATCGACCGTCATTCCAGCTTCAATCAAGGCTGCAGCACCCCAAATCATCTCGCTGGAATAAGGGCCAATCAGGTGCAAGCCAAGTATTCTACCGTCTTTGGCATCCGCGACAACCTTCACAAGACCAGAAGCCCTCTTTCCATTCTCAGCAAGGAAACGTCCATTGGAACGCATCTGAACGGTTGCACACTTCACTTCAATGCCGTTCTTCAAAGCGTTGTCTTGCGTTAGCCCACATCCTGAAGCCTCAGGCCTTCCGTAGACAGCCCAAGGTATTGCATTGTAGTTCATCCTGGCTTTTCCGTCTCCAAACATATCGTCAACAGCTACTTCCGCCATACGAGAGGCGCTGTGTGCAAGTTGGCTCCTGCCGTTTATGTCACCAACTGCATATACATTGTCTATATTTGTCTTCATGTGGTCGTCCACAACAACGGCACCTTTTTCCACGTTCAGGTTCAAAGGCTCAAGACCAGCAAGGTTGGCACGCCTTCCAACGCTCATAAGAACCATTTCAGACTCTATGAACTTCTCTTCACCCTTGTCACTGATGAACTGTACACCGTTTTCCTTCATTGCAGTTACCCTGCATCCCAAATTGAATGAAACGGCCTTCATCTCCCGCCTCATGAGCTTTGCAAACTCTCCATCCATCATTGGAAGGATCTCCGGCATCATTTCAATGACGGAAACCTTCACTCCAACCATTGAGAAGAACGAGGCGAACTCTATGCCAATGACACCACCACCTATTATCGCAATGCTTTCAGGAAGTTTTCCAAGGCAAAGGACACCATCGCTTGTCACAACGTTTGGAAGATTAGCCCCTTCGATTGGGGGAATGAATGGACTGCTCCCAGTTGCAAGCACAAGATACTGCGTTTCATAGACGGCATCTCCAACCTCTACATGGTGGTTGTCAACGAAAACAGCCTCGCCAAAAACGACATCCACCTTCTTGGTCTTCATCATGAACTGGATGCCACCTCTCAACGTCTCTACCGTTTCGTCCTTCCATTTCATGGCTTCTTCGAGACTGAACGATACATTGCCGCAATGGACGCCGAACTTGTCACAGTCCAAGGCATGGGCATACAGCTTTGCACCGTTCAGGAGGCTCTTTGTGGGAATGCAACCCTTGTTCGTACATACTCCACCTAGGTTTTCCCGCTCTATAAGGAGAACTTTCTTTCCTAGTTCGGCAGCATGTTCTGCCGCAACATATCCACCAGGACCAGCACCAACAACGATAAGGTCATATCTATCCATACAAGAAGCTCCTTCAAACCGCTCAAAGCTTCCTCCATTCTATTTTGAAAACACAATACTTACAACATCAGATTATCATGAACTTTGAACTACTGGAGTACTTGAAACCCATTGAATTGCAGCTCATCAGGAGAAGTTTCTTCAGTAAACGATAAAAACTTCATAAATGCCAAAAATACGGCAAAATGAAGAAAACTACACTCAATTTAGAGGCTAAAGCCGACGAGGATACATAAAAAAGGCTGTCGCACATTCGCGGCAGCCTGATGAAAACCAAAAACTATAACGTTACTCTATCAACGAAACCTGATCTGCGGAGAAAAGCACAGTGCCGTCGGATGCAACGACCTGATTCGAGGCATCCAGGAAAACACCGGTCGCAACGATTGCACCGCTTGAGTCCCTTGCCATGCCGTCAGACGAGACCGTAATGCCTTCTTCCTCTATCCTTGCAACATCCTTGACCTCCGAGTCCAAACGGTCCAAAGCAAGAGGCTGTATGCTCTTGAGCCTGATATCGACATCGTAGCCACGAGCGTCCAAATTCTTAAGGATTTCATCCAAAGAGTAGCTCTCAAGACTCTTGGAAGTCGTAGCGTTGTCCGTAGACCTTACAGGGGTAATGTTCTTGAGGTCTATGGTCGTATTGAGCTCTGGAAGAGGTATCGAATTGTCCTTGTTGCCTCCAAAGACAGCCCAGGATCCAATGAATACGACAACGAATGCAGCTGCGACACCTACAACCTGAGGAGTGGAAACTCTGAAATGCCTTTTCCAGAACGATTGCCTTGATTTTTTGGAAAGATGGTTCTTTTCAATCATGGAAAGGACTCGTTCCTGCCTAGGTGCAATCTCTTCATCAGTAAGGGCTGCCGCTCTCACAGCGTCACGAAGCTGTACGAGCTTCTGATACCTAGCCCTGCAGCTGGGACAATAGCTCAAATGCTCCTCGACCTGACTCTTCCATGGCTCGGCAAGCTCACCATCAAGATAGGTGTTCAGTATCTGATCATCAAGGCACATTCACTTCCTCCCTGTCCAGCATTGCACCAAGCTCCTTTCTAGCCCTATGCATACGGACCTTAACATTGCTCTCGGAAATCTTGAGCACCTTGGCGATCTCTCCATAGTTCAGTCCAGCATACTCCCTAAGGACTATCACTGTCCTGTATATCTCAGGAAGCTCACCAACGGCCTTTCTGACAGCCGCCGACGACTCCTGAAGGATAAGCTCAGTCTGACCATCCTTGAACGGATTGACCTGAGGATTCTTCATCACCTTCTCAAGCGACGCAGTCTCCCTCATCTTCCTCTTGACGTGGTTGATTGCAAGGTTCTTCGTCACCCGTATCAGCCAGAACTTGGCATCCTCCATTGAAGGGAACACCATGTCCTTGTCGTAGAATCTAATGAAGGCATCCTGGCAGATATCCTCAGCGACGTCCTTGTTGTAGGTCACATGGTACGCAACCCTCATGAGGGTTGGGAAGACCTCCTGGTAGACCCGTCTGAAAGCCAGCTCATCTCCACTCTTGATTTCCATAAGCGTTAACAATCATCCTCAGCAAAAGTTACATTTTTTTTGAAACGACAGGTCCTGCAGGGGTATCCTTGACGACATACCCAAGAGCGTCTATCTGGTTTCTGTAGGTGTCCGCCATGGCCCAGTCCTTGTCCTTCTTGGCCTGTGCACGTTTCTGGACAAGCTCAAGCACCTCAGGAGGGCAATCCAAAGGCTCATCCTTCTTTGCCTTGACTTCAGAGAGCTTCAAACCAAGAACGCTGTCCATATAGTTGACTACATATCTCTTGTCCGCATTGGAGACGGAATCGTCCTTGAGGACGCCCCACAGAACGGAAAGCGCGCGTGGAGTGCCAAGGTCGTTGCAGACGAACGAATCGAACTGCTCCATGTAGCCCTTGGCGGCATCGCCTACGACATCGGCCTTGGATACTTCGTCTCCAAGCGATGCGATTCTATCCACGAGGCCCTGCCTTGCGGTTCTGGCCCCCTCCATGCCCTGATACGAGAACTGGAGCTGGGTCCTGTAGTTTGCGCCCAGACAGAAGTATCTATAGTCAAGAGGGTCGAACCCGTGGTCCTTCAATACCGACAGGGTAAGGAACTCACCGGAGCTCTTTGACATCTTGCCCTTGTCGCTCAGGAGGAATTCACCATGCATCCAGTAGTTGACCCATTTCTTGCCGGTTGCGGCCTCGCTTTGAGCTATCTCGTTCGTATGGTGGACGGGAATTGCGTCTATGCCGCCGCAGTGGATATCGAAATGCTCTCCTAGGTAGTACATGCTCATAGCCGAGCACTCTATGTGCCAACCCGGATAGCCACGCCCCCATGGGGAGTCCCACATCATGGCCTGTTCGCCAAATTTGCTGTTGGTGAACCAAAGCACAAAATCCTTTGGATTGCGCTTGTTGGAGTCCACGTCTATCCTTGCACCGCTTTTGAGCTCGTCAAGGTTGAGCCTTGCAAGCCTGCCGTACTCAGGGAATGTATCTATGGAGAAATAGACGTTTCCACCTGCTATGTAGGTATGTCCACCAGCCTCAAGCCTTTGGATGAGCTCTATCATCTGCTTTATGTGCTGGGTCGCAGGACACACGATGGTTGGACGGATTATGTTGAGCGAATCGTAGTCGCAAAAGAAGGCATCGGTATAGAACTTGGCTATGTCCCACACGCTTCTTCCCGTTTCGCGTGCAGACTTCTCAAGCTTGTCCTCTCCGTCGTCGCCGTCGCCCGTGAGGTGGCCCACATCCGTTATGTTCATGACATGCTTGACCTTGTATCCAGCATGCGTAAGCACTCGTTTGAGAGTGTCCTCGAAAATGTATGTCCTAAGGTTCCCTATGTGCGCATAGTTGTAGACCGTTGGTCCGCAGCCGTACATACCAACGAAACCTGGCTTTATTGGCACGAACTCCTCAACTGCACGAGACATTGTGTTATACAGAAAAACCTTCATATCGACTCCTAAGACCTCACAAAGAGGCATGGCTGAAACCAATCGTAATGATATTTCATAATAATACGAAATCCCCAACCAATAATCAATGTTGGAAGACAATCCTCCTACCGGGCTATCTCTTTTTCTTTCTCTGAGGAAGCTGGGCGAACACGACTGCGGAGAACATGAGCATGCATCCTGCAAGCTCCTTGGCACTCAGAGTCTCACCTAGCACAAGGACACCTCCAACAGCCGCCCATGCGCTTTCCAAGGACAGTGCAAGCGTAGCCTTTGCCGGCTGAACCCATTTCTGGCCTATTATCTGAAGCGTATACGCAATACCGCACGAGCCTATGCCTGCATACAGGATTGGGACGGCGGCATCCATGAACGAAGAAGCGAACGAATCCAAAGTGTAGCCCTCCACGAAGAAACCGCACACAAGACAGAACACACCTCCAAGCAGGAACTGGCACGCAGAAAGGTCCACTCCTTCGAGATCCTTCACGAAGGCATCCACCAACATGATCTGGACTGCAAACAGAAACGCCGACCCCAACACCAGGAGGTCGCCGTATCCAACGCCATCCGTCCCATTGACGGAAAGAAGGAACGTCCCCACTAGACCGATGCCTATGCACACCCATATCCTAGGGCTGACCCTACGTCCCATGAACAACGTGAATACTGGGACGATGAGTGTATACAACGATGTTATGAATCCAGCCTTTCCTGCTGTCGTGTATTCTATTCCGTACTGCTGTACGACAGATGCCGCCGCTATGGCAAGCCCGCAAAGGACTCCTCCCTTTGCAAGCCTTTTCCAGTACGCCTTGTCTTTCCTGTGCTTCTTGAATATTGGAACGAGCAGAGGAATGAGTACGACAAAGCCTATTATCATCCTGGTTCCGTTGAAGAAGAACGGTCCCACGACTCCGGAGGCTTGGCTTTGGAACACAAACGTAAAACCCCATAGGAACGAGGCCAGAAGAAGCAGAAGAACGGCTCTACCCTCTTTCATAGACACTCCCTAAATGCCAAGTGCATTCAAATGCATCCCTTTGTGCAGTCGATCCAATACCTTTCAAGGTCCCTGTTGCTATCAGGTCCATGCACGGTGTTCTCGTAGACACCTCCGTTTGCAAGTATGGTTCTGCGGCTGCCTTCGTTCTCCACATGGCAGGTTATGAGCACCCTATCCAATCCAAAGGTGTCATGACATATAGGCAGAGCCTTGGAGAGCATCCATTTCGCATAGCCCTTACGCCTTTCGCTTGGCCTTACGCTGTAGCCTATGTGGCCTGCGAACTTCTCAAGGTAGTCGTTCAAACAATGCCTTATCTGAAGCATTCCAACAAGTTTTCCATCGCTTTTGCGAATGCACAGGTACTGGTTTGCAGGAACCTTGCCAGGTTCCACCGTCTCCCATCTCTCGCCAAGTCTACAGTCCTCAATGTACTTCTTCATGTCATCAGTAGCACGAAGGCGCCCACAACCGTCCATAGAGGAGGAAGCTCCAAGCATCTCCTTCCTGTACGAGGCAAGCTCGTCTGCATATTCCGGTCCAGGACCGACAAACATCAATTCTTCCATAAGCATCAGCACTTTGATTGTCCGCTTTTTCGTTTTTTTCCAAAAAGCGGACAAAAAAGTGTACCAAAAAAACTTTTTTCAAAAAAAGCGGACAATTATTCGAATCGCAGAAGACGGCTCAAAGGACAAGAGACCCTGGAAGCTATTTCCTCTTCGGCAAAGCCAGAATGGCCTTGAGTTCAGGCTTCTTCACAAGATCCTTGACAAGCCCCTTGGCCCTTGCCTTGTTCACGTATGATGCATCCTCGAACGAATAGTGGAAGTTCGTATGGACATCGTAGGTACCGTTCATGAGGGCTACGGCATCCTCCGTTATGACAAGTTCCTCGTCCGTAGGAATGACGAATATCTTTACAGGGGAATCGTCAGTGGAGATCTCGAACTCACCGTTTCTGCACTTGCAAATGCGGTTCTTCTCAACATCAAGTTTCATTCCAAAGGCTTCCATGTCGCAGATTGCACCCTTGCGGATGGTTGGCCCCATCTCGCCGACGCCGGCTGTGAACACAACGGCATCTACCCTACCGAGCAATGCTGCGTATGCACCAATGTACTTCTTGATTCTATGGCATTCCATGGCCATTGCAAGCTTGGACTTCTCGTCTCCCTCGTTTGCAGCCTTCTCGACATCACGTCTGTCAGCATGCCCGCATATTCCAACAAGACCGCTCTTCTTGTTGAGAGTCGTGTCCATCTCCTTTGCGCTCATTCCTGTGTTGTTCATGATGTACGGCAGGATTGCAGGGTCAAGGTCGCCGCTGCGGGATCCCATGACAAGTCCCTCAAGAGGGGTCAGGCCCATGGAGGTCTCTACACACACCCCGTCCTTGACGGCACAGACGGATGCGCCGTTTCCAATATGGCAGATTATGACGTTGGTGTCCTTGTTCTCCTTTCCAAGAAGAAGGGCAGCCCTCTTTGCACAGTAGAGATGACTCGTGCCGTGGAAGCCATAGCGTCTTACATTGTACTTCGTGTACCACTCGTATGGGACGGCGTACATATATGCCTCAGGCGGCATGGTCTGGTGCCATGCAGTATCCATGACGATTGCGTGTGGAACGTTTGGCATGACCTTCCTTGCAGCCTCTATTCCCATGATGTTTGCAGGCATGTGGAGAGGTCCAAGAGGGATGACCGTCTTGAGCTGCTCTACGACCTCGTCCGTCACAAGCGTTGACTTCTTGAAAAGCTCACCACCATGCAGGACCCTGTGGCCTACAGCTCCAACCTCGGAGACGTCCTTTATGACTCCGTAGTCCTTGTCCACGAGCATCTTTATGATGAGCTCAATGGCCTCTTTGTGGGTTGGGCACTTGAACTGGGCATTGTACTCTTCCTTGCCGGAAGCCTTGTGCTCGATCGTCGAATACTCAAGACCTATCCTCTCGACGACACCAACGGCGAGAACATCCTTGTTCTCCCAATCATATACCTGATACTTTGCAGACGAACTTCCGCAGTTAAGACAAAGAACGACCATATAGTCCTCCAAAAATCATTGATAGCTTCTTGGATTCTACCCTCAAGGACGGCAAGTTTCAATGATTCTTGAAAGAAACTTCCAAAACCGTGAATGGAAACCGCACCTTTTTCGTATATACTTTGTATGAAGAGAAGAATACTTGAAGCAATCATCATTGCAGCGATGGCAATGGCGACACAGCAGGCCATGGCGAAAAACCACGTGGAGGTAGAACTGACAAAGGCATCGGGTTCCAAGACACCCAACGTGCTCACTCTCAAGACCGATGTTGGCGAAGTGCGCACGTTTTTGGAAATCTCACAGGACGAAGACAAGAGGATCGTATTGAAGGCACCTCCGTTTGCAAGCATGGACATAAGCGACATGCTTCTTGTTGGAGAACTCTCCACAAAGGGTCTGTTGTCCCTCACCTTGGACCCTTTCAATGGCCCAATTCCATACAAAGGCTTTGAAAAGAACGGCAATGTTTCCGTTCCAAGCAACCTTTCACTCTCGCCAACGCTTTCTGGAATTGCATTCTGCACGGAAAACATGGACATAGTGGCTCTGAATCCAGTGTCCAATCCAGATTCCCCTATGGGACTGGGTTTCGTGGCTGGAAACGAACGTGCATTTGTTTCAGTCCTTACAGCCACACAGAACAGTATGCTTGTCCTTAGAGCTTCGCCAAAGATGCAAGTCGATTGGAGGCATCTTGGATACGGAAGGCACATGCTCTTCTCAATGGTTGGAACATCGTTCAAGGGAAATGTCTCCTCACTTGGAGTCGAAGGGTCCTTTTTTCTCCAAAATGCATGGGACAGATACCTTGGAGGTGGAACGAACGTTGGAATGGGAATGAAGCTTGGTTTCTGCGACATGACCGTTGAACTGGAACGTCACCTTGGAGGAATAGGTGTCAAGCTCAAGGCTCTTGATGGAAAGCCGAACCCAGTGGAGGACATTTCCATTTCATGCTCGCTTGGACGTTCGTTCACAATGGGCTGTTCGTATTCGAGGACAAGCTTTGCACCACCCTTGTACGGAGGGCTTTCACAGGAACACCTCGTGGAATTTGGAGTATCGCTCAAGCATGAAGGGTTTTCGATTTCATGTACGAACTGCACCCACTATGAAACGGACAGAGGCAAAAGCCCCTTCTCCCTCATTGAAGCTTCCTGGAAGCTTGTAGATGCAAAGCTCAAGTTCTCCACAAGGCTTGAAAGGCCATTGGACCAAGAGCCAGGTTTCAAGGAAACGACGTTCTCCTTCTCCAATCCCTGTGCACAACTCGTGGTTGCAGATGGAAAGACGACCTTGAAATTCAGGTTCACGGTCATACAAGAGAAGCCCTATAATTTGGAAATGGCAATAGACCAAGACCGTGTGGTTTCTCTCAAGCTGTCGCTTGGAGAGTGAACTAGAAATCCGTAACTACATGGAAATAGATCGTGGAGGTATAGAGCCCTGCAACCAGGTTTTCTATGTCGCCGGTTATGCGGACTTCTATTGTACCTGAGTCATGCCAACGAGTGAGGTCTCCATGGCCAGTGGAGGTGCTTATGTGGTCAGCTGAGACGGAATAATATTTCTCAGTATTGCCAAATACCGCATTGCCATCGAAATCCATGGTCTGTCCTGAGTATTCAGATGAAACTATCCTTGCAGTGTATTTCACGCTGTTGTACCCATTCAGGACGGAAGGGACTTTGTTGTTCCTCGTGTATTTCAATGTGAATCCGTCTTCCAGCGAACCCACTCCGCCCTCAGTGGAGGAAAGGAAGAAGTGGACTTTGCCGTTGGTATTGACACCGCTTGTCATCGTAGCGGTCGTGAAGGAATAGCTTGCAACCGTCTGCACAATGCCATCGGTCTTGAGCTTTTCTATGTCCAATGAGCTTGCTGCTGCCGTGGGTGTGACGTTGAGTATGGCGCTTGAGGAGCCGGGATGCTCTCCGCTTGTGGTGTAGTAGCCAAGTAGGTCTATGAGGTAGGTCTCGCTGCCACCGCTAAGGTCGGCGTTCTTTACAACGACCTTTATCCTGGCCTTGTAGTTGTCGTCCGTAGGGGTCACGGTGTATGTAGTGCCGTTGACGACGACCTTTCCATCGTCACCCAGCACAGGATCCATGACAAGACACACGTCAAGCCAAATGGAGCTGTATGTATTCCATACACTTACAGGAATCATAAACGTGGCGGACTTGTCGCTGGAACTGTCTTCGTCAAGGCCCATGTGGACGATTTGCCTACCGTTTATTGCAACGGACTCATGTTCGTTCGTCGAACGATTCACGCCCCTTATTATGAGGTCAACGCCAAACGGACGGGAAAAACGTGGGTCGGTTTCATCCAGAAGATACAGCCAATGCCCTGAATCAAGGGAGAACTCGAAAGTGACATCCTTCGTCGTTCCAGAGATTCCCATTGTACAGAGCATTTGGTTGTCATAGTATTTGTTGTCGTTGGTACTTGGATTCGAGGCGCTTCCATGTGCCCATTCAGGCGAGCTGCCGTGGGCCTTGTAGATATTGGACCCAAGGTTCACCAAGAAGGCGGAGGAGAACTGCTTCATGAATGTCTGGGCCGCTGCGAATGCAGATGCTGAACATATCAGTGAGAACAAAAGGAGAACGAATGCTAGGGCTCTTCTCTTTGACATTGCAACCTCCCCTACCTACGAACCTATTATCCTTATGGTTACGGTCGAAGTGTAGTATCCGCCCGGCCATGCGTTTTTTTCTTCATTGGAATAATTGAAGAGCATGAACCTTACGTCCTGAGACCTTGAGATTATTGGATATATCTGACCGCTTCCGTCAGTGCTCTCGTTTTCAAGCTTCACAGGCATCTCCGTGATGTCCGTACTAGCGACGTTTGGATTGCTTGAGACCACAATGTAGCCGTTGTTGGAACCTGAAGAGACTCCCCTGTCGTTGAATCTGGCGTAGTTGTATCTGAAACACAGGTAGTAGTCTATTGAAACGGTCTGAGCAAGATTCATAAGGGGTGTGGCGGTAATCTCTACGGAGATTGGTGCATAGGTGGAGGCTATCGTCCAAGTGGCGATTTGCCTTCCAATGGTTTTGTTTGACTGGTACGAGACGTCGCTTCCCATTATGTCGAACGGCATTCCATAACCCAGAGTCTTTGATTCGTTCTCCTCGGTTGGAAGGATCTCCACCATGTGGTACTGCCGTATGAAGCCCATAAGCTCCAAAGCCTTCGTCAGACCTGTTTGATGCGTAGTCGCTGCAATGATGGAGGCAAGGACGAAGAGGATCATCGTCATGATAGCGAAAAACCTTTTGCTCATAGAACCTCCATTGAAATGACAACCGTGGACACGTAATCGACATTGGGTTCTATGCCGGTCTTGTCCACACGCAACGTGCCATAGATGCTCGCTTCAACCACTTTGTCTCCAATGTTTGATATGACACCAGAGCCTGGGGCATATTCCACACCATCGTCTCTGCATTCTATGCTGTAGTCCACATCGAGCTCGGAGCTATTCGAAAAATCAACTATTGGACTGTTCGTGGCAGATGTTATGTCAGGGGAGAAGGATGGTGCAAAACTGTAGCTACCATTACTGACTTCCTGCTTGGAGTCCGCTGAAATCGAATAGGTCGTAGGAAGGGTCTTGCTTTTGTTGATTTGGTTCACAAAAGGGCTGAATCTGAATTTAAACTTGACATTGTCACCATAGTTCGACCGCACATTCACCACGAAAACATTGTTGAGAGAGGTCACATCCAGCTCTGAAATGTCAAATGTTTCATTGAGCCCGGATATCCGAGTGCCATCGAGCCCCATAACCTTGACTTCAAAAACCCCATCCGGCTTTGGAATCTCCTTGTACGCTTCAACAGTCAGGGACGCACTGGAGACGGAGTCATTTGCAAAGAGCAAGTTCGCTTGGAACAAAACCAAAGCGCATATCGCAAGAAGGAAGAGCCTTACTGGTTTCATGTCGATACGATCTCCGCAACTAGATTGCAACTGTAGCTCCCTGCAGGAGCGGATGAGAGGCTTGTCTTCTCGAACTCAAATGAGAAAGGATATTCAAATGACCATGTCGAGCCGTCTGGTGACACTCCTGATGTAAATTCAACGCTTGATTTCCCCTCGATTGCAACTTTGTCAACAGTACCTGTCCCCTTCTCGAACTGCATTGGAGTGTACCCATCCACATCGTACATCCTAACAAAGTAAGGGATCTGATAGTTTTTTCCCGAAATCTCCATTGAAAACGGTTCGAACGTAAGCGTTATCCTGACATTTGAAGTCCGCACGTTGGTGTTCACGACCATTCTGAACTGAGGCTCGTTTATCGTCCTTTCGTTGTTTATGCCTATGGAATCCACAAGTGAATCGTTAAGGTCAACGAAGTATATCGTGGTAAGCTTATCTACTTTTTTGTCCAATACAAGTCCAAAGGATACACCCTCCCAACCTAGGGAGTCGCTTGCATTCAAAGGCATTGCAAAGAGGAAGAGTATTGACAGCATAGCCAACACATGAGAACAACTTTTTCTATTCAAAACAGCGCCACCCAAGCATGTACATATCATAAAAGAACATAGCGAAAGACTTCGCCAAGTTTCGTGAGACTCACGATATATGAGTCGAACCTGCAAAGCTGTTGTTTCTACAACATAAAAGCTGTTTTGCACCCTCAAAGAGAGGTTTTTACTTGGGTTTTACATCAAACACGGAGGAATTGACACACCCCTCTTGGTGTGCTAAGTTCCTATTGTCGTTTGGATTCCTATGTTTCCATACGTCACCGGGCAGTGGCGCAGGGGTTTAGCGTACAAGTCTGGGGGACTTGGAGTCGCTGGTTCAAATCCAGTCTGCCCGAAAGAAAGGCCGTTGCATATCCTTTGGTTGCAGCGGCCTTTCGCTTTCATTGGAGGTCATCGGACTTTGAATGAGAAGCTTCCTTCTCTCCAAGAACTTCGTCAAGCTTAAGCTCTATACGCTTCATCCACCGTATGCGGATTGCCATGTTGGAAAGCACAGCACCTGCGATAAACATGAGAAATCCGCCTACAAGTATGAATGCAGGCTGCAGGTTGTTCAGGGAGAAAGGCTGTCCAATGTTCATGAATACAAGGGCAAGACCTGCAGCTGCCAACAGAACGCCAATGACCAAAAGAACAACGAACAACACCTTTTCACCTCCTTTCAAAAGGAAAACAGCACGATATCGGCGCTTCCACCGCTGGACATTGGGGTTTGTCTGCCGTTTCCATCGTTGTCAGAGACATAGCTGACAAGATTCTGGAATGTAAGCAGCCCGTTTCTTGCCGCTTTTGCATTGCCGGTATAGCTTTCACCATTCCATCCCAAGGCCTCCAGCAAAGCCTTGGTGAAGCAACCGTGCGTCTTATCGTCCGAAGATCCAAAGTTTTCGTATTCATATGACAATTCGTAGTATCTTGAAGCGCTTAGACAGAAAAGCGAAGAATCTACGTCTATCCTGTCGTTTTCGAAGAACAGCTGCAAGGCGTTCATATCCTTGTACTCTCCTTCTCCCAATCCAACGTAATCCGGCTTGACGATTCCTCCGGAGTGGCAGACATCCGCAAGGATTAGCTTTACGCCTTTTATCCTGGATACATCGTCAAGGAATTCATCATGGGGATAGAGCTCGCATTCATCACCTTTATTTGCGCTTGTAGCGAAGTAGGTGCCTTTGGCCTTTCCATATTCAGCCTTCGTTCCTTTGCTCTCATCATATTGGCCATGACAGCTTACGAACACAACGGTAAGGTCCTTTTCCGTGGAGTTCTCTGTAATTTCTGCAATTACCTCCCTGAAATTGGACATTGTCGTATCCGTATCAGGATTCGCTATGGCATTTGGGATTTCATAGCGAAAGTCAACACCCTTCCTGTCATGGTTCTTTCCAAGAATGTAATGGGCATTGCATTCCAAACCCGATTCCTTTGCCAAAGCCTCGAACGCAAGTCCCACCTGAGTGGCATCGTTGACTGTACCGTAAAGTCTACTCACGGGGCCGTGATTCCAGGTGCTGTTTGCATAGTCGTTTCCGTATACGAGAATGTTGACCCTCTCGATCCCAGGACGGCCGTCCTTGGCTTCATAGACGAGCTCGCAGGAGCAGGCAAGAAGGACGACTGCAAGGATCACGGAGAAAAGGCTGGCAAGTCTTCTCATCTTCCAACCTCCTTGAAACCTGCTATGGAATAGTCCAAGCGGAATCCGCATGAAAGGCGAAGCACCAGGGAATCGGCCTTGACGAAGAGGCCAATAGGAGTTGCAAGTGACAGCCTTGCGGATTTCAATGTCACAAGAGGGATGTTTGCCGTGATTTCCAGCTCGCCTGCAACGAAAGAAGCCTTCGTTTCGCGAAATTCACATATGAACAGCTTTACGGCGGTCGAAAGGTCGAACGAATCGAAAGAGGCGTTCCAGGCCAAGAATGCACCCACTCCGTGGTAGGCTTTGAGCACGGACGAGCCAAAAGCAATCGAACGGCTCAAGCCCATGAACGACACCCCAAGTCCAATATGGACACCTCTGGAATCCGCATTGGAGTCCAAGCCCATATCAAGGATCTTCAAATCAACATTGTAGCCATACGAAGTCCTTGCGGGAGGCATCTTCACGGATGGGTCGCCTGGGTATTGGGAGAGGTAGTCCTCGGTTGGAACGGTGAACGCACCTCCAAAAGAGGCGGTGATTCCGGGTCTGCTGTCGAACGACACTCCTGCACATGCAAACGAGACGGATATGAAAAGCAAAGCGACTAAAACCAAGATGTCCTTTGAACGCCTCGAATACCTCATGTGCTCATTGTAATGAAAAACCTTTGCCTCCGCCACTGGTTTTTGTGGCTACATGATGATAGTCTTTGTCTGTATGCCAGTCCTTGTTGATTTCCATTCGCATTTTCCAACTCCAAGCGCCATGGTGTGCACTGCCTTCCCTTCAGAATGCCTTGACTTGAAGAAAGATGCACGCTCTCTCATGCATTTCGAAGGTCTTCTGCCCCAGTACTGGAAAAGTGGGAGCTGGGAGGTTTTGAAGTCATACATCCTAGACCCAGACATTCACTTGGGAGAAGTTGGAATGGATAGGAGGTTTGTCTGTGAAATATCCTTGGAACAACAGTTTGAAAACCTCATTACAATGCTCAAATATGCACGTTTGCTTGGAAAAAAAGTGACTATACACAGTGTACAGGCTACCGAACCCACAATAAGAGCTATAAAGGAAGCTGGACTTCCAGCCTTTTCCGTGCTATGGCATGGCTTCACAGGCTCAAAGGAAACTGCAGCTCAGTTGTATCGCCTTGGCGTGCACTTAGGCATTGGACCTCGTTTTCATGGAGACCTATCCGCCATTGCCGCTGCAAACCCTGCATGGGTCCTTGAAACGGACTATGAAGGTATGGATGAAAACCAGTATAATGAAATCCTATCGTCGCACTATGCATCGGTTGCTGGAAGGCTGGGCATGGCATTGGACGAGGTTAAGGAGCACTGCTATGGACAAGCGCAAGCTTTTGCGGATAAGCCGCTTCCTTGGTGAAGAGGCCGTAGACTCTCTTTGGGACAAGTTCGTGGTTGTCGTAGGAGTGGGTGCCGTTGGTTCGTACTGCCTCGAAGCCTTGGCACGCAGTGGGATTGGAATGTTCAGACTCGTTGACTTCGATACGGTTGAGTATTCGAACATCAACAGACAGCTTGTAGCATTGGAGTCAACCATAGGACAAAGGAAGGTCGATGTCGCCTGCAGGCGTATACATGACATAGAGCATGAAACCAAAGTGGAGACGCTTCCTATGTTCGTGGACGAATCCACGATTGAGCAGGTTTTCGCACCGCTTGATGGCAAAGCCCCGGACCTTATCGTAGATGCCATAGACAGCGTGAAATCCAAATGCCTACTCCTTTCGCAGGCATACGCAAGAAAAGTCCCCATCGTTTCATCGATGGGAGCTGCACTACGAAAGGATCCATCATTGGTGCGTACTGGAGACCTAATGGACACCTGGGGGTGTCCATTGGCAAAGCAGGTGCGCACCAACGTTCGCAAGCAAGGTGTGAAAAGAGGCATAGACGTGGTGTTCTCCCCAGAGGTCGTGGAGTTTGCATACGGCCAGGACGGCAGGCAAAAGGTACTTGGCAGCCTCCCAACCCTGACGGGGATCTTTGGACTCAACCTTGCACATCTTGCATTGAACAGACTTCTTCCAACTCCAATGAGAGGAATCGCATCTGGAAAGCCAAGGACCTAATGGACGACCAAAGCCCAACCGTTACTCAAGATATTCCCGTATCATCGTATCGACATACTTAGTGCTTAAACTTTTGAGCGGACTCTCAAACGAAACTATGAGGTTCTCTCCCAGTATCACATCACTGCTTGCGTATTTCTCAATCTTCTCAATAGCATGGAAACAGTATTCGGGGTCGTCCATCATTCCAAAATGCTCCCAGAAGTACTGTTTTCTCGTACGTTTGTTAAGAATTCTGAAATCAGGACTTGTCATACTGCCGTCGCTGCAGACAAAAAGCGTTTCGTAGTGATATGGAATGCCTTTAGCGCAAAGTCGGTCGGCAATAATCAACTCACTTTTGGACCTGACCCTATCCCCTCTTTGAGTCACATAATTCAAATGGATTCCACTGCTCCACTTTCCAAAATCACGAGACTGCCACCTCATTGCAAACTTCTCATCGCCACCTTCGTACGGCTTGACGAATCCCTTGAGTTCATCAGGCAAAGATGAGTAGATTTCAGACACATCCTGCAGATTCAATAGTCTTTCGAATGCAGCGATGCATTCATCAAGAATTTCGATTCTACTTCCAACAACGCTCATGAGTTTCTCTTCATAGCGCTTCTGAGCCAATGGAGCTATGATATCAATCCGTGTTCTGCTGATGTATTCGGGAGGGCTGTCTCTACCTTTATAGATCAGATACTCAGTGCATTTCTTGCTGTTCCTAATCACCAACGACCCCTGAACGTCATGACGTATAGGCACAAGTTCCTGTTTGGTTCTCTTCAAAGACATCATTTGTCTCCTTAATCCATCAACCAAAGCCCTCAACGTTTTCTTCTCTAAACTCATTTTCGACCTCAAATGAAGAAAAGTTCCTCCGAAACATCAAAAAAAAGGTGTTTCGGAAGAAATCGATTACAAACACAACGTTCAATTCACCGTCACCGTGGCGCTGCCTGAAGTCCCATCAATACAGCATGACACTATGACATCATAGCGGTGCATAGAGCCTGACGACGAAACCTTCAAATCACGAGAGAATCCCACGGCCTCGCCATCACGGAACCATCGGTATTTCAAATCGGACTCGGTCAGACCTGTCGGTAAAGGATTGCAGCTGGCGCTTAGAAGGAATCCTGTGCCCGTTGGCGTGCACGTGGCGTAGACTGGAATTGGAACGCCTATTGAGCCTCCAATGGAGACTTCAAGAGAGGAAGGACAGTCATCAAGATCCACCACCCCTATTGACGTCTCGTTCGCCACAACCCTCAAGGCTTCAGCGCAGCCACGACTTAGACCAGCGTCATCGCTCACACGCACGGTCAATGTATAGGACCCAGCTGAGAGCTTCTTTGAAAACGAAAGACTGCAGGCAGTGGTTTTGGCGTTCAGATACTCCTGGTATCTGACACCTTGGGAGTCCTCCAGCACGATGGCGAAACGAATGATGCTACAGTTGGACAGCGAAGGCTTCCATTTGAATGACAATTGGACGGAACCTTCACCTGCCAAGGCATCCAAGACCACATTCACTCTATTGGAACCAGTCTCAAGGGTGCAGGAAGCCGTACCTACAGCTAGTTCATTGCCGTTCTTGTTGTATGCCCTTGCTACAATGGACCACTGTCCTGAAACAATACCTTCGACGGATACACTGTTCTGCTTGGAATGTACAGGGCCAAACGAAGCACCCCCAGGACCTTCCCCTTCAACGGAATAGCTTGATACGCTCATGAGGTTTGGCTTTGGTGCTATGGTCTTGCCTGGTTCAGATTCAGAGCAGACCTCCAATAGGGAGTCCTCAAACGAAAGCTGGAACGACACGCTGGCGCCTCCTTCAGCCCAACCGGCTCCACCACCTGAACCACTTGAACCACTGGAACATTCAGAGGAACTGTCATCACAGCCCACAAGGGAAATGAACATGAAAAACAACACTACAACCAAATACAACAGCGAAACGAATGAAAAACGACCAATGCAAAAACGAAACCTCTTCATAAAGACCTCCTAAAAGATGTTTTCGCAGTCCAAAGGGAATCATTTGACATCCCCGTTGAACCCTTCTATAGATTGAATACAAGAAACCGAGCGTTTCCATTCTCGGATTCATGAAGTTTTTGCAAAGAAATCCACAAACAATTCCACAAACAATTCCAAAGGACTGCCAAAGGACAGAGAACGCCCCAGGTTTGCAACTAAACGATCCATTGGATATACTTGCAAGTGCAAACCGACAAACGAAGCATTTGTGGCGAAACGTTGGCAGAGACCACAACAGGAGACGAAACATGGCACAGGATGAATTGAATCTGAGTATGTTCAAGGCTTATGACATAAGGACGAAGGAAGAGAAGCTCAATGCAGGAATCATCAGAAGACTGCTTTCAAGCGTTGCGTGCTACATGAAAGACACCCTTGGATGCACCACCATGGTCCTAGGCCACGATGCAAGACTGGGAGTGCCAGGCCTCATGCAGGAAGCTTTGGACATGTTCCCCTACTTTGGACTCGACCTCATAGTCAACCCCCTTCAGATCTCCACACCGCAGTTCTACTTTGCGTGTATGCAGAACCCCAAGGCCTGTGGAATCATGTTCACAGCAAGCCACAACCCTGGCGAATACGTTGGAATGAAGATGATAATGCCACCAATGGCTCCAATCACATACGGAAGCGGCCCGGAAGGAGGAATCGCCAGGATAAAGGAGCTATACATAGAAGACAGGGCACCAAGCCTCACCGCAAACACTGGGAAGGTCACTGTCAAGAGGTATCTGGACCAATACATGGACTACTCAATGGAACTTGCAAAGACGGGCATACACTCGCTTGACGGCCTGGACGTCCTATGCGATTTCCTAAGCGGCGCAGCCGGCACGGAGATCACAGAGGCCCTCACCTACTGCGGAGCAAACGTGAAGACGCTCCACCTCGTGCCAAACGGACGCTTCCCCGCAGGGGACCCAAACCCAATCATCCTTTCGTCCATAGAGGACGCACAGAACCACATGAAGGACGGCGACTACGACTTTGGACTCCTCTTCGACGGAGACGGCGACCGCATGGACGTCATGACCAGCAGCTCGCTCCAACTGGCCCCATCCTTCAACTTCTCAATACTCATGCCCCAGATAACGGAGCTCTACAAGGCCACATTCCACCACATCTCCACATATGCCGATGTCAAAGCAAACCCGATAGCCCAGAGAATCCAAGCCCATTATGCAAGCGTCAAGCTAATTCGCAATGGGCATTCATTCATAAAGGAAGCCCTCATGGAGGAGCAGAAGACCGGCACCGTTGCGGCCTGCGAGGAAAGCGGGCACTACTACATGAACTTCCCATACGATCCAAAGGACTTCTCAAAGGGTTTTGCCGCCACGGAGAACACCCTCTTCTACACCCTACTCACTGCAAGGATGCACAAGGAAAGACCTCTGGACTACAAGAGGGCTTTGGACATGCAGGAAAAGACCATAAGGGAAAGGGAGTGGACGGTCCACTTCGACGACACCCAAAGGATGCATGATGTCATGAAGAGGATAGACGAAACCTTCAAGGCACAGGGACTTACATGCTTTGACAAGTCACCTGACGGCAAGTCCCTTGATGCATCGCTCATAAGGTACAACCTTCCGCTTGAAATAACCAAGGACACAAACCTTGAGACCGACTGGTACCAGATAGTCCAGCGCCAGAGCCGCAGCGAAGACAACGTAGTGCGTTGGGAGATAACAGGCTCCGACTGGCGCACAGTCGGCAGGGCCAAGGAGACCATAGACTCAATCGTCAACGGTTGAAAGAAAGGGCACAGTGGGCTAAAACCGACTGTGCCCTTTTCTTCGCGCTCACGAAGCTGCCCTACAAAGGATTCCTAGTGTTGTCAAAGGTATTTCTCTCACCAGAGGTGAGAGTTTTTCATTGTCACAACAAGTCTCCTGAAACTGCTTCATACACCAGATATTTTGGCTCTTCAACACCCTTATAGATTCAAACTGTTTTCATCCAAGAGGAAGTTCCTCAGTCCAACTGTAACAATCCCATACTCATCTCTTCTGACTTTGATATTGTCTCCAACAACGATGATTTTCCTAAAGGAATCAGAAATGCCAAGAAGACTTCGCCGTTCCTGATTCATCTTGTCTGTTGAAGGAAGCGCAAAAGCGGATTGAATGTAATACTTCTCGCTGCCTCTTGTCGCAACAAAATCAACTTCCAATTGTTTCTTGCTGCGCTTTCCATCATCCGAGGCTTCGTAGTGCTCCACTACTCCAACATCTACATGATACCCGCGAATCCGCAGTTCATTGTAGATGATGTTCTCCATAAGATGGGTCTGCTCGATCTGTCGGAACCCCAACCTTGCGTTTCTAAGCCCAACATCCTCGAAGTAATACTTTGAAGGTGAGCCTATGTACTTTTTCCCTTTTATATCAAAACGAGAGGCCTTGCTGATCAGAAATGAGCCAATCAGATAATCGATATAGTTCTTGATTGTCTTGTCGCTGATTATCGTTCCTTTCACGCTTTTGAACGTCCGGGCCAACTTGTTCTGATTGGTATAGCTGCCAATCGCTGAAGCAAGGATATCCACAAGCTCGTCCAGCTCAGCCTTGTTCCGTACATTATGGCGCTCAACAATGTCTGAGATGTAGACCTTTTGGAACAACGAGTTCAAATACTCCGCTTTGTCTTCCGGCATCTCCATGGTTAGGACTAGAGGAAGACCTCCATAAACAAGGTAATCATCCCATGCTTCATCCAACGTTCCCTGATACGCAGATACATACTCGGAAAAACTCAAAGGATATACATGGATTTCATCGCCACGGCCTCTGAACTGCGTAATTACATCAGAGGAAAGGAACTTTGAGTTGCTACCGGTCACATAGACATCAACATTGCTTATGCGAAGAAGACTGTTCAGAACATCCTCGAACTCGTCCAAATACTGAACCTCGTCAAGAATGATGTAATAGTCTTTATTGTCCTTGATACTTTCATCTATGAATTTAAGCATGGCATCGGGATTACGTAGGTCTTTGTTTCGACGGTCATCCAAAGCCACTTCAATGATATGGTTTTCAGGTACGCCGCTTTCCAACAGATGATTATGAAACAAATGAAACAGAAGATAAGATTTTCCACATCGTCTTACACCTGTTACAACCTTGATAAGACCGTTTTTCTTCTTGCGGATCAATTTTCCTAAGTAGATGTCCCGTTTAATCTCCATGCTGCACCATCCATTACGAAAAAAAGTGATTTTGCACCTCTTTTCGTAATAGATTACACCACATTTGCAAGTGAAAATCAATAATAAGCGGGTTGCCTATTCCGAAAAACGGTGATTCTGCACCTGATTTCGTAATAGTACGCAATATAATTGTAGGTGATTTGTAGTAATTGTAAGCATCGTCACGATGGTGAGCATGGTGAGCATGGTCGCAATGGATTCCTAAGACGAACGCTACAATTGCTACAGGAGCCACAGATACTACAGACATCACAATTACGACACATGCTACAGACGCTACAACGGCCACACTCGCCACAGATACTACGAAATGGCTACAGATTTCACATTTGCATCCATCACAGCCACTGCCTTCACAACGTAAAAAACTCATTCGTGGGTATTTGCAGGGCAGTAAAAAAAAGGCACAGGCGATGCTTGATGCACGGCCTGTGCCAAAAAGTGACTCTGAAACACAGAAGATGTCAACAGACGGAAAGACTGCCAATGGCAAGTCTCCTGGTGCTCTTTGGATCGAACACGCATATCTCGCCGCCAACGATGTCGCAGCGGATTGGCTGGTCTACCTTGAAGTCTATGGCACCAAAGACGACGGATGAAATGAGCTCTCCGTTGAGGTGCACCTTGACGGTGGTCTCCATACCTGCAGGAAGCGTAGAGTACGCTGTGGCGTGGATCTTGCCGTCCTCGCAGATGGTGAAGAACTCAGGTCTTATGCCAAGGATCACATCAGAACCTTCGAGTGCGAACGATTCCTTGGACTTGAAGAGAGCCTTCACACCAAGGAAGTCCATCATGACACCACCCTCCTGAGGAGTCGCCTTTGCCTTGATGAAGTTCATGGTCGGGTTTCCAACGAAGTCGGCGACAAAGAGGTTCGCAGGCTTTGCGTAGACCGTAAGAGGTGGGTCGTACTGCTGAAGGACACCCTTCTCCATGAGGCATATCTTGGTTGCAAGGGTCATGGCCTCAAGCTGGTCGTGCGTGACGTAGACGAACGTGGAGTTGGAGTCCGAGTGGAGTCTCTTGAGCTCAGTTCTCATCTCGCTTCTGAGCTTTGCATCAAGGTTGGAAAGCGGCTCGTCCATGAAGAGGACCTGTGGCTTTGGAGCCAACGTCCTTGCAATGGCGACTCTCTGCTGCTGACCACCTGAAAGCTCGGCTGGATAGCGGGAGACGAACTCCTCTATCTTGAGCATCTTGAGCATCTCGTCGACACGGGCCTTGATGTCATCCTTCTTCCATTTGAGGTTCTCAAGACCAAAGGCTATGTTGTCGTAGACCGTCATGTGTGGCCACAAGGCATAGTTCTGGAACAGAAAGCCTATATCCCTCTTTGCAGGGGAGATGTTGACTCCGGTCTCTGCATCGAAGACGACCTTGTCGCCAATGGTTATCCTACCCTCCGTAGGTGTCTCAAGACCTGCAATCATCCTAAGCGTAGTGGTCTTTCCACAGCCGCTAGGACCCAAGAGGGTAATGAAGTCATGCTCGTTGATGTGAAGATTCAAATCATCAACGGCTACGAATTTATCAAAACGTTTTGAAACGTGTTCCAATCTAATCTCTGGCATATCAACCTCCAACGCCCTTGTCTATGCTTGCTCCAGTGAGCTTGTTGACCAAAAGGTTTATCGCAAGAACCGTCACGACTATGAGAAGGTTCAAGGCGTTTGCACTCTGGTCGCACCAAACCTGCCAATACTCCAACAATGTAGTCATAAGGTAGATGGAACCCGATGACAGCAGAGTGAACAGGGAAAGCTCCCTCATGCAGGATGTGAAAGGAAGCAGGTATCCTGAAATGAAGGTGGACTTCTGTATTGGGAATATGATTCTTAGCATCCTCTTGTACCAAGGAACGTTCACTATGATTGCAGCCTCCTCTATCTCACCTGACAGCTGAAGCATTGCATTGATTCCGCTGCGCGATGCAAACGGCAGGTACTTTATGGAACCAACGAGAACCAAAAGCCCCATCGTCTTGCTAAGTCCCATCTTTGCACCTATTGCAAGGAAAGCGGCGCCCAATGCCATTGAAGGCATCAGGTAAGGAAGGAACGCAAGGTTGTCGGCAAGCTTCGCAAGCTTGGATCCACGTCTCTTTGCAACGGCGTATCCAATGAGGATTCCCATGGTTCCCGCTATGAACGAACAGCTTATGGAAAGCACCAGACTGTTCTTGAACGCGGCCCAGACCTGAGGCTCATAGAAAAGCCCATGAAGTCCGTTGTTCAATGGGAAGCCTGGATCTATCCAGTACTTGAGCGTAAGGTTGCTGTAGTCGCCGGGGATGTCGGTGCATGACTCAAGGGCGAAGCTCACCAGTGGCATGAACGAACAGAACACGCAAAGCACCACAAGGATTGCAGCGGCTATGTACTTCCAGACCCCAAGCTTTATGTAGGAGATCTGTCCGCTCTTTCCAGTGACTGTGGTGAAGTTCTTTCGGCTTCCTGTCACATATTGGTTGATTCCCAGAATGACGAGGCCAAAGAGAATCATGAAGATGGACATAATGTAGCCCTGGCCGTACCATCCGCTGTTGATGAACTGCTTGAGCGTTGTCGTAAGTACGCTGAAACCGCTGGCTCCACCAAGGAACTGAGGTACTGCGTATGCACTCATGCTGCTTGAGAACACAAGCAGGAAGGTCGAGAGCAGTGCAGGCATCACTATTGGAAGTGTTATCCTTCTTATTATCTTGGCCCTTGAAGCCTTGAGGATCGTTGCAGCCTCCTCCAGGTTCGCATCCATGTTCCTTAGGATGCCGCCAATGAGGATGTATGCAAACGGAGCATAGTGCAGGCCAAGCACTATTGCGCAAGGGACGAGTCCGTAGACGAACTTCTCAGGTACGCATATCCCTGTAAGCCAGTAGAGCATACCGCTCTGATATGAGCCAATGTACGGGTTTTGGAAGAAGTTCTTCCAGAACGTGGCTATGGTCCACGATGGCATTATGTAAGGGAATATGAAGACCGTTGAGAAGAACTTCTTGAATTTCATATCCGTTCTCGTGATGAGGAATGCAACTACTCCACCATAAAGGATGGCAATGAAGCTTGCCAGGACGGACATAAGCACTGCGTTCTTGAGAGGGTTCCAGAAGTATGTGCTGCTCATATTGGAGAACAGCATCCTCTTCCAGTGGAATGTGGTCAAGGAACCTACCTTCTTTCCAAAAAGCTCTGGATAGAGGAGGTCTGCAATGTTTACCGTCAAGGTATCCTTCAGAAGCAGAAGCAACGGATAGATCGTGAAGAACCCAAGGACGACCACAGTTATGGAGAGTATGATGTTCTCTGGTTTTGAGACGAAGTCCCTCACCCTGTACTTCAGCTTTCTCCTGTGGACCGCTGTCTTTGTAATTTCATTCATTCACCGATACTCCTTGGATGAAAGTCCCAAAGGGGAATTATAAAATTGGGGCAGGCTTCTACCTGCCCCAACGTTGAGAAACAAAGGTCACTTCTTTGCAATCTCTGCATTGACGAAGTCCGTTACAGCAGACTTGTTGACCATGATGTAGGAAGCATCCTCTGCTACGAGACAGTTCTTCCAGAAGTTGATTGGCTGGTCGCCGTCAGCGGCTCCAATCTCAGGGTTCGTGGAATATGCACCAAGAATGTCAGTACCTGCACCGCCCCATGGGGTGAAGCCTTCGCTGCTCATCAGATAGTTGATAAAAAGCATTGTCGTGTAAGGTCTTGGACACTTTGCAGTCATCTGAACATACATTGGGTACATGAAGCCAGAGAACGGGTTGACCTGCTGCTCTGTGAATGCACCAACCGTGAGGTTTGCCTTGAGGGAGGCATCGAGGTCCCTCGTCTTTGAAAGGACGAAGAGTCCAAGGCATCCTTCGCTGTCGGCCTTTGCCATGGTCTTGCAGATCGTGGAGTCGGAGGAAATTGAGAAGTTCACGTTTGCAATGAACTCTGCAACCCACTTGTATCCTGCGTTCTTGTAGGAGCCAAGCTCAATGTCCTTGCCGTAATAGTCCTTGTATGCCTGAGCGAGCTTCGCCGCCCATGCATCGCTTGTGCACATGATGAGGAAGTTCATGTTGACCTGCTCTGCAGCTGGGTTCTTGAAGAAGACCTTGTCCTTGAGAGCTGCCTCTGTCAGCTGCCATACGTTGGTGATGACAGGAGCATTGTCGCCAATGTTGTTCCAGATGAAGAGCTTGTTGATGTACTGGTGTACAAGAGGAACGAGGTCGTTGGAATCGACCTTGTCAGCAACTGTGGATGGAACGTAGTTGAGCATTATGGAGGAGTTCTGCCTGTAGATGGAAAGCTGTGCCCCATCCTGGATCATGACCATTGAAGCGACCTTGTTGGATGCACCTGCAGCTTCCTGGAAGAGAGTCGTGTAGATGTCTGTGTCGTTCATCTTGGTTCCAACAGCGTTGTCTGATGTAAGTCCAAGCTCAGCACCGTACTTTGCAACGAAGTTCGAAACGGCGCTTGCGATACGGGATGTGTTTCCGTATACATAGAATGCACCTGTCTCCTGCTTTGCAAGCTCAAGAAGCTGGGAATCTGTCATCTTCTGACCAGCCTCGATCTTGGACTCGATGGTATCGGCTGCCTTCTCACCCTGCCCTTCTGCGAATGCGAAGCCGGCGACAAGACACACTACGAGTAAAACGCTCAATAGCTTTTTCATAGTTCTTTTTCTCCTTTTACATGCTTTTTACAAACATGTCACTTGATTGTATGTGAAAACCATACGCTAATCAATCCAAAATGACAAAACTTCATATTCTGTCCAATAAACTTTTGCCATAGTCCAAACGTTTTCCAGAAAAAACGGTTCTTCACGGAAAGTTGGGGGATTGGGAGACGGGAATCGAAGGAGAGCATCCAGCCCTTGGGCGGTTGCGACTGATGTGGCGCTTGAGGCGGTTGTGGATGGTTGAACAGAAAGAGGCTTTATATCCAAAGCCCCCTCTTTCAGCGTTTCCGATATAGCTTTTCCCATCCAAACCGCTGGACAACCCCCTCGTATGCTATTTCGATGGAAAAAAGGACGAAATCGCACATAAGTGTGCGAAATCAAATGAAAAACAGTTGAAACCGCACATCATCGGGCC
>CAKQWE010000008.1 GCA_934277975.1 uncultured Spirochaetales bacterium
TCGGCCATGGAGAGGATGCCGAGACGGCCGCCTCATAGCTTCCACTAGGTATCTCCTGCCCTTCCGTCAGAGGCTCACCCCCCCAGAAAAACGTGAAGAACCGAAAAAACAACAAGGCTCCGTCTTTCAACGGAGCCTTGCATAAGAACACCTTATAGAGCTCAATAGAGCTTGCGGAGGTTGTCTGCTGCATCAAGAGCCATGAGGGCCTTTACAGGATCCTTGACCTTTGACATGAAGATCATTGCAGCAATGACGTATGGCTTGTAGGAAGCCTGCTTGTAGAGAGGATCGAGGTAACGGTCGAACACCGTGTCATCGACCTCTCCTTCCTTGCAGGAAAGACCCGTGATGTCAGCTGGGAGACAGTGAAGGTAGAGTGCCTTGCCGTCCTTCGTCAGCTTCATCTTCTCTTCTGAACATGTCCAGTCCTTGTGCTCCGCGTTCTGGGCAAGGAGCTTCTTCTCAAGAGCATCGATACCGGCCTTGTCGCCCTTCTGGTAGAGCTTTGTCCTCTCTTCCATTGCTGCGAACGGAGCCCAGCTCTTTGGATAGACGATATCCGCATCCTTGAATGCCTCGTCCATGCTGTTGCACTGCTTGAACGAACCGCCGCTTGCCTTTGCATTCTTCTGTGCAATGTCTATGCACTCAGGCATGACTTCGTAGCCTTCTGGATGTGCAAGGGTTACGTCCATTCCAAACCTTGTGAAAAGACCAATGACACCCTGTGGGACGCTCAGAGGCTTGCCGTACGATGGGCTGTATGCCCATGTCATTGCAACCTTCTTGCCCTTGAGGTTCTCCACACCGCCGAACTGATGGATGACATGGAGCATGTCGGCCATGCACTGCGTTGGGTGGTCAACGTCGCACTGGAGGTTCACAAGGGTTGGTCTCTGCTCAAGGATGCCGTGGCGGTAGCCGTACTCGCAGGCATCAATGAACGTCTTCTGGTACTTGTGGCCTTCGCCAATGAACATGTCGTCGCGGATACCAACGACATCGGCCATGAAGGAAACCATGTTTGCAGTCTCACGGACGGTCTCGCCGTGTGCGATCTGGCTTACCTTCTCATCAAGGACCTGCTCCTCAAGACCAAGGAGGTTGCAGGCGCTTGCAAACGAGAAGCGTGTGCGTGTGGAGTTGTCTCTGAAGATTGAGATTCCAAGACCGGAGTCGAAGATGCGTGTGCTCTTGTTGTGCTCTCTCAGGTCTCTGAGTGCATCGGCGACTGTGAAGATTGCGTCAAGCTCCTCGTCGGTCTTGTCCCAAGTCCAATAGAAATCGTTCTTGTACATGTTGTTGATGTGCAAGGTCTCAAGATGTCTTGCAAGTTCAAATGCTTTGCTCATTTTCATTCTCCTAAATCAACGGCTAGATTAACGTATGTCGTTTCCTGTAAGTTCCTGGCGGAACGATGTTGCGCTTCCATGCTTGTCCTCTGGCTTGTAGAGCATTGGAACTGCTGCATAGAGGGCTGCGCACACAACAAGGTCATGCTTCCATGTGATCTCGTTTGGAGCATGTGCCTGGGATTCTGCACCAGGTCCAAAGCCTACGCATGGGATTCCGTAGCGACCCTGGATGGATACACCGTTTGTAGAGAAGGTCCACTTGTCGCAAAGTGGGCGGCCCACCCTCTTCTCCTTTGCAACGTCATCGGCCCAAAGCCTCGTATCGCCCCAAAGTGCGTGGTGGGCATCCACAAGCGCCTTGACGTGTGGTGCGCTCTCCTTGTTGATCCATGTTGGGAAGAAGCACTCGGTCTCGTAGACGTGGCCGGTCCATGCCGGTCTGTCGTACATGTACATGGAGACCTTGACGTCCTTTGCGTACTTCTTGCAGGCAGGAAGGTCCTCGATCTCCTTGAGACAGCTCTTGTATGTCTCGCCGGCCGTCATTCTGCGGTCGATGGAGATCGAGCAGCTGTCTGCGACTGCACATCTTGATGGGGATGTGTAGAAGATCTGGGATGTCGTGCATGTTCCCCTTCCAAGGAAGCGGGCATCTTCGTAGTGCTCTGGGTTGTACTTTGGATCGAGCATCTTGGCAAGACCGTGTATGTGCTCGTCGTCCGCTGCATTCTCGTTGAGGTCCCTTACGTTCTCTATGACTTCAGCCATCTTGTGGATTGCGTTGTCACCTCTCTCTGGAGCGGATCCATGGCAGGACACACCGTGCATGTCGACCCTTATCTCCATCCTTCCACGGTGACCGCGGTAGATACCGCCATCGGTAGGTTCTGTGGAGATGACGAACTCGATCTGCTTTGCAGCGTCTTCAGGTCCGTTGAAATACTCGTTGACGATCGACTGCCAGCACATGCCGTCGCAGTCCTCTTCCTGCACGGAGCCAACGACCATGATCTTGTAGCCCTCTGGAATGAGGCCCATGTCCTTCATTATCTTTGCACCGTATGTTGCAGATGCCATTCCACCTTCCTGGTCCGAACCTCCACGGCCGTATATCTGGGTCTCGTTCTCCCAACCCTTGTAGGGGTCTGCGGTCCAGTTGTTGATGTTTCCAATGCCAACGGTGTCAATGTGGGAGTCTATAGCGATAATCTTGTCGCCTGTTCCCATCCAACCAATGACGTTGCCAAGCTTGTCGATTTCAACCTTGTCGTATCCAAGCTTCTCCATCTCTTCCTTGATCCTATAGACAACACCCTTCTCTTCGCAGCTCTCAGATGGAATTGCAATCATGTCTCTGAGAAACTTTGTCATTGAAGGTCCGTATGCCTCGGCGGCCTTCTTGATGGCAGCAAAATCCATAAATATCCTCCATTCCTATATTTGACTAAGCATTTCAAATATCATCGAAACTTTCTTTTTCTAAAGTCTACACCACTATGCAACAAAACGCAACAAAATTAAACACAAAAAAGGGGTTCTTCACAGAAAGCTGAGGGATTGGGATACGGGAATCGAAATGGAGCATCCATCCTTTGGGCGCTTGGGGTTTACGGGGCCGTTGGGGCTTACGGGGCGCTTGGGGCTTACGGGGCCGTTGAAGACCGTTGAGACAATCGAGGGCATCTGTGGCTCTTAAGGCGCTTGTGGCGCTTGTGGCGCTTGAGACGCTTGTGGACGGTTGAACCATGGTTGGAACAGAACGCTTCAGAGCGTAC
Source organism: uncultured Spirochaetales bacterium (assembly GCA_934277975.1). Classification (GTDB taxonomy): domain Bacteria; phylum Spirochaetota; class Spirochaetia; order Sphaerochaetales; family Sphaerochaetaceae; genus UBA9732. The sequence continues at coordinate 3,134 of CAKQWE010000008.1, forward strand.
CTGAGCGTGCCTGATGGCACCTGACTGCACCTAAGTGTCCTGGAGTTCCGGATTTAGACCGTTTTAGAGCGGCTAGAGCGCCCAGAGCGCCCAGAGCGCCCAGAACGGCTAGATGTACAATTGCAGAACCGCCCTTTTCCCAATCCCCCAGCTTTCCCTGAAGAACCAAAAAAGGAGAGCTCCGCAATGCATTGCAAAGGAGCTCTCCTTCCATCGAATCATTCATCGAATCATTTATAGAATCCGTCTCAGAATCAAATCTTCCCAAGGGCCTTGAGAATCTTCTCAGGGGTCATTGGCCAGCTTGTGAGCCACACGCCGCAGGCATCGTGGATTGCAATGCCAATTGCTGGGGCTGCACCGTTGCACGCTATCTCGGATATGGACTTTGCACCAAACGGGCCGTATGCATCGTTCACGTCTATGAGCACCGCCTTGAAGTCCTCCGGGGCCTCCCATACCATTGGCACCCCGTAGTCCGTCATGTTGGCGTTCATGCACACTCCGTTCCCGTCAAGCTTCATGTCCTCGTAAAGCGAATGGCCTATGGACTTCATGACGGCACCGTACATCTGGCACAGGGCCACCTCTGGGTTGATAGGCGTTCCTGCATCCTGAAGGGCGTAGAACTTCTGAACCTTTATCTCTCCCGTACGCACGTTGACCGCAACCTGTGCAAAATGCGCACCATACGGCACTGACGAAGCGGTCGTTATGTACGTCCCGTGGGCTATCATCTGGCCATGGCCGCCACCGCTGCACGCAGTATGGGACAGCTCATAGTAGGAAAGAGCCTTGCCCGTCTTCTTGGAGTAGATCTCACCTGGGAAGCGGAGCTCTAGGTCGCCCTCATCCTCACCCATCTGATAGGCCGATTCCTTTATGATCATCCCCTTGAGCTTCCTGCAGGCCTCAAGGGATGCATTTCCACTGAAGAAGGTACCCGAGGAAGCGTATGCACCGGTGTCGAACGCACATGAGTCCGTATCGCCGGATACAACGGTTATCCTATCCATTGGGATCTTGAGCACCTCAGCCACTATCTTTGCAGATATCGTATCAAGGCCAGTTCCAAGGTCAGCACCTCCACTGTTGAGGATGATGGTGCCGTCGGTCTCAAGCTTAGCTATGGCTTCCGAGTGGTCGAGTCCTGGAAGTCCAGAGCCCTGCATTATCATTGCAAAGCCCTTTCCAATCTTCCAGTCAGGGTCGTTGGAGACCTCTTTCTTGCCCCACTCTATCATGTCGCAGCCTTTTCTTATGGCTTCGTCAAGACCGCAGGAGCCAACAGGAACGACAGCTCCTTCCCTACCTTCACCAAGCCCCTTGAGGATCTCAAGCATGTAGCCTTCCTCGACGTGGTTCTTGAGGACCATGTCCTTGTAGTCAACACCAAGCTTCTCTGCAAGAAGGGCCATTGCCATCATGAGGCCGTATGTTCCCTTTGGAGTACCATAGCCCTGATAAGCACCGGCTGGAGGTGTATTCGTATAGAAGACCTTGAGGTCGTATGCCATGTTGTCAACCTTGAACAAAGGCAATGTCTTTGAGCAGCTGTTCATTGGAACAGTAAGGCAGTGGTTGCCGTAAGGACCGGTGTTTGCGCACACCTCCATGAAGATTCCGGTGATCTGTCCGTCCTTGTTTCCAGACATCTTCACACGGACCCTCATTGGGTGGCGCGTTGAGTTTGCAATGAACTCCTCCTCCCTTGTATTGTGGCAAAGGACGGGCTTCCCAGTCACGAATGCGGCATAACCCGTAAGGTCCTCTATGAGGATGTCCTGCTTTGATCCGTAGCCACCGCCTACACGAGTCTTTATGACATGGATCCTGTTCTCAGGAAGACCAGTCACCCAACCCACGATTCTCCTTACATGATAGGGAACCTGCGTTGAGGCATAGACGACGAGCCTTTGGCCCTCCATCTTTGCAAAGCATATATGGGTCTCAAGAGGCGTATGCTGGATCTGGCTTGTCTGATATGTGCATTCCACAACGGCATCGGACTCCTTGAAGGCCTTCTCCACGTCGCCTATGTGCCCCTTGTTGGATGCCGCTACGTTGTGCCTTATGTCGCCGCCAAGAGGGAACTGGTAGATGACCTTGCCTTCACGGGGGTCCTTTGCACCCTTGTTGTATTCATCAAGGTCCACCGGTGCGCCAGCTCTGTATTCGACTATGCCGTCATGTACGGCCGGTGCGCCGGGAGCCATTGCCTCCTCTACAGTGAAGACGGCAGGAAGCACTTCGTACTCAACCTTTATGAGCTTGCATGCAGCCTTCGCCTCCTCCAATGTCTCAGCTATGACAGCAGCAACCCTGTCCCCAACGTGCCTTACCTTGAGATTGAAGAGCCTTCTGTCATGAGGGGACGGCTCAGGATTGCCCTGCCCGGCCTGCATGTAATGAGTATCAGGCGTATTGTATGCAGTAAGGATGGAGATGACACCCTCAACCTTCTGGGCCTCGCTTGTGTCTATGGACTTAATGTATGCACTTGCATGGGGGCTTCTGAGAACAACCATGTGGCAGGCATCGGATGGAACGTAGTCCTCGACGAACGCCTTGTCTCCTGCTACAAGCTGAGCCCCGTCTATCTTGGACATTGGCTTTCCAATGTACTCGCATTCAGGTCTGAACGAAGGGGCGATTGGCGTAGAGTACTTGCCGTCCTTCATCTTCTCCTGTGCAAGCCTGACTGCAAGGTAGTAGTGCTCGTAGCCTGCATCCCTTATGAAAATGCCGGAAAGGGCATCCTTTATGTCGTCCTTGCTTGGATTTGGATTGTTCTCCAAGAGCCATGTGAGAAGAAGGGCCGCCGCAGGTGCGTTGTATGCGCTTTGGACTATTCCTGCATCCACCATGGCCTGCTGGACCACCGTAAGGTGCCTTGGATCTCCAAGACCGTCAGGAGTCCTTATCTCGCAGCCCTGGACCTCCCCCGCAAGGACGAGGTTGGAAAAGACAGGGGTTCCATCCACAAGGACGGTGTCGCTTCCACAGAAGCCCTCTGCATCGTCGCTGTCTCGTACTGCAAGGTTCCCGTTGAGAAGAAGCATCTCCCTGAGCTTCATGGAAGGCTCTACGTCAAAGCTTCTTCCCCTTCCGTTGATCACACAATCGACTCTCATCTTCTTCCTCCCTGTGAAAGGACCTTCTTTGCAAGGTCGTATGCGGTGATTCCAAGAAGATACCTCTTGTAGGCCTCACCTCCGAACATGTCAGACCTGACCTCCACTCCGCTGTGGTTCTTGGCTGCGTCAAGGACTTCATCCTCAGTTGCGCCCTTTGAAACGAGCTCTGCAAGATGAGGCATGAGGAACACGCCTGTACCCTTGAGTGCGGCGGCGAGTCTAAGCTCTCCGTTCACAATTCCTGCGCCCATCGTGAGAACAGCATGGCTTTCGGCCGTGTTTGCGTAGCGCTTCGATGCCACGACGGCATCCTCTGGGACCAGGACAGCGGCTATGAGGCAGTCCTTGAAAGAATCGTGTTCGTTCATGTACTTCCTTGTGCACCTGAACATGGTGTTTCCTTCTATGTCCACGAGTTCAAGAAGGGAACCTGCCGCCAAAAGGGTTGCATAGAGGTACGAATCATCCCTCATTAGGGCTATGTTTCCACCAATTGTGGCCATGTTGCGCTTGGTGCGCGATGCCATGAAACGGCATGCGTCCTTGAGCCACTGGGGAGCATCCTTTGATTCCACAATCTCCTGGAAAGTGCACATGGAACCAATTCTCAGAAACCTGGAGGATGAAGCGCACGAACCATTTCTTGGGTCGTCGACCACAGACATTCCATCAAGCTCGGCTATCCTTCCAATGGAGACCAAAACGGATGCATCCACGGTGCCGTTGAGTCTATTCGTCTCCGTCCCTCCTGCAAGGTAGGCGGAATCCTCCTTGTTGGAAGCCCTGCATGAGACGGCTTCCGCTATGCTCTTTGCTATTATAAGGTTTTCAACCATATATCCTCCTTTTCTCAAGAAGTCCTGCGCTTATTCTGTTGGCCTTGTCCGCAAGCTCCTGCTCGTCGACTCCAACGACCTTCCTGTCGTCCACGACGACCTGACCGTTTACTATCGTATACTGAGCCGTATGGTCGCATCCGCAGAAAAGAAGGGCCGCTATTGGGTCGCTGTGGCTTCCTGCATACGCAATGCCTGACACATCGAAGCAGGCAAGGTCTGCAGCCCAGCCTTCCTCAAGCCTTCCAACGTTGCCAAAGTTGAGCATCTTTGCACCGTTCTCGCTTCCCATCTTGAATACATCGCGGGCTGTCAGGGCAGTGCTGCCGTATTTGACTCTGCCAAGCAAAAGCGCGTTGCGCATCTCCGCAAGCATGTCGGAGCTGTCGTTGGAGGCACTGCCGTCAACGGCAATTCCAACGTTCACGCCAAGGTCCAGAAGCTCCCTTGTACGGCATATTCCGGAACCAAGCCTCATGTTGGACGATGGGCAGTGGGCTATGTGGCTTCCTGTCTTTGCAAGAAGCTTGAGCTCGTCGTCGTTGAACCATATTCCATGTGCATAGAACACATCGTTTCCAATAAGCTCGCACTCCTGCATGAGCTCCACGGGCCTTATGCCGTACATGGCCTTGCACTGGTCCTCTTCGTCCATCGTCTCGCAAAGATGTGTGTGAAGACGCACTCCATATTTTCTTGCAAGCCGTGCGCTCTCAAGCATACAACGCTTGGTCACAGAGAACGGAGAACATGGAGCGAGTACGATTTTGTGCATTGCCATTGGTGATGGGTCATGGTAGAGCTTTATGACACGCTCGGAATCCTCAAGGATCTCGTCCTCTGTCTGCACAACCGTATCAGGAGGAAGTCCACCGTCCTTCTTCGAAAGGCTCATGCTTCCACGAGTTGGGGAGAACCTCATTCCAAGTTGGTCTGCGGCCTTGAACTGCGCACCGGTAAGGTCCTGGCCCCTGCACTGCTTTGGAAACACGTAGTGGTGGTCAGTAGAGCAGGTACAGCCAGTCTTCAGAAGCTCCGTCATTGCAAGCAATGAGGAGTAGTATATAGCCTCTTCGTCTATGTACTTCCATACTTCATAGAGATATACAAGCCAATCGAAGAGCTTTGCATCCTGCACTACAGGAAGGTTTCTCGTAAGTGTCTGATAGAAATGGTGATGCGTATTGACGAAGCCCGGCACCACTGCCAGCTTGGAACCGTCTATCACCCTGTAGTCCTGGGGTGCGACAAGGCCTTTTCCTACGGATTTGATCTTGCCTCCCTCAATGAGCATGTCCACACCGTACAACGTATCCTTTTCCGGATTCGTCATAAGTGCGTATATGTCTTTGAGCAGTATTCCTTTTTCGTTCATTATGTCTCCTTCTTAAAAACCCCAAAGCCAAAAAAGCTATGCCCTTGGCTCAGGCTGGCCAGTTACGTAGTAGCCGTCGTAGGTGTCTATGACCTTTCCCTTTGGATGGGTGTCAGCAACGGTGAGGAAGCGTCTTATCATCCTGCGCGTAGCCTCTCGTCTGAACTCAGGCATTGCACGCGGGGAGATCACATCGTCAAAGCCGGCGACCACGTCCTCTATGAGCTCCGGCGTAAGGCGCTTTCCAATGATTAGGGACTCCACATCCCTGCTGCGGTTGGTCTTTGCACCGGTTGCGGTAGCGGCCACCCTATAGTCCTTCACAGAGCCATCGGCATTGAATTTGATGGCCTGGCTTAGGGTTATCTTGCTTATTGCGTTGGCCTTGCGCGTGCCCACCTTGTGCCAGAACACGTAGTCGAAGTCGTCCTCCGAAAGCGGAACTATGACCTCTGTGATCATCTCATCAGGCCTTAGGTCGATGGTTCTGAACTTGACTATGAAATCGCTGACAAGGACCTCTCTGCTGCCGGAGACGGAGCTGAGCTTGACCCTTGCATCCAGCATGTACAACGGACCCGGAGTGTCTCCCTTTGGAGATGCGTTTGCAATGTTTCCGGCAATTGTGGCGCTGTTTCTGAGGGCTACGGCACCCATTCTTGAAGCAGCCTGTCTAAGGTGCCATGGACACAGGGTGCTTTCTGCTATCTGTGCGCTGGTGCAGCCGGCTCCTATGCAGCACTCGCCCTTGTCGTTGATGTAGATTTTCTTGAGTTCAGGAAGGTTCCTGACGATCATGACAGGCTTGTCGAACTTTGGAGCAAGGCCCAACGTCCTCTTATGGGAGACCATGAGGTCGCTTCCACCTGCAAGGACAATGACATCGTGCTTTGACTTTATCTCAAGGGTCTCTTCAAGCGTCTTTGGAATGTAGCACTTCATCTCTTCCATATGTCACCTCCCCTTTTGGCGGCAAGCTTTATGCTCTCCACTATGAGGTCATAGCCTGTACAGCGGCATATGTTTCCACTGATTCCAAGCCTTATCTCGTCCTCCGTTGGATTTGGATTGCGGGAAAGGAGATAGTATGCGGCAATCACCATGCCTGGAATGCAGAACCCACACTGCACGGCTCCGCCGTCAGCGAACGCCTGAACGATGATAGCTCCCTTCTCAGTCTCCTTTATGCCCTCAATGGTCATTATATCCTGACCGTTTGCAGCACCCACGGGAATGAGGCATGGAGTGACTATCCTGCCGTTCATTAGAATGGAACAGGCTCCGCACTCGCCTTCGCTGCAGCCCTCCTTGACACCAAGACAGCCAAAATCCTCCCTCAGGACGTCTATGAGACGCCTTAGGGGATCTGTAACTATGCTTACGGGCTTTCCGTTCAACGTGAACTCTATCTTGTAATCATTGCATTCCATCAAAGAGCCTCCTTTAGGTCCTTTCCATTGAGCATGTAGAGCATAACGTCCTCAGTTGGAACAGGGATTGCGGTTATACGCTTTCCAATGGCACGCGAAAGTGCATCTATGTACGCAGCTCCGCTTCCATTGAACACAAGTTCGCCCATGCCTTTGGCTCCAAAAGGACCCCACTCATATGGGTTCTCAACAAATGAGACGCCCTGCTTTGGGCAGTCCATGGAAGTTGGAACTATGTAGTCGCTCATGGATGTCTGCTTGAAATGCCCACCAACGTTCTTGAGGACCTCAGTCGATGCCCAGCCTATGCCTTGGAGGATCCCGCCATTGACCTGGCCATGGACGATCTTCTCGTCTATAAGGTGACCGCAGTCATGGCTCGACCATACGCCCTTGGTGGTTGCTTCACCTGTGCATGGGTCTACCTCGACCTCAACGGCGCAAACGCCCCAGCCGTAGCCAAGGTAGGCATAGCCCTGGAAGGTTGACTGGTCCCAAGGGTATCCGTCCGGGTGCTCGTACTGGGTCTCCACCTCGAACTCCTCTTCCTTGTCGTAGCGTGGCTTCATAAGCGTTGCAGCCCTTTCAATGAGCTCTCCAACTATCATGGTTGAACGCGATGCAGCCGTAGGGCCTGAATCAGGGACCCTTGAAGTATCCGGATCCTTGAATATGACCTTCTCGATTGGGATTTCAAGCACATGGGCGGCGATCTTTGGAAGGATCGTATGGAACCCCTGCCCCATCTCAGTCTGGCCGCAAAGGATCTCGACGGTTCCGTCCTTGAACTTGTGGAGCTTCGCCCTTCCCTTGATTATGGCCTGTTCGCCGTTTCCGGTGAATGCGCCGCCGTGGTTGTAGAAGGCAATGCCTATTCCCTTTCCGCCACCCCACTTGTACTCCTTGGACTTGCGTTCGTAGTCGCTTGCCTTGAGCACCTGATCAAGCATTTCAGGTATCATGACCTTCTCCACGACCTTTCCGTTTGTGCTTGTGGTTCCACCCTGCTTTATGAAGTACCTCTTCTTGTATTCAAGCGGATCCAGACCCTGCATCTCTGCAAGGTGGCACATGTGGGTCTCGACTGCGAACAATGTCTGAGGAGCTCCAAAGCCCCTGAATGCGCAGCTTGGGAAGGTGTTGGTGGCGACACCAAAGCCCTCTGTCCTCATGTTTGGGAACTCATAGCAACCCGTGACATGGAAGCATCCCCTTTGAAGGACGACGAATGAGGACGAAAGATAGCCGCCAACGTTGTAGTAGACCTTGCTGTCCATTGCCACTATGTTGCCGTCCTTGTCAAGGCCGGTTCTGAAAACCGTCTTTGAAGGATGCCTCTTGACGGAGTTCTCAATGTCCTCCTCCCTGTCGAACACCATCTTGACGCCCTTCTTCATCACATACGCTGCAAGAAGAAGAGGCCCGCACACGACATCCGGGAAGTGCTCCTTTCCACCAAAGGCCCCACCGGTCGCAGTCTGCTGGACCGATATCCTTGAGGGGTCAATGTTCAAAAGAGGTGCAATGGACTTCCTTATGTAGAAAGGACATTGGGCCGATGCATATATCTTGTATCCGTCGCCATCAGGCATACAGCAGGCACCGTTCGTCTCAAGGTATATATGCTCCTGGAAACCAGTCTCTATGGTCTCCTCAACGATTCTGTCAGCCTTTCTGAAGGCCTCATCCACGTTGCCTACCTCAAGCTTGAGGTGACAGTGGATGTTGTCGTCGTTTATGAACGCACCGCCCTTGCATGCAAGTCCTTCGTCTATGGAGACGGCAGGCTCCTGCTCTTCGTAGTCTATGAAGATCCTCTCCATGAGGTCCTCGACAGTGGTCCTGTCAGGACCTACAAGGATTCCAATGGTCTCACCAACGTACCTTACCTCGTTTTCAGCAAAGCACTTCCAGTCCGTGGCTATCATATGAAGGTAGTTGTGTCCACCCTCAGGGATGTCCTTGTATGTTATGAACCTGTAGCCATCAGGCATTTCCGGCAGCTTTATGTCCTTGATGATTCCCCTTGGGATGCTTGAACGGACGAGCCGTCCCCAAAGGCAATCCTCGAATCCATAGTCGGCTATGTACTTGACGGAACCTTCGCTCTTGGATACCGCATCAAGTCGTCTCACAGCCTTGGAGATGTCATGTGCAACCATTTTTCCTCCCACCATAGATGCCATTGTTTTGCTAAGAATACAATGGCATTCCAGAATGAAACGCAAGCCGCAGCATGAAGCCCAATGGTCATACTGCGGCCGTACCAATAAGATAATACAGAAAAGGCGATTACCTGACTATACCGCTTGTGCCATCGGCCTTGAGGGAATCGGCCCTTTCCCAAACCTTCTTGGCGACCTCTGCGGCCTTTGCATATATCTCCTTCTCATCGAAGTCGAACTGTCTGTTCTCCATGACGAGCTTTCCGTTTATCATCACGGACTCAACGCAGTTGCTGCTCATGCCCCAGACGAAGTGCCCGGCTGCATTGCCTGCATTCAGAGGCGTTGGGTTCTGATATGTGATGATGTCGAGGTCTGCCTTGTAGCCAGGTTCGATCCTTCCAAACCTGTCGCCCACGAAGTACTTCTCAATGAAGGAGTTGGCTCTTGTAAGGGCCCTCATGTAGTCGCCCGGCCAGTATGGACCGTTTGCATCGCGGTTCTTGAAGAATGCGATCTTGCTTTCCTCGAACATGTTGCTTCCACAGCCATCGGTCCCAAGTATGAGGTTCTTGACCTTTGGAAGGTACTTGCTGTATCCCACTTCGTTGTTCATGTTGCTTCTTGGGTTGTGTGCAAGGTAGCAGCCCCTCTCGTTGAGAAGGTCTATCTCGTGCTCGTTGAGATAGATTCCATGCACAAGGAGCGTATTGTCAGCAAGAAGTCCATGTTTGTCCAGTCTGTACAGAATGTCCATATTGTAGAAATGGTGAGACCACACCTGGTCGTACTCGCCCTCCGCAACATGGATGTGCGCTCCGCGGCCGGTCTGGCGGGCGGAGTCTGCAAGCATTTCCATACCCTCTTCAGGAATGGTGAACGGAGCGTGTCCTCCAACCATTGCCTGGCACATGACGTTCTCGCCACGCTTTCTTCTGTCGTCCACTTCCTTTGCGAACCTTATGCCTTCCTCGACTCCAGCCTTTATCTCCTTCATGCCGTAGTTTCGGTCGGTGATGCCGTATGCGACTATTCCCCTGAGGCCGAATCTTTCCATTCCCTTTGCAATGGTGGAAAGGGAACCTGAAATGTAGTTTGGACTCTCATGATGGTCTATGCAAGTGGTGGTACCGTTCTTTATTGCATCAAGTGTGCAGATCAGGGAGCTGTAGTACAAGGACTCTTCGTCCAGGGCCCTGTCAAGACGCCACCACCATTCCTTGAGGATCTGGATGAGGTCCGTCTGTGGGCCTGCGGAGATCTGCATTCCACGGCTAAGTCCGCTGTAGTAGTGGTGGTGTCCGCATATCATGCCGGGGATGACGGTCTTGCCTTCAGCTTCAATGACCTTGTCAGCCTTCACCTGGCTGCCGGCGTTTCTGCCAACAGCCTTTATTAGGTCGTCTACGATTACGACGTCCACACCTTCCAGGACCTCTACGGGATCCATGGTCTGAATGACCCTTGCGTTTCTTATAACGGTAGTCATGCCTTACTCCTCAACCCTTGTAAGAAGGTAGTCGTAGCAGATGAAAACCTGCTCAATGATGTCACGCACAAGCTCAGGGACGTCTCCAACGAGGTTTCCGTCTCCGTCTATGCTGCACTGGATGACACGTCCTTCAAGCCTCACAAGGACGCTGTCGCCTTCCACGTAGAAACCGCTGTTGGTGCTGTCGTCGAAGTCGTCGCGTCTGCTGAATACTGTGAACTTGTCCTTGTAAGGTCTTCCATTGTGATTGCAGAACGTGGCGCAGTTTCCACACTCGTTGCAGAACGCATCTATGTGGAGGATCTGGAACGGGTCTTCGGTTGCATCCGAGAACCTCATGTCAATGGCCACGTTGGCGCGGTTTGGACATACATCAACGCACTTGTTGCAAAGGTATGTGCAGTCCATGCAGCGCTTTGCCTCCTGCTCTGCGAACGCCTTGCCGGCGCAAGGTGTCTTGCAGTCAGTGCATATATGCGTCTTCCTGTATTGGATGTCCTTGAAGAACTTGTCCTCGGCCTCAAGATAGGCTTCGTCCTCCTCTTCGTCATCGTCTTCGCACTCTTCGTCGCAGCAGTCACCGCATCCACAGCCGCAGTCGTGGTGGTCGTGGCGGCAATCGTCATGGTCGCAGCCTTCATGGCAGTCATCGTGTCCGCAGCAGCAGTCATCATGGCAGCCTTCGTGGCAATCGTCATGGTCACAGCAGTCGCAGTCGTCGTCACAGCACTCACTGTCCTTTATCTCGTCAAGGACCTTGTCTATGGTCGCCTCAACGGCCTTGCGTGCAGATGCAATGCACCTTACAACCGTGGAAGGACCGCTTTGGACATCACCAATTGCGTATACACCCTCGACTGGGGTTTCGTTCGTCTCTGCATCAACGACAGGCCATCCCTTCCCGTTCACAGGCACGCCGTACCATGTGAGGGCTTCGCTGTCTGCGTGCTCGCCAATCGCCGTTATGAGGACATCGCAAGGGATCTCAATGGTCTCTTCAGTCTCCACAGGTCTGCGTCTGCCTGAAGCATCCGGTTCGCCAAGGGCCATCTTCGTGCATACGAGCTTGCCGTCTCCAATGCTCTTTGGATTTGCAAGGAAAACGAAACCAACGCCGTCCTCCTTCGCAAGGAGGTATTCCTCGTGGTCGGCAGGCATCTCCTTCTCAGTCCTTCTGTATACGACTGTGACGTTCTCCACGCCTTCAGTCCTCTTTGCAGCCCTTGCACTGTCCATTGCGGTGTTTCCACCACCTGTGACGACGACGTTCCTGCCAAGGACGTCAAGAGCCTTGTCGTTCTTGAAGGCTTCAAGGAACTCAAGTGCGCCTACTACGGCCTTCTCGTCACCCTCGACGGCAATCCTATTGTCCTTCTCGCTTCCAACGGCATAGTAGATGAACTCGTATCCAGCATCCTTGAGAGCCTTGACTGTGACATCTTCAAGTTTGACGCCATAGTTGAACTTCACGCCATGGGCTGCAACGAAGTCAATGTCAGCCTGAACGGCCTTTGGATCGATTCTGAACGTTGGGATGATGTTGGCGACCACGCCCCCTGCATTCTCCTCGCGCTCGAATATGGTTGTATCGAAACCGGAGCGGGCAAGGAAATAGGCAGCTGAAAGACCGGCAGGACCTGCGCCAACTACGGCGGCCTTTACGTCAGCCGGCTGACCAGGTGCGGCCCATAGCTTCTCCATATATTCTTCAGTGCCGTTCTCGACAGCGATCTTCTTCATGTCCCTTATCCTGACTGCACCTTCGTAGTCCATTCTTGCGCAGTGGAACTGGCACTGATGGTCGCATATGTTGCAGGTTATGTTTGGAAGTGCGTTCTCCTGATAGATGACATCCAAGGCCTCTGCATAGCGTCCCTCACCTACAAGTCCAATGTAGTCTGGAATGTTCTGGTGGATTGGACATGCCTGCATACATGGCGATACATAGCAGTTGAAAAGAGGAAGCGCATCCGCGACCTTGGCCTTTGCATCCCCACGGAACGCCTTCTGGGAATACTCAACGGTGCGGGCCTTGTCGCACAGCTCCTGAACGGCCTTTGGATCTATGTCCTTGCGGTTCCAAGCCTTGCTCTCCTTCTCCAAGAGCTCCGCCATCCTTGCCATCCTTGCATATCCACCCGGTTTGAGCATGTCAGTGGCCAACGTGATTGGCCTTATGCCTGTATCGAATATATCCTTGACGGAGTAGATCGTACACCCGCCGGAATACGAAACGGGAAGCTTGCCGTCGAACTCCGCGCTGAGCTTTGCAGCCACCTTAGTGGAGATTGGAAGCAGAGCCCTACCCGACATGTACCGTTCGTCGCCGGGAAGCACCTTGCCATCGTTGACGTTGCCAAGCGTATTGGTAAGCTTGACGCCAAAGCCAAGGCCTTCCTTCTTGGCAAGGTCCACCAAACGGTGCAGCATTGCAATGGCATCGGGATACTGGAGGTCGTGCTCGAAACTCTCACGCTTGAGGACGACATGTCCAAAGCCGATGTCATCGAGGATGGCCCTTACTTCGTCGTATCCAAGAAGCGTTGGGTTGAGTTTGACGAACGTGTTGAGGTGCTTCTCCGTGAGCATGTAGGAACATATGGCCTCGATCTCCTTTGGAGGGCAGCCGTGCATTGTGGAGATTGTGACACCCTTGCAGATGACTGGGCTTATCCTCTCCTCGATTCCCTTCAGGGCCTTGGCATGGCCTTCCAGATCCGAGCCGCAGAGAAGCTCGTCGTCATCCACCATTGCCTTGAGGGCGGCCTTGTACTGCTCAAAGAGCGGAGAACGGGATGCATCCATCATATTGTCTATATACGTCTGCATCTTTGGCTGCTTGATGCCCTCAAGGTTATAGCCAACGCTCATGTTGAATATGAAGTCAGGATCAGAGACCTTTCCTGTGAGGGCGGCCTGGACCGCGTGGACGGCGAACCATGCCTTGAGGTATTCGTCGAAGGCCTTCTCAAGAGTGTATTCGGTGGACCATTCCACGTTGTGGCCTTCGTCGCCTGCGTCTATGCAGGGCTTTGCAATCTCAAGATGGTCCATGATCTGGACGGTCTTGAGTTCCATGAACCTGCCACCCACGAGGTATGCGCTTACGATGTTCTGCGCAAGCTGCGTGTGAGGGCCGGCCGCAGGGCCAAGAGGAGTGGCGCACTTCTGTCCAAAGACCTCGATCGAATGCCTTGCGGACGGCTTGTAGAAATCGTCCTTGCTTATTCCAAATATGGTGCCATGGTTCCTGTACTCGGAAAAAATCCTTTCCATAAGTTCCTCAAACGGAACGGGTCTCATTCTGTCTCCCATGAAAAGCTCTCCTATTGAGGAACCCGCACAGCGTTAGCCCTACGACTCCCTCCATCGTTATAGTAATCTATAGTCCATTCTACCCCATATAGGGCCAAAGTCAACAAAAAACGCAACAAAATGCAACAGTTATTTCTTTTAGCATGACCTCAAGTTTTTATTGGATTAATGAATGGATATCTCAATTTGCCTTCGCTTTTTTGACGTAAAGCTAAATTCTTTTGATGTAAAATTCGATTTCTGTAAGTTTTTCACTTTATGTATTTACACATAGGAAAAGCTGTGCAATAATCATTTACATGAAGAAAGCAGCCTTGGGCTGAAAACGGAGGAAACGAATGCTCATCAATCTGAATATGAACGAAGAAGTGAGAGCAAGGAACGTCAAGCTTTGCAAGGAGAAGGGAATCATCCTTCCAACCTTCAAGCAGATGGTGGATCCATCGACGGTTCCAGCAGAGATAAAGGAAAAGCTCGCAAAGACAGGTCTTTGGGATGTAAACCCTGTCAACCTTTTCAGAATCACATGGAAGAACGAACCTGTCGAACAGGGCGGTGGCTTTGGCAAAGTCAACTACATTGAAGTTCCAAAGCAGCTCACAGGCGTAAAGGCAAGGATCTTCGCACTCGTTGGAAAGTACTTCCCAACCGGAGCACACAAGGTTGGTGCAACATATTCGTGTCTCGCTCCAGCACTCGCAACTGGAAACTTCGACGCCCAGAACCAGCAGGCTGTATGGCCATCAACTGGCAACTACTGCCGTGGCGGCGCATACAACAGCGCACTGCTTGGCTGCAAGTCCATTGCAATCCTTCCTGCAGAGATGTCACAGGAAAGGTTCAACTGGCTCAAGACCGTTGCAGGCGAAGTCATTGCAACACCAGGCTGCGAATCCAACGTAAAGGAGATCTTCGACAAGTGCCACGAGCTCGATGCAGAGCGCGGCAAGCACATCGTCATCTTCAACCAGTTCGAGCAGTTCGAGAACTATCTCTGGCACTACACCGTAACCGGTGCTGCAATCCTTGAAGTCCTCAAGGACCTTGGAGTCAAGCCTGAGAACGTGCGTGGCTATGCATCATCCACAGGAAGCGGCGGAACACTCGCAGCAGGCGACCACCTCAAGAAGGAGTATCCACACATCGTCATAGCGGCAGGTGAGGCAAAGCAGTGCCCAACCCTCCTTAGAAACGGTTTTGGCGGACACAGGATCGAAGGCATTGGTGACAAGCATGTACCATGGATCCACAACGTAAAGAACACTGACATGATCTGTGCAATAGACGACCAGGATTGTATGGATATCTATAGACTCTTCAACGAGCCAGCAGGTATCAAGTACCTCAAGGAGACCGTGGGTCTTACAGACAAGCAGATCTCCGAGCTCCAGTACTTTGGAATCTCAGGCATTGGCAACACACTCAGCGCCATCAAGATGGCCAAGTACTACGAGATGGACGAGGACGATGTCATCTTCACGATATGCACAGACTCCGCAGTCATGTACAAGACAAGGCTTGCAGAGCTCGAAGAGCAGCAGGGCAAGTTCACAGAGATGGAAGCCGCAAGGGTCCACAGCGGCGCCCTTCTCCACCAGAGCTATCAGGATGCCTTGGAGCTTGGATACTACGACAGACTCCGCATCCACAACCTCAAGTACTACACTTGGGTCGAGCAGCAGGGCAAGACATACGAAGAGATCAATGCACAGTGGTACGACAGGAACTACTGGACATCCATCCCTCCAATGGCCGAGCAGATCGACAAGCTCATCGAGGACTTCAACAAGGACGTTCTCGCAGACTGAACCATGTAGGTCTTTCAGGGACTGCCGCAAAGCGGTGGTCCCTTTTTTGTAATGGCCAAAGGGCTTGGCCACACTGGAAGCATTGTTTGGCCCATTGTTTGGACGAAAGTATCCAAAGGATGACATCCAACCGCTTTCCAATACAATTTCCCAGGAGTGAACGATGAAATTCAAATATGTGTGCATAGACTGCGGCAAGGAGTTCGTCACGGACGAAGTAATCTACCAGTGTCCTGAATGCGCTGCAAAATCAAAGGAAGGGGAATTCCCTCGCGGATACCTCAAGGTCATCTACAACGAAGAAGAGCTTAGGGAACTTAGAAAGAAGGATCACGTTTCCATCTATGATTTCTTCCCGTATGACGTTCCTAACAAGGAAGTATATCCCATTGGAACAACACCAATCGTCAAGCCAATGCGACTCAATACCAAGCTTGGCCTTCCCAACGTCTACTGCAAAATGGATGCCTACCTTCCGTCTGGCTCCTTCAAGGACAGGGCAAGCCAGCTCATTGCAGCGCAGGCCGTTGCCCATGACACAAAGAAGATAGCCCTTGCATCCACAGGCAATGCGGGTGCGGCCATGAGCTGTGCAGGTGCGGCATACGGACTTGACATAATCCTCTTCGTTCCAAAGACGGCTCCCATCAACAAACTCATGCAGAGCGTCCTCTACGGAGCAACGGTCGTGCCTGTAGACGGTACATACGATGATGCATTCCTTCTTTCAATTGCCTACACACAGCATTTTGGAGGAATCAACCGCAACACGGCCTACAATCCAATGACCATAGAGGGAAAGAAGAGCATTTCAATAGAACTCTTCGAGCAGCTTGGACGACGGATTCCCGATGTAGTCTACGTTCCAGTTGGAGACGGCTGTATCATAAGCGGTGTCTACAAGGGCTTCTACGACCTCATGAAGGCAGGCCTTACGGATTGCATTCCACACATCGTGTGTTCCCAGAGCGAGAAGTCCAATGCCATAAGCCAGGCGTTTGCAACAGGACAGTTCAAGTCAATAGAGGCATCGACCCGTGCCGACTCCATCTCAGTTGACATTCCGGCAAGCGGAAGGATGGCTGTGCAGTATCTCAAGCAGTACGCCGGCTGGTGCACACAGGTTACGGAACAGGAAATCCTTGATGCACAGATGAAGCTCGTCCATGACAGCGGAATCTTCGTTGAACCTGCCAGTGCAACGGCATGGGCCGCTCTTGAAAAGGACACACCAATGCTCAAGGAGCGCTTTGGAGAAAACGTGGACGTATGCGTCCTCCTCACAGGAATAGGCTTCAAGGACATGGCGGTCTTCGACGGTCGAGTATCCATGCCCTCCCCTATCGAAAACAGCGTGGATGCTGTAATCAAGCGCTTCAGCTAAGTTTGGTTGAAAAACGTTCGTCTAGAGGTTATATTTTCCATTGTATTCCCAGCGACGCGATTCGAGACGTTTTGTGGTGCAATGGGATGCATCCTCTTCATCAAAGCACAGCTTGGAGACGTGAAAGGAGAACGATGATGGATAAGCTTTTGATTGGCCTTGGAATTGGACTCGTTGTCGCAATTATCGTGTACATTTGGCAGTCGATTTCCAAACATGACATAGAGAAGAAGGGTAAGGACGAGGTTGCAAAGCTCAAGGGGCTCCTTGCAGACCGTATGGACATAGAATCCGCCGGTGTAAACAAGCTCAAGGCTGAGAACGAAGAGCTCAAAAAAGCCAACGAGAACCTTAGGATAACCAATGCAGCCCTTGCCCAGAAGCCAGGCCGCGCAGAGGTCCAGCGCCTTCAGATCTACCAGAAGGCCGTAGACCGCCTCATAATAAACAGCCCAGGCTTTGGAGCTGCATGGCAGTCAGCACTCAAGGAAAGCGAAGACGAGTTCGAGAAGATATACTCTGGAACCCAGGCGTTCTGGAAGAAGATCCTCCCCGGTCGCACCAATGCCAAGCTCATAGACAAGGACAATGTCGTAGACGAACAGTAGTTTCAATTGAAAGGCTCTGGAGCCAGCTTGCATCTTCGCAGGCTGGCTTTTTTGTGCGTTTGTGAGCTTGCTTTGGCGGGCTGGGCTTGTAGGGCCGACTGGGCGGACTTGGCTTACTGGGCGCACTATGGCGCACTGATTTGCTCGTAATGTGATGTCTATGTCGTGACGTTTGCTACGGACGCTGCGCTACAACCGCTACAACCACTACAAATTGGCTACAGATTCAACCAAGCTCACATTACTCACCATGCTTACAAACCCACCACACTCACCAAGCCCACCATCACTACAATTCGCTCACAATTTCTGAATGCAAACCAAAGCAGTGTGTTTTCGTGCGTGATGTGCGAGAGGTGCGGGACGTTGGAAAGGTCCAAATCTGATGCGCCATGGTACGCCGTAGTCCGCCGCCATGCGCCTTGATACGCCCTACTCCGCCACACAACGCCAATCAAAACCCAACTACGCCATAACATGCGAGTCGAAACAAAAACATATTTAAGTTTTTATATTTATTTTTCTATATTTATCATTGACTTATTGTCAAAAAAGGCCTTACCCTTACAGTAGGAGTTTTTGATGGGGAGAACTGTTATAGTTGGAGATTTTGAATGGGACGAAGAAAAATCCCAAGCAAATGAAAAGAAACATGGATTTGGGTTTGAAGAAATCCTTGATATGTTTGAAGACCCGTTTCTTCTTGAGACTTTTGACATAAACCACTCAAAACCGGAAGAAGAAAGGTTTTTAGCATTAGGAATGACACATGGAATTTTGGTGGTGATTACATGCTTTACAGAAAGAAACGGAAGAACACGCATCATTTCATCAAGAAGAGCATTGAAAGAAGAAAAGGAAATCTACTATGAAAGACAAAAACACATTTACGACTGAAAGACTTGCAGAACTTGAGAAAATGCCAATAGACACAACGGATATACCAGCTCTTACAGAAGAGCAAAAAAAAGCCTTGTTCTTCAAGAACTGGAGACCGGTCAAAAAGACAATAACAATACAGATAGACATGGATACACTGCAAAGGTTCAAAACTCCAAACCCCAAAGGATATCAAAGCAGAATAAACGATGCTCTCCGCTGGGCTCTTGACAACGGATACACAGAACACAGAGCATAGGATTCACGTTGATCTTTACTGAGAGACTATCTTTCCGTCAGCAGGAATGCCATGTAATGAGGAATCGTCAATATAGCACCAGCTCTACCAACATTGTAGTTCCCTATCTTTATCACGTGTTCCACATGATACTTCTCTGGATGGTTGAGTATTGTCTTTGCGCTCTTTGTGTTCCCAGTAGTCGCTTTGACTTCAACCAAAGACAACGATCCCTTATATCTGATACAGAAATCGATTTCCAAACCAGAATCCTTATGGAAATAATAAAGCCGCCTTCCCATCTTCGTAAAAGTCTCTGCAATCAAGTTTTCGAATACCGCACCCTTATAGGTGTACAGGTTTCCATTGAGGACATCAAACTGAGTCCCCTCCTCAAGGCTTCCCGTAAAGAGTCCAACATCGTTCATATAGACTCTGAACTGGTCGTGAATAGCATGCCCCTCCATAGGCAATTCCGTGATGCTTAGGTTGTAGCATCTACTGATGATTCCTGCATCCTCAATCCATTGGATACTTCCAGCATATTTCGAGGCATTTGCCCCTTTTCGAACTACAGAGTATTGGAATTTATGATTTTCCTTGGCCAACTGTCTAGGAATAGACTGAAAGCATTCCTTGATTCTAGGCTTGTCTACATTTGCAGCATACTTCACCATATCATCTTCATACGAAAGAATGATGTCTTTTTGTATCTGGTGAACTTTGTTGATCTGCTTAGTGTCAATGAAAGTCTGTACTGCATCAGGCATTCCACCAACTACGGTGTATTGTAGAATTAACTCACTTAATCTCCTGTGGAGAGCTTCTGGAACAGTCTTTTCTTCTTTCAAACAATTCCTCAGAAGGTCTATTATCGCAGAATGAATTCCATTAGCCCAAAGAAACTCCTCAAAATCAAGGGGATACATATCAACAACTGTCTCGTATCCAACAGGAATGGAAGTTGGCTGAGTTCCATACCCCTTTACTCCAAGCAAGGAACCTGTTCCAATGACATCGAACCTACCGTCCATCTTGAAGAATTTCAAAGAAGTTCTAGCTTCCGGGCACTCTTGAATCTCATCGAGTATGATTGCAGTGTCATGGGCCTTGAACTCTATTTCACCTCCCAGATAGGCACTCATCATCATTATGAGGTTATCGATATCGAGGGAACCTGAAAATATGCTCTTATAGTCTGGGTTTTGGAAGAAATTGAGATATATGACACTGGAATAGTTTTTCTTTGCAAAATCCAATGCGGACCACGTCTTTCCACATTGTCTGCATCCTTTTATTATCAAAGGCTTCCGATTTGGATTCTTTTTCCAATCAGCCAACAAGCTTTCCATTTTTCGTTTGAGCATATCGTTTCTCCTTTACCAAGGATAAGTCTAGCCAGAATATTTTTCAATGGAGTTTTGCAACATCTTCAATATTTTTATACCGTGTTTTAGCATGTATAGCAATATTTTAATAGCGAGTATTTATTCGAATACAATATTTTTCAAATGACTTTTAAAGTATCGTCAACTTCTTTAAGTCAAAACCATTTTTCAAAGAACGAAACAGATAGACAAACAGTTCCAACATAAAAGAAAAGAGCCACAATCCGATTCTATCAGATTCTGACTCGAAAGCTTACCAAAGACGGGACTCGGACCCGTACGGCCTTGCGGCCAGGGGATTTTAAGTCCCCGGTGTCTACCATTCCACCACTTTGGCTCGAACATGATTTTAAAGTCAAAACATCTATTAGTCAATTGACCGATTTCCAAAGGGCTGTACACAATATGGAACTCATAGTGTCCATGCAACGTATGTTATCCCTGTTACGACGAAAGAACCTTTTCATGACGAATCCAAAAGACCACTACTTCAATCTGTCTGCATACCACGACCACTATTAATGCAATTTCTTTGCAGTAGAATAACATCATATACAACAACGAATTGCATTAAACAAATTCAAAGTTGTGCAAAAAAACTTTCGAAAAGTGCGAATGGAAAGTGCAGGTTTCTTGGAATTAGTAATATGAATGGCTCTTGGGAGCTTTCAACGTTACTTTCCAGGAGGTGTTTCCATGACCAAGAAACACAAGGATTCCATCAATACAAGAACATTCGGAAGGACGGACAGAAGAGACATCCCGCTTGAGAACGACGCCATGTTCGCGGAGGTCATGCGACGCAAGGATGCGTGCATAGGTCTATTGGAGACCATATTCGAAGGCCGCAGGATAAGGGACATAGTGTACGAGGACGACTTCTACATAGAACCTCAGAAGAACATCGTATTCGACCCCGGCAACAAGAGCATAAGGCTGGATGTATACTTCGAGGACGAGGAAGGGGTGTACGACATAGAGCTGCAGAAGGTCAGGCGATGGAATCTTGCCAAGAGGTCTCGCATGTACTCGTCCATGATGGATGCGAACATGCTGGACAAGGGCCTTGAGTACGATGCGCAGAAGAAGAGCTATGTCATATTCGTATGCATGTTCGACGTCTTTGGAAAGGGCATGAAGTCATACCGCTTCAGGACCATGTGCGAGAACGTGCAGGGCTTGCCTTTGGACGACGGCAGATATATCATTGTTGTAAACACGAAGGGTCGGGACGGAGGTTCCACCGAGGACATGGATGCGTTCTTCGAGTACCTGAACGGTGGAGCCAGGTCCATAGGCACCGGCAAGGACAGCGGCAACGAGTTCGTGAAGAAGATAGACAGGTACGTGCTTGACATAAACGGCGACGAGGACTGGAGGCAGGGCTATATGAAATACGAACTGAACCTCATTGAAAAGTACAAGGATGGAAAGTCTGAAGGAATCAATGAAGGAATCTCCATTGGCAGAGCCGAGGGCGAAGCCAACACCACCAACCGCATGATAAAATCCATGCACTCCAAAGGAATTTCAGTTCAGACGATTGCAGAATGCGCTTCCATTCCAGTAGAAGAGGTCGAGGCAATACTGAAAAGCTGAATAACATGTTTTGCTTTCTTGTGAAAGGAGCTTCCAAGTGGACACCACCTGGAAGCTCCGTAAAAAAACCAACAAAAACCACTGGCTGTATTGGAACTCAATAGTATTTGACTATACTTGGGTCAATTCCCTCGAAAGAATTGTTTTCTTCTGCCTGCGTTTTGAGGGCACTTGGGCACAAGATCTTCGTCAAACCTGTGCAATCATAAAAGACACCTTTTTCTATAGTTGTAACGGAAGTAGGAATGGTTATGCTTTTCAAACCAGTACAATTTTGAAAAGCATAACCTTCAATCTTATTTACACTGTAAGGAATTTCAATGCTTGTCAGCCTTGTGCAATATGCAAAAGCAATCCTGTATATTGTTTCTACGGAACCAGGGATAGTGATGCTCGTCAAGCTTTCACACTCCATAAACATTTCCTCTGATATGGAATCCAATGACTCTGGGAGAGTAACACTTGTCAAACTTGTGCACTTCTTAAAGACACCCTTTCCATAATTCTTTACAGATTCAGGAACAACAATGCTTTTAAGACTTTTGCAGTTAATAAAAGCATATGCCCAAATGGTTTCTACAGAATCAGCAATGGTAACACTTGTAAGGTTTGCAAATTCAGCAAAAGCTCTCCCATCAATTTCCTTTACAGGCACAGTTTTGCCTGAAACAGGGTCAGTATATGTTTTTGGTATGACAACCGCTGCGTTCGTCGATTCCGTTGGTTTATAACCAGTTACTACAGCGTATTCACTTCCTGATTCACCCTCTACCTTGTATGTCAGCTCAACTACCTCCACAGACCCTGTGGTCTCCCATACAGCCTTCAATTCAATGTCCTTTGTGATAACGGTATCGAAATCGAAGTCCTTGCCATCCAGCGTCCATTTTACGAATGTGTATCCTTCTTTTGTTGGATCCGCCGGTTTGGCTACCTTCTCACCTGACTTGACGGTGACAGAAGCCACAGCAGAACCACCGTCCGCATTGAATGTGACGGTGCATTCAACCTCAACTACAGTAACCTCACAAGTAGCGGTCCTGCGTCCATCCTCAGTCGTGGCGGTGATTGTAGCAGACCCTTCTTTCTTTGCCGTTACTTGTCCAGATGCATCTACAGACGCTACCGTATCGTCACTTGACGACCATTTGACGCGCTTGTTGCTTGCATTCTCTGGAGATACCGTTGCTGTAAGTACACGGCTTTCTCCAACTTCCAGTTTAACATTTTCCCAGTTCAACTTAAGGCCTGTTACAGGCACCTCGACATTCTTCACAGTTACAGTACAGGTTGCCGCTAGACCACTTCCATCCTTGGCCTTTGCGGTTATCTTTGCTGTTCCTGCGCTGATGCATTCAACCCGTCCTTCGTGGTCCACCGTTGCAACGTCTACATTGTCAGATGCCCATTCCACACTCTTGTCAGATGCATCGTCAGGAGCAATCGTTGCCGTTAGGTTGAATTCACTTCCAACGAATGCTTCCTTTGTGGAAACATCAAATGAAATTCCAGTAACTTTAATTACTGTTCCCCCCCCACCACATCTTCTCCATCGCAGGCTGTAACAAACAGAACAACAAACAGAAGGCAAAGCAATGCCGCAGAAACGATTCTTGCAGTTTTTTTCATAACGAACCCCCCTTACTCCTTTACTTTAGACTTTCCCAGTTCTTCACCCAGATGCATGGGCGGACACCATAGCTCATGTATTTGTCACTCACAGAGACAACCTTTGGATCGTAGTCATCAGTCATACGGTTTGGAAGGTTTTTCAAACCATTGAAGTCCTTAAGCCAATACGAGTTAGCTCCATATGAGTCATACTTATAGCCAATCTTGTCATATCTATCGAAATACAAACCTTCTTCCCTCAAAAGACTGGAATATAGAAGGAACATATAATCACCGGAAGTCTCGATTATCCTCTTCTTCTCCTCTTCAGTGAAGAATTTGTTGTAATATATACCATTTAACTCCGTTCTTACCAAAGGGTTCTTCTTCCACTCATCATCCGCAGTGAATGTAGTGTCCTCATCATTCTTCACTGCCGCATACACCGAGTCATAGAGTATGTATTTGCTTATAAGGAGAGCATTGTCTCCGTCCGTCTTCAAGATAAGCCACTCAATGTCCCTTGTCTCGCCCTTTATCTCTATCCTTCCAAACTTGAGGGTGTCGCGATAAATTGTTTTAGCGTTGGTTCTGTCTATATACTCACACAGCTTGCACTTACGACAATACTTCCCATTCTTGAAATAGGAATCCTTTTTGTACTCAGAATCCTCTATCTGTTCGTACTCATGGGCTATCACATCCTCTTTCTCATCCCCACAGACAGAGCACTTGTAGAGACCCGTTCCATTGCCGCTCGTACTTCCATTGTTGACATGCGTTTCTTTTTCATTAACAAGAACATAATCATGCTCGCCAGTTGCAGGCAATGCAACAGTATAGCTGTCACCGCATTCGCAGACTCTCTTTTCATAACCAGCCTTGCAGGTTGGCTCGACCCTCTCCTTCACTACATAGTTATGGACATGGGAATCGCCGCCAACACATTCCGCCTTCTTGATCAGGTCTTCATAATCAAAGGACTTCTCCTTCAGGACAAACGTGCTTTCACCGTTTACAAGCGTCATGCTGCCATCCTGACCATAGCTGAAATCGAATGAACCTCTACTGTTGGAAAGGCCAAATCCATCCTTCTTTATCTCTATGTCCTCGACGAACACGAACCATCTATCCTTCTCGCATTGGAACGGATCGCTGCCGTTCTTGTACTTGTCATAGTTCGAGCAAAGAAGATAGTAAAGCCCACGAGGAGAAATTACGATTCTGACGGCAACGTCATCGGTCTGGTTTGGGCCTTCGTAGCATTTTATGACAAGAGGCCAGTTCTGGGCCTTTTCCACCGTCTGGGTCGAATAAAGGCCATCCAGGCTTCCGTCGCCCTTTATCTCCAAGGAGATGCCGTCCTCTTGGTTGACGAAGACGTATTGGGTGGTCGATGTGCTTGCAACCACGGTATTGCCATCATTGACGACATTGGCCTCTTCACCATACGAAGACATATCCCCACTTTGCCTATCATCTACATAGACCGATGTCCCAGAGCATGTCACATAGAAGTAATCGTCTTCTTCCATCAGAACCGCCTTGGAGGCATTTCCTGTCACCTTCAACGTCTTTCCTTCAAGCCAGGAAGGAAAGCTTCCTTTTGCACCGCTGGGGTTGTCTACGTCTCCATTGCAGGAAACGACCAATAGCAACAACAATGCGAAAAATAAACAAACAAATGCTTTTTTCAATTTCAAACTCCTATTTATTCCAGATGATCTCTATCTCCATATTATCGTAAGGATCCTTCATCCAGCAGGTTTCATAGCCTTCAAGCGAACCTTCAGGTTTGTGGATCGTAATTTTCTTGAGGTTACGGCAATACTCGAAGGCATTGCCGGAGATGCTCTCCAAAGAGGAATGAAGGTCCACGGATTCAAGACAGGAGCAATCGCGGAATGCTGAGTCCTCTATCTTTGTGACTCCTTCAGGAACAACTATGGATGTTCCTTTCCAACCTCTGAAGGAATAAAGCCCCACAACCTCTATGCCTGACGGAATGGCAAAGTCTTTGGCTCCAGCTGCAACGGCTATAAGAGTGGTTCCGTCAATGGAGACAAGAGCCTTTCCATCATCACTGGCCTTCATGTATGGATTTCCTTCAGAGACTGTGAACTTTTCCAAAGTTCCAACATTTCCAAGGCAGCTGCTACCACTACCGGAAGCGAGATTTGGACTCAGAGTCGAAGGGATTGAAAGCGCTTTGATTTGCGTTCCATAGAATACATCCCTATCCATGAACTTCAAGCCCTCTGGCAGTTCGACTTCACCGGAAAGCTTTGATTCCTGAAAGCAGCCGGACCCAATTGTCTCAAGAGAGAAAGGAAGATTCATTGAAGAAATGTTCGTTTCACTGAATGCATAGTTACCTATGTCCTTCACCTTGGAAGAACCAAAATCCACAGTAGAAAGCTTTTCGCACTCATAGAATGAAGAGGGGCTGATTTCAATTACGTCCTTTCCAAACTTCACAGACGTCAGATTCGTTGCATAGGAAAGGATGTACTCACCCGTACCAACAACGCCGTCTTCGAACACTGCATTATTTATCTTGCCATGTATGTCCTCGCCCCATAGATTGCGGCTGTTCTTCTCATTGTTGGAGTTGTAGTTGGATTCAAAATCATAGACAAGGCCTTTTCCTTTGAAGGTCATCGTGCTGGTCTCTTCATCGAAGACCGCAACAACATCGTCGCCACACTTGTATCCTTTGCAAAACCTGCATTGTCGTTTTTCATCAAAGTCATGACCTGCAGGCAGGACTTCTTCCTTTTTGTAGCCACAAGTCGTGCATGTGTACACAATCAAACCATCCTGTGTTTCTGAAGGATGAACCGTCTCAATGCCTGCATCGAACCCATGTTCATGCACAGGCTCAGGTTCTTTCTTGCATGCCACGAAAAGACATGTAAGTACAAGTATAGCAAGCAATACAATACTGATTCTCTTCATATTCATCTTTCACCCCTTTGTAGTTTACAAATCATTTTTTCTAAGACCAAAGGGACTGCTGCAAATCGCTGCAGCAGCCCCTGAATTGTTTAAAGTTCTGGCATTAAGTACTACGGGCCAGCACTCTCAACGGTAATACCTCCAGTAGCAAAAAAATAAACATCTCATTCTGCCACGCTTGCTTTCAATCCATCATTGGAATCTGCATAGACAAAAATATCATATGTACCACTATTTGCGGCAGTAAATGTTGCAAGTGACGTCTCTATGTCATAATCAACATAAAAATGATATCCCCTTTCATTACAACAATTGACAATCAC
This sequence comes from uncultured Spirochaetales bacterium, assembly GCA_934277975.1. GTDB lineage: Bacteria > Spirochaetota > Spirochaetia > Sphaerochaetales > Sphaerochaetaceae > UBA9732. The sequence continues at coordinate 29,680 of CAKQWE010000008.1, forward strand.
CTTATCCTTTCCATTTGTACCTTCTATTTTCAACTTAAAGGAATCTCCTTTATTCATTGAACCTATTGTATGATGAAGCACTCCGTTAACAATCCTTTCGATGGCACCACTGAATGCGTTTTCATTCGAAAGAGCAGTCGAGATTTTCAGATTATTAATAAAAGACTCAGAGTTCTGATTCAATTTATAGTTACTAGCATTATCGCCTGAAAGACCGTAATCGTTCCCAATTGTGTAGCCTGAATCGTTGTCGGCCAATTTACCATTACTATTCTTTAGCCATATAGCTAGTTTTTCTTCACCTAGAACTCCGTTTCTCTTTCCTAATTGAATGTACCTAGGACCTTGTAGTTTAATCGTTCTAAGTTCTTTCGCTACAGAGTATTCTAAGATATCAACCTCTTTTGGCATAATAGAGACGGCAAGGTTCTCCTTTTCCAACGAGTAGTTATCCTTGTCTTCACCAACCAACGCAAACGAAACTACTTCATTGTTGTTCACGTTGGCATTCTTCATTTCAACTTCAACTTTTATATCATCTGAAGGTACAATCCCATCTTCCTCGCCAAGTTGCTTTCCGATTGATTTGGACTGGTCGTATACCTTTGTGATTCCAATGCTTTTCAGAACCTTCTTTCCAATCGTATAATCTACATCGATATATCCCTCTGCGAATGCGCCAGCTGCTCCTACGTGCACTCTGAGTGTATATTCGCCAGCGTTTACAGGAGGGGTTTCATTAAATGCTTCATCTCCTTGGTCCTTTGCCTTGTGAAGAAAAGTCACCTCGGCCTCATCTCCAGCATATTCGACATTGGAGACTTCAATCGAAAGACCATTCTCTCCATCATACTCTTTTGACAGGACACTGACATCCTTTATATGAATATGTCTAGCGCTCAACGAGGGAATGGTTCTCTCAACTTCTTCACCGCAAACAGTACAGGTCCCTTTCTCCAGACCTTCTGTCGTTTCCGTTGGCTCAGTTATCGTGCTCCAGGTTTCAACCACATGCTCCGCCTTGTCCTTCACTTCAGCAGTATGCTCGCAGGTTGCGGCATGCCAGTGGTGTGTTTCATTGGACGTCCACTCTGCAGCAAAAGTATGCTCATGTGGCTTTTCGACCTTGTCCTGATCACACGAAGTGAACATCAAGACAGGAAGCAACAACAATGTCACAAACAAAATAGCAACAATACTCTTTCTTTTCATCAATCTCTCCTTTTGATTCAAAGTCTCTGTTTTATTTATTTCTTTATCGTGCAAATAAGCGTTACATTGCACTTTTCTTTAAGATTGGCAATCCATTGGAGTGTCGTGAAGTCGCTGGACAATCTAAACTCAGCGGCGAAGAAGCCTTTACCAGTCTTCTTGTTGCCCTTGTCCATATCCTCTTGTGTATCATAGAAGGAGACCTCTCCATCGACGACTTTGTAGAAGAGCTCTTCAGTACCACCCATTCCACCCAGTAAATAATAAACAACTGCCTTGTAGCCTTCCTTGAACTCGACTTCCACCCTTGCAGCATCATAAAGATTGAAGAAATCCTTCTCAGTAGATACTTCCATTTCATCGAGCATCTCTGACTTGGCTTTTTCGCTTGCCCAAGTCACGTTTGTTTTCGTGTGGACGTAGATGACTCCAACCTCAGAGGTGGGCTTTTGCACCTCCACCGCTGGAGAGGGATCTCCTTTGCATGAAACCGCTACGACAAGGGTCGTTGCCAAGACCAAGAGCAATGCCAGTGAACACAGTCTTCTTTCCATTCTTCAAATTCTCCTTTCTATAGAGCATCGACGGCATCGGCAATGTAGTCCGATGGCACAGATTCGTAGAAGAAAGCGTCTATACCGCCCTCCTCCTTGGCGCATTTGATTCTGTGGGCATTGTTTTCGTCAGACACCTTGTCGCAGATAAGCACGGCCTTGAGCTCTGGATTCAGTCTTTTGGCTTCCTTTATGGTGTCCATCCTCATCTCGAACGAGCCATCGCCAAATCTCGTTACATCCATCAGAAGCGTCGTTGCAGAGAATGCATCGACCAGGGTCAGGATTCTATCCGTATCCTGGGACGATGACTTCTCAACGAAGAAACCTACTTTTCTCAACGCACTCACAACCGCCTCCTGCACAAGCCTGTTCTTTACTACGACCAACGCTCTCTTCATCAAACCTCGCCACTCCGTTATGGATAAGGCTTAACATGACAAAGAGAGTCCAAGGGAGTGCCATTCGGCACCCCTGAATGCGTCATGGATTGAATCCAAACAGAAGGAATTCGTATTCTTGAACGACCTCTTGACCAACATTTGAAGGTTGCTCTCCAGGACGAGAGTTCAGTAAAATCGGTCTAAAGAATGGGACGGCTATGGATTGCACGTCCCGGTTCAGATGTCGTCCTCGTCCTTTTCAAGGATTACAAGGCCCGTCTCACGTGCCCTTACGGCAAGTTGGGTGCGCGAACGAAAGCCCGTCTTGTTGAGCATGTCTGCAACATGGTTCTTGACGACACCGGTCGAGATGTCAAGCTTCTCTGCAATTTCAACGTTGCTGTAGCCGCCGGTCATGAAACGCAGTATCTCCAATTCCTTTTCAGTGAATTCATCGCTTGTCGCAAGCCCCATGCTTATGGTCTGCACGTTGTCTGGGTATACGATCTCCCCCTGCATGACCCTTTCCATTACGGAGATGATGGATTGGTCCCCTACTTCCTTGTACCAAAAGCCCTCTATTCCAATGGCCTTGGCCCTCTTTATATAGGAACACTCGGGCATGCTTGTGACTATGATGATCTTTATCCTTGGGAACTTCGCCTTGATCCTGGCAGCCGCTTTGAGACCGCTTTCGCCGTTCTCCGTTATGACGTCCATGAGGATGAGGTCAAGAGGAGTGCGCATGCATATGATATCGGCAACGGATGCATTCTCTATTGCCACTTGGAGGTGGAACTTGTCAGACGACTCCACGAAATGTGAGAAGAGGGCCTTTGGCATTTGCTGGTCTTCGACTATCATTACGGAATACTTTCCATCCTTCATATCTCTCCTCCCGCTTCTATGTCTTTTTCTCCATAAGGCATTTCGATTACAAGCTCGAACCTAGGCAGACTCGTTATGGTCATCATGCCGTTTTCCCGTTCCACGAGGGAACGAAGGTTTGAAAGGCCTCCTCCTTCAATGATTTCGCCTTTTGGGCTTTCCCCATCGTTTGAAATCCTGATTGTATAGGAGCTGTCGCTTTTGGAACCGTTGCAGGGGTCTGTGGTGGAATCGCAGTTGGAACCGTTTAAGGAGAAAACCGTCATTCTACGGCCGTTGGCATGGGAGACGGTATTCGTCAGACATTCGTGCATTGCAGCGATCAGAACCCTTTCGTTTGGGGTTCCGGCCTTGGGATGGTCACCGCAGAACTCTATATCCACACCCACAAGCCTTGCTGCGTCCATTATGACCTGCAGGTTGTTTTTCAAATCAAGCTTCTTTGTGTCCTTGAGAGCTGAGATCTCCGTCCTCCAGAACCAGACAAGCTCCTTTTGATCGGCCTTCGTCAAAGGCTGGGAAAGCTTGCGTTTTGTAGTAAGGAGAATCTTCCCCATATCGTCATGGATGCGGATCTTCGCCGCCAAGAGCTCCTTCTCCTTCATAAGGGCCTCAACGCCTTCACCATACGCCACAAGCCGCTTGCTCCTTTCACGCAGCTCTACAAGCTTCCTCTCAAGCTCCTTGGTATGGCGATACATTTCACTTATGTCAGAGGCGACGACCTCATAGACCGTCCTATCGTCCATATCGTGTGCATATCTCTTGAATGAGATGACTTTGCCGTCTTCGTATTCGACTATGGGCTTTTCACCCCTTTCAAGTGAAACGCACCCGTCTTCGACCTCCCCGCTTGCTATCCTTCGCCAGAAATCAACGCCATTCAGAAGTGCCTTGCCAACGGAAAGGATGCATAGCCTATTCATTTCGTTGTTGATCAGCCGCACCAAACCGCTATCCTCGTAGAAGCATATGCCGGCCGGTAGGCTTTCAGAACTCTCCTTTATTGACAACGGGGAAATATTCCTTCTTCTCCACCACACCGAATAGGCAAGTGTCAGGGAAATCAGAACAAGCAGCGTCACGGAAACCGCACAATGCAACCAGAACGGCAGTTCCAGCACCGCAGACGACGGCTCGAACACGGAAAGCCCCACACGGTACCTATAACTGCCCCGCATCGTCAGAAAGACCGATGCAAACGAAAGTACGAATGCCACCGAGGAGGCTGCGACAAGACGCCGCTTCTTGCAGAGCCTTACGGCCGTGAACAGGCCAATGATCGAAAGGGCAAGCGTTATTACGAATGAAACGATGATGATCTGTCTGGCATAGAGGGGTTCATCTATAAATCTCATAGACCACCTCCTCTGCACGGACATGAAATCGAATAGTAGTCTGCTTCGCCATCTGTATCTACAACGAAACCATAGCCGCTGAACCTAGGTTCCAACCTCTTCGACAGCTCCAAGACATCCACAGCCGACACATTGGTTTCCATACGCAGCACATAGCTTCCATTGGTATGGTTTCCACTGGTTTTGGACAAATGCACGATGAGCGCATCCGGCAAACCGCCGCAGTCCACTATGCACGACTCAAAGAAATCGTAGAGGACTCCGGCATCCTTGCCTTCCATTTCGCCTGAAGCGGAAAAGTCGAAGGCGCATTCCACGCCAAGGAGCGAAAGGTAGTCCAACGACTCCTTCATTGAAAGATACAGCTCCTCGATGTCAATGCGGTTTTGTCTTTCGGACAGCATGACAAGGTTGCTGCGTCGTTTGATGTAGGAAGCAAGGACGCACGCAAAACGCATTCCAGAGACGAACCGTTCGCTGTCAGCCCCGTCGTCCTCCAATTCGTCCTTCAATGTAGACAAAAGGCTTTCAAGGCAGGAGACTTCGCCGCATGTTGCCTCCTCCATCTTCGAATACAGTCTTTTCTGCTGTGCAACCTGAGCCCGCTGCTCCTTGAGTTCGTTCTCCGCTTCAATTAGATAGTTCTCCTCCGCAAGCCTTTCGTTAGCATTGGCAAGAGCGTCGTTTATCTCGTTTATCTTGGACAGGTCATCGCTTCTGAAGGCATAGCCCCCATGCAGCCTATAGGCCGATATCCTTGTATCTGGATCCAGGAAGACAGGGGCTTCTACAGCCTTCCTGAGAAGGCCTTTGTCCAGGACACGGGCCTTTTTCGAACGATAAGCTACATTGAAGTTCTCGTCCGTTATGAAAGCCGAATACTCTGAAAGATAGAAGAACTCTTCATATCCATCGTTTGATGGTATTATGCCTATGTATATGGAGCCCTCTATCATTGCAATGCAGGTGAAGCAAAGAAGTTCAGGGATCTTGAACGCAGGAGAGTTCTCGAGAAAGCATACAGCCGAGAACACGGAGCATATGACGAACACCATTGTTGGTATCCAAGTCTTCCTTCTGCATGCCGATACACTGCATTTCAGAATCAATACGACAAGGCTTGCAAACGTTACGCCAATCTCCCACACAAGCGCAGCATAGAACACCGGTCTGTGGCTGTACGAGAACCCTCCATCTTCAAAGCTTAGGGCGAATGCCCATTGATGGATATCATTCGTGAATATCAGAATTATCAGTACAACGGCAGGCAAATACAGGAGATACAGTTTCCTATCGCCAAGCCTGCCCTTCTTGTTCTCAAGGCTGGATGCCGCAAGTAGAAGCGTTGGAGGGATAAGGCATTGCGGAATGTAGTATCCATACCACAAATAGCGGGACAGCACGTCTATGTCCCTTGTAAGGCCATATTTTACCATCCTGACCACAAGGAAGAACAGAATCAAGACGGCGACGGCAAGGAAGTATGTACGCAGATCCCTTCTCACCATCCTATGCATAAGGGATACGCCCCATGCAACCACAAGGGAGATAAGGATGGTATGCACCAACAACGCAAACAGGGCATGCCAGAACTCAGGAAGCATGGAGTCGACGGCCTGCAAAACCCCGGCTATGGCATAGAAAAAGGCGCATAGGGCATAGAGAGCTGTTCTTTTTCTGGTCGATGCCATCTGCATTGCGTCATTCTCCTTCATGGAACTTGATTCTAGTGCTATACCAACGATTTGGCAATTCTGGTTACAACTTGGTTGCAATTTGGTCGCAACGAGGCTGCATATTGGTGGAGCGTTCCACAAAAAGCATTGAAAGTTGCTCCAGATTCTAAAAAAGACAACAGCCCTTTGCAAATGTCATACATTTGTATTACATTGTTCATGAACGTTACATAGGAGTTACGTATGGCAAAGGATGCAGTTCTTCAAATAAGAATAGACTCAGAGGTGAAGCAAAAGGTAGAGACCCTCTACGAGAGCATGGGATTCTCGTTTGCAGATGCAGTAAGGATGTTTGCTGTTCAGAGCATTGCACACAACGGTTTGCCGTTCACCCCAAGGTCCACTGTGCTTCTGAACAACTATCCAGACTCAGCAGGTGGAATCCTCCACAAATATGCAAACCATTCCTTGATTGAAAAGGAAAACGATGCATGGTCCCTTGCTGTGGGAGAGAAATATGGACTTGATTGATGCCAATGTAATCATCAGATACCTATTGAGAGACATAGAGGACCAGTACCTCAGGGCAAGCCAAACAATTGATTTGGGGTGCTGTACAACAACGGAAGTACTCGCTGAAGTAGTCTATGTACTTATGAAAGTCTATAAAATCCCAAGACCAGACATCTCAATAGCACTCTTCTCCCTTTTGAAGAAAGTGCAAATTGAAAACGGAATAGCAGTGATATTTGCAATCAACCTGTTCAAGGATTCAAGTTTGGATTTCGTTGATTGCCTCCTTATCTCCTATAACAACATACTTGGCCAATGCATTATAAGCTTTGACAAGAAACTTAACTCACGCCTTGTTCAAACTTAGAATCACCAAAACCCCAAAAGCCTGTTATATAATACCAAGACATACTCTCACACACGTTCATTTCCCAATACCATAGAAAAGAACTTTCGTTTGTAACGAGACTCGGTTTTTGGTTCTTCACGGAAATTGGGGGATTGAAAAAAGGGCGGTTCTACAATTGTACATCTAGCCGCTCTGGCCTATCTAGCCGCTCTGGCCTATCTAGCCGCTCTGGCCTATCTAGACGCTCTGAAACGGTCTGGATTCGGGCATCTGTGACGCCAGGGTGCCGAAAGGCATACCCGGCTGCGCCATTGGACGCTCCATTGCAGGCTTCAGACGCTGGATTGTGAGTTTTTCGTGGTGATGGTGAGCGTGGTGAGTGTGGTGAGGATGGTGCGTTTGTAAGCATTGTGCGCATGGTGCTTGCAGAATCCATGGGATTCTGTTCGAGCATCTTTGCAAAGAAGAGCCCATCCCGCAGAAAAACGTGAAGAGCCTGAATTCACAACCATCGCGATGTAGATTTCTAAATTACACTTGCAACGATAAACACAAAAGAAAAAACATGTTCGCTGTTATTCGTGCGGTACACAAGGTGCAAAGCACAGGACAGTACTTTGTGTACGGCCTATGGCGTAGTGACGACATAGACCGCACGAATTCCTAGAACAGGTGGGCGTGGTGGGAGGCAGCCTCGCTGTATACCTCTTTTGGCCACACAGATGCCTGAACCTCGCCGATATGAGCCTTCTTCAAAAGGAACATGCACAGCCTGGACTGCCCTATTCCTCCGCCTATCGTCTGAGGGAAATCACCTGAAAGCAGGCGTGAATGCCAGTAGAGATCCTTGCGGGACTCGCAGTCCTTCAGCGAAAGCTGCCTCAACAAAGACTCTCTGTCAACGCGGATTCCCATGCTGGAAAGCTCTAGGTTGCGCTGCCTTACACTGTCCCAAACGATTATGTCCCCGTTGAGTCCATGGTACGAGCCAGCGCCATCTGAAACGCAGGTTGACCAGTCGTCGTAGTCTGGAGCACGTCCACCATGAGAGGGGTTGCCGTACCCAATGCCAATCACGAACACCGCACCATAGCGTTTTGCAGCTTCGTATTCACGCTCGTCAGGGGTCAGCGAAGGGAACTCCAAGGCCAAGTCCTCCGAGTGCACGAAGGTGATGCTCTCCGGCAGATCATCCTCAAGCTGCGGATAGAACTCGCACAGCCTGAAAGCGGTGCGTCTTATAACATCGTAGATTGTGCAGACCGTCTTCTTGAGGAAATCCAAGTTGCGCTGGCCGTCTGCCATCACCTTCTCCCAGTCCCACTGATCGACATAGATCGAATGTATGCAGTCTATGTCGTCGTCAGGACGAATGGCGTTCATGTCCGTGTAGAGGCCGTAGCCAGGCTTGAAGCCAAGGTCTGCAAGGGCCATGCGCTTCCACTTTGCAAGGGACTGCACAATCTCCATCTTCTTCTCTCCCATGTTCTTCACAGGGAAGGAGACAGGCCTTTCTATGCCGTTGAGGTCGTCGTTTATACCGCTTCCGGCCTCCACGAAAAGGGGACTCGTGACACGACTGAGCCTAAGGGATCCGGACAGCTCCTTCTCGAAGATGTCCTTGGCCGCCTTGATGGCCTTCTCCGTGTCATGCTGGTTCAGAATTGGCTTGTAATCCTTTGGAAACTGACAAACCGATGTTTTCTTGAAAGAACTCTCCATGACAACCTCCTGCATAAATGATGCATACATTTTCAATAAACCTAAAAAGTTTTGCAAATTCTAACCATATTCAAGCGGAATGCAAACAGGAATATGCAGTTATGAGGTTGCCATTTTAACAAAAACGCAAATTAGTCCATCAGCTGTTGGCGATATCGACAAAAGCCTTGGCCCTTCGGGTGAACTCCTCCCAGTCCCCTGCGGCTATGAGCTTCTTGTCTGTAAGACGACCGCTTATGCCTGCACCCTTGAGGCCAAGCTTGAGAAACTCTGCGAAATTCTCTTCAGTAATGCCTGCTGTGGCTATTATTGCCACATGGCTTATAGGGGCAAGGATGTCCTTGACGTATTTGAGACCAAGGGTCGCAGCAGGGAAAAGCTTAACGATATCGGCTCCACAGTCATGTGCAAGAAGAATCTCGGTTGGAGTCATGGCTCCGGGGATGGAGACCAGTCCAAGCTCCTTGGTGTACCTTATCACATCAGGGTTGGTATTGGGTGAAATGATGTAGCTTGCGCCGGCATCGAATGCGGCCTTGACCTGATCCTTTGTAAGAACGGTACCGGCACCTGCATAAAAACCACGACCAGAGAACTCCTCGTTGAGCATTGCTATTGCGCCTGATGTCTTCTCAATGCAGTTTGGGTCCTTCTGGTCGAACGTGACCTCCATGAACCTTATGCCACCATCGTACAATGCATGTGCAAGTTTTCTAAGGTCTTCGCCATATGTACCACGCACAATCGTGATGATCTTCTTCTCAAGGATTAAATCCAGAACTTTGCTATCGTTAACGTTCATTGCGAACCTCCTATTCAAATCCTATTCAAACTTAGTACCAAGGTCCTCGTTCTTGGATAGGTCGCTTGGAGTATAGCCGCAAACCTCCCTGAACACACAGGAGAAGCGCTTGTAGCTTGAAAATCCAACCTTCTCTGCAACCTCATAGTACTTCATGCTGCTGTTGCTTTTCATAAGCTGTTGGGCAACTTCTATTCTGTGGCGTTGAAGAATATCCAAGAAAGACATCCCAGTCTCAGCCTTTATCTTACGGCTCAGGTATCCGCTGCTAAGACCAATATCCCTTGCTATAGAATCAAAGTTAAGATGCCTACAATAGTCCATTCTAATGACATCAAGCACTTTTTTGACGTATTCATCGCCAATCGAAGCATCAAGATTGTCCAAGGAATAGATTGGTTGATGTCTGTAGGAAGCAAGCTCCCGTTTTTCTTCTATGATAGTTATCGCCTTGCGGACGGCATCCAGGAGCTTTTCCTCGTCTATTGGTTTGAGGATGTAGTCCACAGCAGAAAGGCCAATGGCCCTCTTTGCGTATTCGAACTGGCCGAACCCCGTTATGATTATGGATTCAAAACCATGGACAATCCCTCGCCCATCGTTCTGGCTTTGAAGCTCCCTGGCCTTTTCAAGCATCTTCATCCCATCCATTCCTGGAAGGTGGATGTCTGTCAGGACAATGTCCGGAGACAAAGACCCAATGCAGCGAAACCCCTCTTCACCTGTTGCAGCCTGACCGCACACCTGACAGCCAACGGAACCCCAATCAATGGTGTTGCACAGCGTGTAGCGGATTATCTGTTGGTCTTCCACCACAAGTATCCTATACATACAAGAGACCTCCTACAGGGTCGTCGTCAGCCATAGGAATTGAAATGGTCACGCATGTACCATTTGAACCAGACGTTATTGAAAGGCCGGAACGCTCTCCATAGATGAGCTTAAGTCTTCTATGCACATTGTAAAGGCCAAAGTACCTGTTGGGAGTCTCTTCATTTGCAAGTACATCTGCGATATCCAAAAGCTTTGCATCATCGATTCCAGAGCCATTGTCGCAGACTACTACATTTAGCCTTGACTCCTCTACGAAAGCACGGACGCTGCAAGTACTCATGCCGTTGTTCGAACGCCCATATTTTATTGCATTCTCAACCAAAGGCTGGATGCAGAGCTTTGGGACAAGAACATCCATGGCTTCGTCAAGAACCTCAATCGAGTAGGAAAGATCGTTTGGCCTACTCATTCTGTTCATGGAAAGGTAGCATTCTATGTAGTGAACGTCATCGCGAAGCGGCACGAACTGGACGTTGGAGTCTATGCTGTAGCGCAGAAGACTGGAGAAATCCAGGATCATGCGGTTGGCAGATGCAGGGTCAACCTTTATGTAGCAACGGATTATCTCAAGGGTATTGAATATGAAGTGCGGATTGAACTGGGATTCAAGCTGTTTGACCTCAGCACGCTCCCGCATGGAGGCCTCCTGTCTATTCGCCTGAGCCAAATCCCTTATATCCTGCAAAAGCTCCCCATAGGAAGCCTCAAGGCTGCTGAACTTGCTACCAACGGGCTCAACGGGAGCATATATGCCCTTGGCTTTCATTTGCTTTATGCTTGAAATAAGCCCATCTATGGACGAAGCCTCCTCATTGAGCACACGGCCGCTCACCCCACCAATGGCAAAGACCGATACCACAAGAACCATACCTGCGGCTATGCTCGTTATCAGGATGGCTTTGGACAACGTGCCCACTTTCACAAGGATGAAGACCCAAGAGTCCATGTCTGGAAGATACTCCGAGGCAATGTATATCTTTTGGGATTCTATTTCCACAAGCCCTGTCTTTCCACGGTATTCCGCCCTTAGTTTTGAATACTGGTCTATGAACTCGTTCTTTGATGTGACGAGGGTGGTGAAGAACGAATTGGTCACAACAACATCCCCCATCTCCCCCGTGGATATGTACTCAAGGATTCTGGAGGGGCTCAGCTCGAACACAAAGTAACCAATCACCTGCTCGTCCCTCACTATAGCCTGGCCAATAGACAGAACCATGGAGGATGTACGGGCATTGCCAATCTGGCTCAGCATTTTGGACGGACAATCAGGATTGTTCTGCAATCTGGACATGAAACCAGTATTGTACGGAGGCTTTGAAAGAAGGTAGTTCGAAAGGATTGTCGAACTTCCAATGACCAATGAACCTTGTGCATCAAGGAGGAAGAAATGAGCCGGAATATCCTGCTCGTTTATGAAGGCGTATACCCGCTCGGAAAAGGCGTTCCCGTATATCTCTCCTGATATCAACCTTTCCAGCGAACGGTCCTCCACTATGGATGCAAGCCTATCCTCATATGCAGACACCACTCTTTCAAACCGCGAAGCTGCGCTACGGCACTCCGCCTTTGCGCTATAGCTGATCGAAAGGCCGTAGAAGAGGACAATGATGGCCAGAATCACGAAATATGCAATCAAAACAGGGACGACCACATATTTCATGACCACTTTTCTGACATCGTTGGAGAATGTCAAAGCCGTTCTTCGTCCTCTTCCTTTCACAGTAGAAACACCTTTGTGCTGCCCTATAGAAGACCTATAGGGAGAACTCCTTCTTCCTGGTAGATACGAGGAACACTATCATGGAAATGGCCGTGGAGAGCATGAGCACAGATGCTATTGCCGCAGCATTTCCGTAGTTTCCCCTTGTAACCTGTTCATAGACGGCAACTGACAGCGTCTTCGTCCTTCCTGTATACAGAATGAGCGAAGCACTCAGCTCGTTTATGACCGTAACCCAACTCAGGATGGCTCCTGTGAGCACTCCCGATAGCATAAGTCTGAATGTTACCTTAAAAAAAGCCTTTTGTGGAGACGAACCAAGACTTATGGCAGCCTCCTCCGTATTGGGGCTTATCTGGTAAAGTATGGCCACACTGGAACGCAGTGTATGCGGCAGTCTACGGATGATGAACGCTATGATGATTATGGCAGCCGTTCCGCTTAGGACCAAAGGCTTCTTGTTGAAGCACAAAAGCAGCATGATGCCAAGAATGGAGCCTGAAATTATGTATGGGAACACCGTAACGATATCAAGGGTTGATGTAAGTGCATTTCTTTTTCTCACAGAAAGATATGCAACGAACACTGCAATTATCACGATGAGGGCTATGGCCACGACTCCGTATGTGTAGGTGTGCGCTGCACTCTTGATTATGGTTGACTTCATCTTGGAGAAGCTCTCAAGGGAGAACGAGGAGAGAAACCTAGTACCTTTGGTTTCCAGAAATGCAGTGTATATGACCGTGAACTGTGGAATGACGGAGATTCCTACAAGCAGATACGAATACACATATGCAAGCACTCCTTTGACTCCCGTTATCTTCTTTGGAACTATGCGCTTGACAGATCTCATCCTGAACGACTTGCGGTTGATAATGAACTTCTGGAGAAAGTATAGGCAGGCGGTGAGAGTCACCATTACAAGGGCGATCGCCGCTGCAAAGTTGGCATCGCTTCCGTTCTCACCCATGAATGCTCGGTATATTAGAACAGGAAGAACCCTGTAGCCCTCCCCTATGAGCATGGCGGTTCCAAAGTCCGCAATGGATGTCATGAACACCATGAGGGCGGCCGCCAATATGGTTGGCAGTACAAGAGGCACTATCATCTTTATGACGTTCTTCACAGGACTGCATCCAAGACTGCGGGATGCTTCAAGAAGGGATGTGTCTATCTTCTTCATGGCACCAGACACATACAGGTAGATGTTGGAATACATCTTGAGCACAAGCACAAGGATTATACCCCCAAGTCCATAGATGGTTGGCATAGTCACCCCCAACTTGTCCGCAAAGAACTGTGTGACTATTCCGCTGCGTCCTAGGAGGATGACCCATGAGTACGCTCCTATGAACGATGGTGACATCATTGAGAATATGATGAGTACCTGAAGGAACTTCTTACCCTTTATCTCATAGAATGTGAGGATGTAGGCCAGAAGCGTTCCAAGCACCACCGTTATGAGAGTCACACCAACACCAATGGCAAGAGAATGCCATATTGCGTTTGTGTAGTATTTCTTGCCAAAGAACGTCCTGAAGTTGTCAAGCGTCCAAGCTCCGGTCTCAGTATCCTTGAAACCGGATACGAGCAGCTTGAACAGAGGATATACGAGAAAGAGCGCAAAGAGGACGAACACAACCAAAGTCACTACGCTCCAGAAGTTAATGCCCTGGATCCAACCGTGAAGCCTGTCCTTGAAGCTGCCTTTGCCAAGTGAAAGCGAACTACTCTTCATGGCTTGTTCCCTCTATCAAAGATACCCCGGTTGTGGCATCGAACACGTTTATTTTATGAGGATACACCTCAAATGAGACATCGTCTCCAACCTTGAGCAGGCTTGTGGCCGTACCAAGGTCCTGCGAGATTTCGAACACATCCTCAGTATCTTCCTCCCCCTTTGGGCACTCGACGTCCTTGATGTCAACGAAGTAGATCACATACTTCCCAAGATATGTCGATTTGGAGATGTGGGATTTGAAGCCTCTTGAAGGATCCTTGCTTACGAAGAACTCCTCAGGTCTGATTCCAACGACTACGCGGCCCTCAGGGGTATTGGCCTTGATGTTGTCCATCTCTACGCTGTAGCCGTTTCCAAAGTCCAATGTGCGAACTGCGCCCTTTCCTTTGAGCTGTGCGTATACAAAGCCGGAGTGACCTATGAAGTCCGCTACAAAGAGGTTGTACGGACGTGTATATATCGTGTGAGGCGAAGCGATCTGTTGGATTTCGCCTTTGTTCATGACCGCAATCCTGTCTGATATGGCAAGCGCCTCCTCCTGGTCATGCGTGACGTACACGGTGGTGATGCCAATCTCCTTTTGAATATCGCGTATGACACCACGCATCTCGACTCTGAGTTTGGCGTCTAGGTTGCACAAAGGCTCATCCATGAGAAGAACATCCGGATGGATTGCTATTGCACGGGCCAGAGCCACACGCTGCTGCTGTCCACCGGAAAGGTTTTCAGGAAGTCTGTCGCGGTAGATGTCTATCTTGGTGAGCTTCATGATGGACTCGACCCTTGCATCGGCCTCCTGCTTTGGAACCTTGTGTTCCTTGAGGCCGTATCGAATATTCTGTTCAACGGTAAGGTGCGGGAAGATCGCGTAGTCCTGAAACACCATTCCAATGTTCCTCTTGTGGGCAGGGATGTTGTTTATGACCTGTCCGCTGAAGCTTATCGTTCCGCCTTCGATTGAATTGAAGCCTGCAATCATCCTAAGAAGAGTCGTCTTGCCGCATCCGCTTGGCCCAAGGAGGGTGAAAAGCTCGCTGTTGCGTATCTGTGCGGAAAGATCTGGGATGATTGTAAGGTTGCCATACCTTTTAACAGCATGTTCGATGATTATGTCCTTGCTCATTGGAAACCTCTTTAAAGTCTTGATTTTGAAGTCTTGGTTAACTCATGGTCCTATAATGGTTTCAAATGGGCCGGAACGCTCCACGCATTCCAGCCCATCTCTACCATTTAGTTGGCTACGCTTGTCCAAACGTCCATGAACCTGCTGAGCCAAGCCTTCTTGTTGGCCGATGCCAATGCGCTGTTTCCATCTGTAAGAGTGATGGACGCAGTATTTGGAAGGGCATCGGAGAATGCAAGGTCGGATCTGATTCCACGGATGTTGAGCTCATCGCAGAAGAGCTGCTGGATCTCAAGGCTTGTAAGGAAGTCGATGAACTTCTCTGCGTTCTTCTCGTTCTTTGCACCGTTTACGATTGCCGCTGTCGTGCACTCACCGTATGCACCCTCTTCGCAGTAGACGATCTTAACTGGATATCCGTCCTTGACGGCCTGGAAGGAGACCTCTTCGTATGTGCAGCCAACTGCATACTCGCCATCGCATACACCCTTCCATACAGCTGATGAGCTGTTGAGAAGCTTGCCATCCAGGTTCTCTGCGAACTCCGTGACGTAGTTCCATGCAGCCTCTGACTCCGGGTCGTGGTCAGTGCCCATGTCGAACAGCATGTTGGAGAGCTGGCCAAAGCCAGACGAGGATGCTGAAGGATCGACCATTGAAATCTTGCCCTTGAGAGCCGGATTGAGAAGGCTTGCATAGCCTGTCACGTCAATGCCCTCCGTAAGGTTCGTATTGACCAAAAGACAGCGAAGTGCAATCCCATAAGGTGTGTAGTAGTCGCCATCGACCCTGTATGGCTCATAGATGCTGTCATAGTTGACCGTTCTATAAGGCTTGAAAAGGCTTGTGTCATATGCCTGGATGGATGAAAGCGCAGCACCCCAGATCACATCTGCAAGAGGGTTGTCCTTCTCCGACTCGATTCTCTTGAGAAGCTCACCAACGCCCGCTGTGACAAGCTCCACCTCAATGCCGGTCTCTTCTTCGAACTGGGAGACGATTGGCTCGATCGTCTTCTCTGAAACGGTTGTGTAGACCGTCAGCTTCTTGCTTTCTTCGCTCTTGGCCTCCTGCGCGCCCTGTGCGAAAACGCATGTGCACACCAAAGCTGCAAGAACCAGAATTGATACCATCTTCTTCATGTTTCCTCCTAAACCGGTCTTCACACATGGCATACCAAAGCCAGCCTAGACCGATGTCTTTGTTTTCTGAAATCCATCGTAACACCGCATTTTTTACAAGGATATCCTCGGAAAATATCTTTTTCATCCCGTTTTCTGACATCTCGTTTTATGCTTTGAACTCGTTGAACGACTAAGGAATTTGCTTTATGATCGAAAGCATGAAGACATCGGTCCAAAGAATCATAACCCTTTGCGTGGCCATTGCAAGTGCGGTTCTTGTATACTTTCTCTTCCATAGAAGCGTGGAGGCCCTGATTGTGGCAATAATGGTGGCGGGATCGGGCATTTGGCGTTTCTTCAGGGGTTCGGATGACGACGACGGACCAGACCCCAATGGAAACTACGAGCGCAGGGAATAGCTGTTTCCTAACCGTTTCTTAGTGTTCTTTTATCCTTTTGGTTTATAGATTTTCAGTGAAAATCACCACGAAGGAGGTCCTGTATGGACGAAACCAAAGGAAAGAAATCTTGTACGTGCAGCACAACCGGAAAGGCTGTAGCGAATCTTTGTTTTCTAGTTGTGACGATGGCTGTAAATGCGTTGGGTGCATTTGGAATCATAAACGGCCTTAGCCAAAAGCAGGTGTCGGACATGTACCCAACACTCATAACTCCAAGTCCGTTCACCTTTCAGATATGGATGGTCATCTATGCGTTGTTGATAGCCTCAATGATCGTCATGATAGTAAAAAGCAAA
This sequence comes from uncultured Spirochaetales bacterium, assembly GCA_934277975.1. Taxonomy (GTDB): domain Bacteria; phylum Spirochaetota; class Spirochaetia; order Sphaerochaetales; family Sphaerochaetaceae; genus UBA9732. The sequence continues at coordinate 46,439 of CAKQWE010000008.1, forward strand.
GATAAGTATTGGTCCAAGGCCATCGAAAACATCTCCTGGATGTTCTGGGTCTCATGCATATTCAACATTGCATGGATCGTTTCCTTCTCCTACATGAAGATTTGGCTTTCCGTTCTTTTCATAGCCATACTCATGATAACATTGGGCCTAATATGCTCAGAACTTCTCAGAATGAGAAAGGATGGCAAATGGCTGCTTCCGCTCTCCTTTGGAATCTATTTTGGCTGGATAGTTGTGGCAACTGTCGTCAACATATCGGCGTTCCTGGTCAAGCTCAACTGGAACGGCTTTGGACTCAGCCCCTACATTTGGACGGTTATAGTTCTGGCGGTTGCCGTAGTCCTTACGGCGATCATAACCTATAGCGACAAGAATGCGGCAATACCACTTCCCGTTGCATGGGCGTTCTTTGGCATACACCAAGCCAACAAACTCAGCAAGATGATAAACATCTCGTCCATAGTTGGAATCCTGCTATTGCTGGGTCTTGCCGTCTACACGCTTATCCTCAACGGCTGGGCCGTCCTTCCAAAGGATGACTCCAACGGTCGTAGAAACCTGAACGATTCGAAAATCCAGGTCTGATACGCTGATACGCTGGTTCGTTGGTCTCAAACGCAGCAGGCAGCAGCCCTTGGCCTTTCGTCGAGGGCTGTTTCTTTGTTCAAGCCCTTTCCTCCCTACCATTGCTATAGAAGAGCTTCCAATCGAAACCAAGAAGCAGTCCAATCCTCTTTGCCATATCAACGGAAGGAACCCTTTCTCCGTTGGCTATTCTGGTTATATATGCTCTGTTTACCCCTAAGACCTGAGCCGCCTGATATTTTGTATAGCCTTTTTTTCTAAGCCCCTCATCGATTCTCGTTGGAATGTCCGGGTTTCTGTAATTGACTACATCCCTACCATCCCCAGCTTCAACCAGCATGATTCTGTCCTCCATGCTTGAGACGACCACCTTCTTCAACGGAGTCGGAGTCTTGCACTTTTCATTATCGAGGGCCAAGGCCAAAGCTTCTTTTGCCATCATATACGCCTGCTCTATGGAATGCCCTTGGGTCATGCAACTTGGGATATCCGGAAACTCAACCCAATAGCTCCCTCCTTCTTTATGGAATATCGCAGGGTAAATCCTTTTGTTTGATGTCATAGGTCAATCCTCCAATCCAGCCTGTTTTAAGCTATAAAATTAGTTGCCCAAAAGTCAACTAAAATAAGTTGTGTAGTCGAAATCAATAGTTGTTGTTTTCTGGTTCATGCACAAAACTGGTGGGGCTGGCAGTAGAGGGAAAGGCGAAACAAAGGACGGAAACCATTGTAGAATGCA
>CAKQWE010000009.1 GCA_934277975.1 uncultured Spirochaetales bacterium
TGTCAAGCCAGCAAAAGCCATTCCAGCAGCCAGCACCGTAATCAAAAGTACGATAATACCTTTTTTCATACTTCCTCCAATAATTTCGGGGCTGGCCAAAGACCAGCTTTTTCCCTTTTTTCTCGTTATACAAGCGTCATTCTAACAATGACCTTCATAACTGTCAAGAAAAACAAAACAAAACGCAACAGGTTACAACTTGATTGACCGGTTTTTTGCAATTTTTATGCAGTTTTCTCCAAAATAGGCAACTAAACAATGTATGCAATCTCAGCCGATTCCACCGCACCGTTCCAATCCGCCACCCTATATTCACGCACCTGGGTCTGGATTTTGGATCCAACTTCCCTTCCGCTTAGCATTGATTCAAGTCCCAAAACCGCAGAAGGAATTGGAAAGACCACACGTTCAACACCACGTCTTTCAAGCTCGCGGTTCATGAAATCGAACAGCAACTCAAACACACCTGCCCCTCTACATTCCCTTTCTATATAATAGAAGAGCACGCACGCAGCATCATCCACGACCTCAAAGACCACCATTCCGCACAAAGAACCCTGCTTGTATGCACAAAACGCCTCCTTGCGTGAAAACGCTTCCAAAACCTTCATCACAACCGGGTCGTTCACCTCTCGCTTGATGGTCTCAGAGACATCGGCCTCAATGGATTTCTGATGAACGATGTCGTAATCGACCATGATATCGCACGCCGGCATGGCCTCCCCTTCCCTTTTCAGCCCGATATCCCTGTGGTTGAACATCCTGCGGTACCATGAAAGGATGTATTGCTCCATCTTGCGGTCCTTGAACTCGTACCACTTTGAAAGCGCACCCTCATGGGACTCGAGAACGGATCTGAAACGGCGGAACACCCCGCGCGCACCTGAATTGAGGGCTTTGGAGAGTTCGTTTTTCAACTTGTCGTCGTCACAGACCTGCACGAACGAACACATGAGTTGGTATCCATCTGAGCTTGACCAGTCCGGAAGATCCACGAAATTATGGCCTTCTACATCGTCGAAGTATTCTTCAAGCATCTCCTGGGGATAGACGTTCCCATCGTCAAGGCATAACACGCTTTCAGATTCCTGATTCTCCATTCCGTATGCAATCTCTGACAACGTCTCCTTCGACAGTACCGGCAGTTTGACTCTATGATTCATATACAACAGACCCTCCTATGCTTAGTCTAGCACAGGTCATAAAGCTCAAAAAGCACCAAAAGGTGCAATTAAACTCCTAAAAAACACCCCAAAAGGTGCAATTAATCTCTAAAAAAACATGCCAAAAGGTGCAATTAATGTTATAACTATTTATTATATAAGAAATATCTAAATCATGTGTGATTTGTGTGCCAAACGAACCTAGTGCACTCCATTTGACGTTGTTTACTCTGGCGCATGAAGGCGCATTATGGCGGACCAAGGCGCATCACGGCGCATCAGGACGCATCAAAATCCTCGTTCTCCAAGCACTCACGAATATGCAGGGATGAAAACCCAAGCTTGGCAAGAGCCTGACGTATCTCATACGAAGAAAGCGGCTTCCCTTTTGAACATGCCTTTGAAACGATGCGAGAATATGCCTGGCGTACCAGAGAGGACGCATACTCATAGTCGCCATACATCTCGTCCAAGACCTCGGAACATACAGGACGTTCAGCACCTTTTGCAGCAAGGCGAGCCATGACGAGGGACTTTCCCTCAGGATGGCGGCGGTTTGAGGAACGGACGAACGACTCAACATAGCGGCGCTCGCTCAGAGAACCATCGTCAACGAGATCGTCCAGAACGGAATCTACAAGGCCATCTTCAAAGCCCTTGCCTAGAAGCTTGGTTCCAAGCTCGCTTCTGTTGTGTTCGCGTAGACCAAGGTAACGCAGAGCCTGTTGACGGCACATAAAAAAAGGAGAGCCAACTCCCTTGGGAACTGGCTCTTTCCTTGTGTTCTTTTCCATACAAAAAGGAACCCGTTGAGGTTATCTCTTTGAGAACTGGAAGCGGCGTCTTGCACCTCTCTGACCGTACTTCTTTCTTTCGACCATTCTTGGGTCTCTTGTAAGGAAGCCGTTCTCGTGGAGCACTGGCTTGTTGGCCTCGTTCTCAGCAACGAGAGCACGGGCTATGCCATGACGGCATGCACCAGCCTGACCGGAAGGACCGCCACCGCTCACTGTAATGACGATGTCGAACTTCGTGAGAGTATCGGTGACATCCAAAGGCTGCTTGACCTGATAGATGCAAAGAGGATCCTTGAAGTAGTCTTCAAGCTCTCTTCCGTTGATTGTAATCTTACCGTTGCCTTCTCTGAGGTAGACACGAGCAACAGCAGTCTTTCTGCGACCAGTTCCCTGACCAAGGTTAATGTTCTTTTCTTCTGTCTTTGCCATATCCTTACCTCTTAGAATTCAACCTTAATTGGCTGCTGTGCTGCATGTGGATGCTTGTCACCAGCGTAGACCTTCATGTTGGTGAAGAGCTTGCGTCCGAGTGGTCCCTTTGGAAGCATTCCCTTGACGGCGTGCTCCATTGGATAGGTTGGCTTGCGCACGACCATCTGTGCGTAGGTCTCTTCCTTCATTCCACCTGGATACATGGAAACACGGCGGTACATCTTGTCCTGAGCCTTGTTTCCTGTGAGAGCTGCCTTCTCAGCATTTATGATAATGACGTAATCACCCATGTCCTGGTTTGGGACATATTCCGGCTTGTTCTTGCCACGGAGGATGTTTGCGGCCATGACTGCGACACGTCCGAGCTCCTTGCCCTCAGCGTCGATCAGGTACCACTTCTTCTCCATTGTCTGCGGCTTTACAAAAATTGTCTTCATAGTAAACACCTATACAATAAGTAGTAATGTTCTGTGCCGTCCCAAAACCCTTGGATGAGCAGTCCTTAGGCAAGCGACCCGTCCCTTTTGGCCTTCACACCGCAGAACCCCGTGGGAAAGGGGTTTGAGTCCCTTGGTGCATGCTTCAAAGACGGCGCACAAAGTCGATAATATATTTCAACGGCACACTTTGTCTAGTGGTTGCGCGCTGAACTTTCAAATCTTTTCGAATGCGGCGGTTGCGGTGGCGAACGTGCCGGTACGGCCGGTGTCGAACTTCACGTCAAGGACCTCGCGCCCCCCGAACTGCCGCTTGCCCGTTATGGTCCCCTCACCGTAGAACTGGCTGAGGATCCGGTCGCCGACCTCAAACTTCACACTCCCTGGCAAGACCGATGTCTTTGCGGCCTTCTTCACTAGAACCACCCCGCTTTTTGCAAGGGCTCCGTTCTTGTTCCTTATGTTGTATTTGCCAGCCTCGGACGGCTTTGGTCCGCTTGGCTTTTCAACAGGGTCCTTCTTCCAACCGCCGCCCTTGCCATAGCCTCCATAGCCATACTGGCGGAAGCCTCCGCCATAACCGCCGCTGCCGTAGCCTCGGCTGCCATGCGAGCTGTAGTCTTCGTAATTGGAATAGTCGCTTGTGTTGGCATAATCGTCATAATCGGTCTTGGAGGAACGGCCCATCCAGTCGCCAAAGCCGGTGCCGCCGTAGGATGCCGGTTTGGAGCGGGACGTGCGAAGGTCGAATACGTCCACGTGCGAAGGGTCGATCTCTGAGAGGAACATGCTTGGGGTTTCGTACTGCATGTTGCCCCATTTCATGCGCATGGAGGCACACGAGAGGTACAGTTCCTTGCGTGCACGGGTCATGGCCACGTAGCAGATGCGCCTTTCCTCTTCGATGTCTTCGTTGGTGCGATCCTCTCTGTGGCCGGGGAAGATTTCGTCCTCCATGCCAACCATGAAGACCCTGTCGTATTCCAAGCCCTTGGTGTTGTGCATGGTTATGAGAGTCACGCCTTCGTTTGATTTGCCCTCGGTCTGGGAGCCAAGCGACGCTGAATCAAGGGATGCGAACTCAAGGAAAGCGTTTATGCCATCCTGTCCGTCGCAGAACTCAGGCAGGGAGAGCATGTTCACAAGCTGGGCAAGGTTGTCGGTTCGCTTGTTGACGTCGTTGTGCTCGTCCACATCGCGCTTGGTGTAGTACTCAAGAAGTCCAAAACCCACCAGCATGTTCTGCAAAAGGTCTCCATTGGAAAGCGTCCCGAACTGCGCCTTGCTCGTATCGTATGCAGTGAGGAACTGTGAGAGTCCTGTTGAAGCCACGCCCTTGACTATTCCATCGCCCGTTGCGTTGCGTGCGGCGTACATTATGTCGCCACCCATCATTGGATTGTTCTGTGCGTATGCAAGGATCTTCTCTATGCTTGCATCGCCAACCTTTCTGGCCGGTTTGTTGACCATTCTCTGGAACGCCACGCTGTCCCTTGGGTTCGAGACAAGCGATATGAGGGCTATGCAATCGCGTACCTCCTCCCTGTCGTAGAACCTAAGCGATCCCACTATGTGGTATGGAATGGAGTTCATCATGAAGCGGTCTTCGAAATCCTTGGACTGCGAGTTCGTCCTGTAGAGGACAGCGCTCTTCTCGTAGGCTTTTGGGTCGTTGACGGCTGCCTTCTTCAGTATCTCTATGACCTTCGCCGCCTCGTCGTAGCCGCCGTTGACATAGTACAGCTGTGGTTTCTGGCCGCCCTTCTTCGCTGCAACGAGGTCTTTTTTGGCTCTTGTCTCATTGCGGGTTATCACATCGCCCGCTGCAGCCAGGATGCTTTGCGTGCACCTGTAGTTCTTTCCAAGGAACACCTTTCTGGTATTTGGAAAGGCGTTTGGAAAGTCCAGGATGTTCTTGACCTCCGCACCCCTGAAGCGGTAGATGCTTTGGTCGTCATCACCCACGGCGCATATGAACGTGTTGGGTCCAACGATTTGCTTGAGAAGAAGGAACTGGGCCGTATTGGAGTCCTGATACTCATCCACCAGAATCATCCTGAAGCGGTTGTGGATGTATTCCTTAACATCCTGGTTCTCGCTCAGGAGCTTTATGGACTTGATTATCATATCCGCAAAGTCAACGTTGCCCGTCTGGGACAAGGCCTCTTCGTACTTGGAATAATAATCCATCATACGCCTATCAAGCGGGTTTGGCTTCTGCATCCTATCCTTCAAGACCGATATTTTCTTGACCGCTTCGCTTATGTCCTTCTTGTTGGCTTCAGGGTAATACTGCGACAGCAGCGTCACGCTGTCGTCGTCATCGTAGATCTTGAAGTTTGGATCAAGACCCACCCGTGTGCCGTATTTTCTAAGCAGCCATACGCCAAAGGAGTGGAAGGTCTTGATCATCACCTGAGAAGCCTTCTCCTCCCCTACGAACGAACCAACCCTGTCCTTCATCTCCTTGCAGGCCTTGTTAGTGAACGTGACGGCAAGTATGCGCCAAGGCTCCACGCCCAGCCGTTCTATGGCATAGGCTATCTTGGTCGTTATGACACGTGTCTTTCCGCTGCCGGCACCTGCGAATACGAGCAATGCACCGTCGTTTATCTCCACGGCCTGTCGCTGCTCGTCGTTGAGCTGTGATAGAAGTTCATCTATGGTTTGTGTTGTGTTCATATTCCAGTCCATGTTTTGGCTCATATATTTTGGTTCATATCTTGACGGCTTCAAGGTCAACGCCGTTGACTTTTGTGATTCCGCACTTATAGACATTGCCTGGTACCATGTCTCGTCCCATCACAACGGTGAGTCCATCCACCTCCGGAGCCTGAGCCCAGATCCTTCCAATGGCAAGATCCTCGCCTTCTATGAGTTCCTCTACAAGGACATCGTACTCGTTTCCAACGAACTCCTTGAGCTTTTCACTTGATATCTTCTCCTGAAGTCTTTGAAGTTTCTTCTGCCAGACCTTGGCCTTCCTTATGAGAGCCTTGTGCTCCTCTTCATTGGTAAGGTCCCAGGCATACGTGCCTTCCTCCCTTGAATAGAGGAACGAGCCCATCCAGTTGAACCTGCAGTGCTCCACGAACTTGTATACCTCTTCGAAGTCCTCCTGAGTCTCTCCGGGGAAGCCCAGCATTATGGTGGTCCTTATGACGCACTGCGGGATCTCTCTGCGTATGGAGTCTATTAGATTGGAGTATACATCTCTGCTTCCTGTGCGCTTCATTGGCCTTAGGATGTTTGGGCTTGCATGCTGGAACGGGATGTCGAAATAAGGAATGACCTTTGGATTGCTCTTCACTATGTCCAAAAGCTCCATTGGAAATGCATCAGGGTGTATGTACAGCATTCTGACTTTGAAATCGCCTTCTATGGCGGTTATACTTGTCAGAAGGTCACAGAAGTGGCTCTTGCCGTCCCAGTCCGTTCCGTATGCGGCAAGGTCCTGCGCTATGAGGTTGATCTCCTTTATGCCTGTAGAGACTAGCCTTTTGGCTTCTTTGAGAACGGCATACTTTGGTCTTGACCTAAGAGAGCCTCTTATGAGGGGGATGGCGCAGTAGCCGCACCTATGGTTGCAGCCTTCCGATATCTTAAGATATGCACTTCCTGGGAAGTTGAAGAGCCTATCCCTTTCGTCGCTTTCAGCATCAGGGTCTGGATACTCCGGTACAAGGACCTTGGTCTTTTGCTGTTTCGCTGTCTTTGATCCTTTCATTACCTGTGGCTGCTGGGGTTCTTCGAACTGGCTTTCAAGCTCATCTACGAAAGCGTTTATCTCCGCAAGGTCCCTGTTGCCGAATATGCCGTCCGCTTCAGGAAGCTGGTCCGCAAGTTCGCTTGCATATCTTTGGGCAAGGCATCCCGATACGACCAGCTTGGCCTTTGGGTTGAGCTCTCTAAGCGAAAAGAAGGTATCTATGGACTGCTCCCGTGCGCTTTCTATGAAACCGCATGTGTTCACAATGATGAGATCCGCTTTGGAGGCGTCGTCTACGAGTTGCCAGCCGCTTGCCTTGAGGTTGTGCGCCATGACCTCTGCATCCACCTGGTTCTTGGCGCATCCCAGGTTCTCTATATAAAGGCGCTTTTCATTTGCATTGTTCTTTGGATTCTTTTCTTTGAGGTTCGTTTTAGACATGCCTTGAGTCTGTCCTTTCTTCCAGCAATGGTCAAGAGGAACCTGCAAAGCTGGCGGTTGTGGCTATTGTGGCGGTTGTGGCTATTGTGGCGGTTGTGGCTATTGTGGCGGTTGTGGCGGTTGTGGCGGTTGTGGCGGTTGTGGCGGTTGTGGCGGTTGTGGACGCTTGAATTTCTGAAGTTTTTTTCAAAAACCCAGAATGGAAATGTTCAATTTCTCGTATAGATATTTATAGAAGGAGTTTTCCATGAAACGCAAGATCGATTTGAACAATTATTTGCAGAACGGACTGTCGCACTCGAATGCAGGCAATTCCAAGTTGGGGAATGTAGACAAAACTGGAAAATGCTATCATGTAACTCAGCAAACATGGTGCAAAGAGCCTGTTTTCAACAAAGACATAGCAACTTTCAGACATACGATGCTATGTAGATTGTGTATAGAGTTCAATGTTGTAATCCTATTCTCCGTAACAATGCCAAACCATACACATGATGTCTTTTTGTCCGACAGTTGGGAGAACATCTCAAATGTCATGAAAAGCCTCAACTCTGCAGTGAGCAAGTATGTGTACAAGAAGGATCCAAAACGAAAGGAAAAAGGCAAGCCAATCTTCAATTACAGACCCAATTACAGCATCATTACAACAGTCAACTATCTTTTTTTCCTTGGAAGATATTGTCTATGGAACGTGGAGCAGCTGGAGAACGAAGGTCGTTTCGTCCCTTATTCATGTTTTTGGATGTTCGAGAAAGGACATTTCTCAGAACCTTACAAAAAGGACATCTACAAAGACATCTTTGGATTCGAAGCAAACGTACTTCTTGATTTCTACAAAACACACTCCAAAAGCGAGGTTTTCGAGGCGTCAAAAACCATTTTCAGCGATTGGACACAGGAAATGAATGACGAGGTGTTCCTTGCAAAGCCCAACCAAAAGATTCAAGCGTCCACAAGCGCCATAAGCGCCACAAGAGTCTCAAGCGCCACAACCGCCACATAAGCCACAACCGCCACATAAGCCACAACTGCCACAAAAGCCCGTTTGAGCTTCAAGGCGTTTCATAGTAGAATCCCTACGAGAAGCCCCAACAGCGGAATCAAACGAGAAGGAACGACATGGACACAACGCTAAAGCCCGCACGCATCTGCGGCACGATAGACATACCAGGCTCGAAAAGCCACACCATACGGGCCCTGCTCATAGCGCTTTTCGCAAACGGGGTCAGCACGCTTCACAACGCATTGGACTCACAGGACACGCAGGCCTGCATAGAGTTTTGCAGACGCCTTGGTGCACACATCGCATTCAAGACCGATACCCCTGTGCCCACGCTTGTCATAGATTCATCCGCCATTGCAAGCGAAAAAGAAAAAGAGGAGGAAATCACAATCGACTGCGCCAACAGCGGCACAACGTTGTACCTTGCAAGCGCCATGTGCGCAGCAGGTTGCAAATCCAAAAGCATAAGGTTCACAGGGGACGAGCAGCTGTCCAAAAGGCCAATAGAACCACTTCTGAAAAGCATTGGAAATCTAGGAGCAACAATAGTACCAAAAGAGGCGAAGACCACTCCATTTACAGTGCAGGGACCTCTTAATGGAGGCAGGACCTCAATCGAATGCAGGACCAGCCAATACCTGTCTGCGCTTTTGCTGGCTAGTCCAATGTCCCATGGAGACACAACCATAGAAGTGCCGCTTTTGAACGAAAAACCTTATGTGAAGATGACCCAATGGTGGCTTGCAAAGCAAAAAATAGACTATACATGCAACGATGAGCTATCGTTGTTCCACATAAAGGGAAACCAACGCTACAGACCGTTTACAGAACACATAGGCGGAGACTACTCGTCTGCAACGTTCTTCTTCTGCGCAGCCGCCATGACGGGAGGAACAATAACCGTAAACGGACTTGACAGGAACGACCCACAGGGAGACAAAGCAGTCCTAAGCATACTTTGTCAAATGGGCTGCACTGCAGAATGGAACGGAAACAGCATCACGTTAAGAGGACCGCAAAGGCTCAAAGCCGGGGAGTTCGATCTCAACGACATACCTGACGCATTACCCGCACTTGCGGTGGCATCATGCTTTGCAGACGGGAAAGTGAAACTGTACAACGTAAAGCAGGCAAGGCTCAAGGAAACGGACCGCATTGCAACGATGGCTCGCTGCATAGAGGGTCTTGGGGGCAACGCCGTTGAGCTGGACGACGGACTTGAAATACACCCCGTAGAAGCCTTCCATGCAAAGGATATAGACGGGTGCAACGACCATAGGATAGTGATGGCAATGGCTTTGGCTTCCCTAAGATGCGCAGGAAGCCTTACAATAAGGGGCGTGCAGGCGGTCGATGTTACTTTTCCAACGTTCTTTGAACTGTTGGCAAAGGTATCGGCCTCAAAGGCATCGGCCTAGAAAAGAATAGCCTAAATGGAGGATTTCATGGTGAGAATCGTATATGAAGAAGGTCTAGAGGCCATTGCAAAGAGGATTGCCCAATCTGCAGGCGGCGATATCGTGAAGCTAGAGAACGCCATTGAGGCTCCAGGCGTGCTTGAGGAAGTGGATTCGATAGGCCTTGTCTATTGCAAATGCGGCAAGGATATAAGCACCAGAATGGTTCGATTCATAAAGGAGAGTTTGAGTGCGATAGATCTCAAGGGTTTGGAGTACCTTTTCTCCATATGCGTGTGCCAGCGACCTGCAAAGCCTCAGTACGCGCTCAAGGTGGTCAATGGATTGTGCTCGCAGATAGGATGTCTTCCAAGCTACAGCAAAGCAGTCCCTTCAGATGGCAGCGCAGGCGACGCCATTGGGGTAAACGCCATCGAACAGGTGTGCAATGACATCTCAAAGGAAGCCATAAGACTCGCAGACGGCAGTCCTTTCATTGGACTGTACATGAAGGCGAACAAAAAGCGATTTGAGGAAGCATAAAGGAAGCATGACATGAACGACAAACCACGAAAACCCATGTACCAGAAGGAGAAGATGAGCAGGCTCGCCAAATGGTTCTTTGGAATTCCTCTTATCTATACGCTGTGGATGTTCCTATCCATCGTAATGCCAAGCTTTGCTGAAAACCCACGCATGGAGATTGTGCTGAACATCATAAGCTATGCGCTTTTCATAACCATAGCTCTCCTTGTGATACAACGCTTTCTCAGCTTTCCAGCAAAGAGAATGCTTGGCGAAGACGGAAGGCTCGATTGGAAAGGCTTTGTGATTGGATTTTCCGTCATGCTTGGGGTGCAGCTTGCAATGAACTTCATCTCAATGGCGTTGAACCCACAGGATTTCAAGTATACCCTTGACGTTCAGGGTTGGCTTCTCGACTGGGTTTTGGCCCTTGTCCTCGTTGTGGCTGCGGCTTTCCTTGAGGAGCTGCTCACAAGGGCGTACATAGCCCACTTCGTGGCCGATGACATGGAGACCCGCCCACTCAACATGCTCTACTACTGTCTTGCAAGCGCAGTGGTGTTCGCCATAGCGCACTTCTCCAACCCAGAGGTCGCAGGTCCGGGTGCATTCTATGCCATGGCGTTCTATTTCATGATGGGATTCGTCCTTATGCTCATAACGCTAAGGACACGCAGCATGGGTGCGGCACTTGGAATCCACATAGCCAACAACCTTGTCAATGCATGGTTCTTCACATACGACAACGCCGCAGTCAAGACGAACGCACTCTACACGCAAGCCAACAACGAAGGCCCAATGCTGCTTGTCCAAGCCGCATTAAGCCTTGCACTATGCACGCTTGCCGTTCTCTACCATAGACCGATGTCTTTGTCCAAGGAAAGCTCCAAGTAGGAATCGACGTCTCTTAGATAGCACACGAACGCCCTAACCTTCCTGTGCGGCCTATGACCCTGGTTGTATATACCGGAAACAGCCTTTGCATACTGTCCAAGCTGTACTTTGTGGTCTTCGTAGGAACAAGAGGAGTCCGTCTTGAAGTCTATTACATCAATGCTGTCCTCACCTACCGCCAGAAGGTCTATGGCACCTTCTATGAATGATGCTCCATCGAACATTATGAAGCGTTTCTCAGAAAGAAGCTCCTTTTCACGTATGCTGTCGTACAGCCTTCCTTCCATGAAGGAGTCTGCCATATCCCCGGCATCCTTGAGCAACAGGCCCTTCTCCTCATCGTTTGCCTTTTCAGGAAGAAGCCCATACACGTCCTCGCCTGCACCCTTTATTCTGTTTTCTATCAGTTTGTGGACAAGGGTTCCAAAACCGGTGTTGAACGAGTACTTGGCTATCACAGGGTCGCTTGCAATGGAAGGGAGCCTCCTCCTTGAGGCTTCTTCCTTCCTCTCAGGTTCGGATTCAGGTTCTTCATTTGGTTCCAACTGCGTCACGGCCTTGGACACGATGCCTAGTGGAAGTACATGGACATTGGCCTCATCGAAGAGCTTTCTGTAGAAAGACTTGTCCCTATCATGGACGACGGGTTCCTCGAAGCAGGGCTTCATGCAAAGCTCTTCAAGTTCAAAGCCATCACCCTTTAGGCCTCCAGTCCATGTTGCAGGATTGTATCCTATGGAATGGAGAAGATATGTCAGCATGGCGTTCTTCTTGTCGGGATCTGGAAAGATCTGAGTCTTTTCATCAATGCAACCGCTGAACACAAGATGATAGCGCGCCCTCGTAGCGGCGACATAGAGGATGCGCTTGGTCTCCGCATTGTCCATGCCCTTCTCCCTTGGAGAAAGGATATCCTTGACAGGGTTGTGCATGGCACCTGCGCTGTCAGTTCCCTTTTCATATGAAAGGAACACTTCGTCACCGAGTTTGTAGTTGTTTGGTTGGAATCCGCTTGGACCTTTGGTTCCTGAATGCATGTCTGCCACTATGACGACCTTGAACGCAAGACCCTTGGATTTGTGGACTGTCATTATCTGTACTCCAGAGACATCCTCCTTGAACACTGTCACTTCCTTGGTCTTTGTGCTTCCATAGCCAAGCAGAGGTCTTAGATAGTCAAGGAAGTCAACAAGTGTCTGGCCTTTTGAATCATAGTCCACGGCAAGTGCATAGAGGTAGTCGAAATGGTCTGCATACGGTCTGTTGAGTGTCCTTGAAAGCATATAGTCCCTGTATCCCATGTCGTACCACATGTAGTCCAGAGTCCTGCATATGGAGCCACAGGATGCGACCTTGAACAGAGACGCAAGGTTTTCATTGGCCCTTTCGAGGCGGTTCGAAAGCGTTTGCGGCAGTTCTTCGGAAGCCCCCTTCTCGTCAAGCACGACTTGGAGCTCGCTGTCGCTTAGAGCGCAGAACGGGGATTTGAGGTACGATGCATAGCTTATGCGGTCGTATGTATAGACACATGCTTGTAGAGCACTGTAGAAATCGTTTGCAACGCTGTCGCTTACAAGGGAGCGAGCCTCTGACACCGTATATGGTATTTCCTTTGCTGTAAGGGCCTTTTCGAATACCGCTTGGTGAGAACCAACCTTCAGAAGCAAACCTATTTCATTTGGACGAGGAGGTCTTAGAAGGGTCTTGTCAGAATCATCGGGTACAAGGAAAGGTGTTCTGCCTGAACATATGTCGGCTATGAATTGCGCCACTACGTTGGCTTCGCATTCTATGTTGGAATGGCCTGCGGTTGCGTCCTCGTTGGAAATGTCAGGGTGAAGGAGTGCAATGCGGCTTTTGGGGATGATTGCGTCGCGCGGCTCAAGCGGGATGTAGGAGGCTTCGTAGTCCTCGTCGCCAAGGTTCTCCATGACGGTGGGGAATGCATGGTTGCAGAAGTGGATTATCGCGGGTTCGCTCCGCCAGTTCTTTCTAAGTTCTATTGGAGCTGTGCATATCTCGGAGCTCAAGCGTTTGAACACGCTTACATCGGCGCCTCTGAAGCGGTAGATGCTCTGCTTCTCATCGCCTACTAGGAATATCTTGTTTTTTGAAAGGGCCTGTAGGGACGGGATGCCTTCGCTGTCGTAGGCTCGCTCCTCCCCTTCATTGTATTGTCTTTCACACAAAAGATATATGAGCTTTCTATAGTCGTCGTTGTTGTCCTGGAACTCGTCCACCATCACGCTGTCGAACCTTGATTTGAAACGATCGCGGATATGCACTTCGTCTTTGAGTATGCGAATTGCAAGCTGCATGACATCGTTGAAGGACAGGGCCCCTGCGGTGCGCTTTCTTGAAAACAGCTCCTCTTCGTACTCGCATACAAGTCCGTAGTAGGCTTCCATGAAAGGTACATTCTGCAAGGCGTTCATATAGAAGAGCTCTTCCTTGGTAGGCTGCCTGCGGGCTCTCTTTGCATTGAGCCTTTCATCCTCAAGCTGAGAGATCCTATCAGACACCAATGCTTTTAGCGTATCCATACAACGAGGGACATCGATTGGCTTTGTTATGTTGAGATGATTGCGCGCAAGGTCAAGGAACACTGCATTGAGGTTCTCTACACTAAAGCTTTCATAAAGCCTTTGCACCACCGGTTCATTGTAGTGGCGGTTGAGGAGCATACGAACGATTGAGGAGGACATCCTTTCAAGGTCATCGTCGTCCATGATCCTGAAGTTTGCAGGAACCCCCTGGTGTACTGCAGACGCCCTCACGATTTCAGAACAGAAGCTGTCCACAGTGGAGATAGAGACCTCTGCGAACTTGGCCATGGAAGAGCCGCTTACAATGCCTTCTTCATGGCCTTTCTGAAGAAGTCCATAGATACGGCTTTTCATTTCAGCGGTGGCCTTTTTGGTGAATGTTATCGTCAAAATACGCTCAGGAGATATTCCCTGGGCCACCATTCGCAGGAACCTGAACGACAGAACTGTGGTCTTGCCGCTTCCAGCTCCAGCGGCCACGACGCAGTTTGAGGCCTCCATCACAGCTTGTCCTTGGACTGTGAGCTCTCCGTTGGACTCAAGGAGGTTCATTCCGTTCTTGCTGCAAAAATTGTAGAAGGTTTCCATTGTGGTCATACGGTCTCGAAGCCTCCTCTGCACAGATTGTAGAATGGACAGTACCTGCATCCTTCGTCGGATGGTGTTGGCTCGAAGCAGGCTTCCTCTATGAGGCGGCTTAGATTCTCTATGCGAATGCTGCAGTTGTCCTTTACGAACTCCTGGGACCTGTCGTCTTGGTCAGAATCCTTTGGAATCTCAGAACCTCCTTCTGGAGAAGAACAGTATTCAAAGCCCTGCTTGGTTCGTCCAAACGATACAGGAGGCCACACGTACTTGAAAGCTCCATCCTCAATTGAATAGTAGGCACCATATCCAACCTTTGCATCATGTAGAGGACCTCCAAAACGAGGGTTCTCCTCAAGCATCCTTGCATATACCGCAAGCTGAAGACTTGTCCTTCCAAGATCCTTTGCCTTGTAGTACGAAGCGGCGCTCTTCTTGAAATCGACTACAGCATAGTTTCCGTCATCGTCTTCAAGCACGCAGTCCGCCATTCCACGTAGGGAGACCACCCCGTTGGATAGAGAGAACGCAGTGGCGTCCTCCATTGCCTTGAACTTCATATCCTTCAGAATCTGCGAGGACTCGCTTTCATAGAACAACGGCAGGAGGTCTTCGTATTTCCTGGCTATGAAAGCAACATGGGACCGGTCCGTGGAATCAGGTCGCTTGGAATACTTTTCAAGCTCCTCCCTGAAAATGGATCTGAGACGGGACTCATTCATGCAGCCTATGCTTCCGGCTTCCTCCAATGCATGTTGTATTGTTCTGTGAAGGATATCGCCAACCTGAGCGGCATCGTTCATGCGTGGCTCGAAATCAACGTCACGCAGCTTTAGGACACTGTATGCAAAGCCCTTGTAAGGGCATTCTTCAAAGGCCTTTATCCTTGACACCCCCATTGCAAAGGGAAGCTTTGGTGGCGTGAAGGTCATATCAGGACAATAGTCCAAAGGAGCTTCATAGGCGCTGTAGAAACACGTTTTCTGTTTTGCTGTCGCGAATGTGAGCTTACCGCCGAGTCCTTCGAATTCATCCATCTCATCGTCAAAGGAGTCGCGCTCCTTCGTTGAGACCATTTCGTTGAGACCTTCTCCAAGGAAGGCTGTGGGAACGACATCGGCTCCAGAGAAGCCCTCCTCACTCGACGACAGCCATATCTCGTTGGAAGCATCGCCAGAATCGCTGGAAACGTCGTCTTCCTTCCAGAAGACATGGCTGTAAAGGTCCAGTACACCATCGCCAAGCTGAAGGACATCGTCCATCGTCTTCGTCTTCTCATAAGGCAAAAACGGGTATGGGTTGCGCAGCACCCTTGTATTGGAGTCTGAAAGCCCTATGACGAAATGATGCTTGATTGCAAGGCCAGCATCCAAAGGGAAGCTGTAGACCCTAACGTTGTCCTTTCCTGTATTGGGCGCATACTTCTTGTCATTGAGGATATCGACGAACAAGGAGAACAAGTCAGGGGTCCTTCCTGTATCAAGGAGCCCTGCATGGATGGAAAGTGTTCCCAACTCCGCTACACATGAACCAAAAACACGTGCATTCTCGTATTCCAAGCCATCATTGCTGGAATACTCGCGAGTCCAGGCATCTTCACCAAAGAGGTCCTTCACCAAGACCATGACGTTTTCATGGAGCATTGACGCATCTCTGCAGTCCACCACGGCGGATACGCCCTCGCCTATCTTAGCCAACCGTTGCGAAAGGGTCTCTTCGCCCAAGGCCTTGAGCTTTCCAATCCACTTGGAAAGCGGTCCATCCTGGATCTTGCATTCTATGGACTTTTCAACGATGCCAACAATGGTGCTTCTATCCTTATAGGGGAAGCAAGGGTCCAGCAACAGTGCCTTCATGCTGTCCATGCTGTAGTTCTCGTCCCTCACCCTCAAAAGGGCCTTGAAGAAACGGCCTGGAATATATTGGGACAGCGGTTTTGCACCTGCAAATGTAAGCTCTACATCCCTTTTTGAAGCTTCCTGCTCAAGGTAAGGTCTATAGGCATCCACATTTGGACACGATATTGCAATGTCGCTTGGAAGGACTCCACTTGAAAGAAGTGAGTATATCCTACGCATACAGGCCATCGTTTCAGAAGTGGAGTTCCTGAACAGCTTGAGCTTTGGAGAATCTTCATCACCCTTCCCTTCGCAGGTCAAATCAAGTGATCGGCAAACCTTAAGGGCTTCTCCAACACATGGGTCCGAGAACGAACTTGGGAACACAAGCACGTAGTCCTTTGCATATGTCCCATCATTGCCGGGCACGGAGAAATCGGGCTCGTAGAGACAGGGGTCGTAGAGGCCGCTTGACTGGATGAAGGCCTTGTATGCAGGGACTATGATGTCCAGGTCGTGGACCATGTCGGTGGGGGCGTTTTCATGCACGGAGGGCCTTAGCTGCATTGGCATTGCTTCAGGATTCGAGTCCAAGCCCGTTTTCAAGTCAAAGGCCCTGCACATGTCAGGAAGCCCCGTGGCTATGCTCTTTATGTAAGCCTTTTCGCTGCAAGGATATGAACCGTCGCAGTAGAAACGAAGCCTGGACATTGCCCTTTCCCTGCGAAAGAGCCGGTTGACGAAAAGGAGCCTGTCAGTGAAGACGGCTTTCATCCCTCCTTCTGGAAAGTGCGTGAAGTTGGCCTTGAACTGGTCCCAAGAAACCACGCTGTCGCTGAACACCGCAGTGCCTGGATGCATACGAACGCACGCCTCAAGGTAGCTGCGGGCCACGACTTGGGATGAGAAAACATATCTTGTGCCGTCTTCATAGGCTTTCAATAGCAGCTGGGCAATCCTTCCAACGTAATCCATACCTTTATTATAAAGGGAAAGGGCCTTGAGAGAAACAGTCTTTTCAAAACATTCCATCCCTGTATAATTGGGTCATGGCCAAAGAAAAGAACGCTAAAGACAAAAACACGAAGACAAGCATAGAAAAGAACACAAAGGATGCAATCAAGAAAGCGAAGTCCACGGTCAAACGAAAGGCCAAGCGATCCATGAAGAAGCATCCCTGGATATGGGCCCTCGTGATAGCCGCACTCGTTGCAGCGATCTTCATCCTCACACCAACACAGAACCCGCTCTCCACCACGGTCCAGTTCCAAGAAGGCGGCGAAATAGACGAAGAGCTGGCCCTCCCCGCCTACACCAAGGCCGATGTCGTTGTGCAGCACACAGGATACACCCTTTGCTACAGCGAAGAGGATGAACAGCCATACTGGGTGGCGTATGTACTGACAGCGGACGAAGTCTTCTCTGACAACGCCCAAAGGGCTGACAACTTCCATGAAGACCCTTCCATTCCAACGGGAAGCGCAACCCTTGCAGACTACAAGGGAAGTGGATACGACCGTGGACATATGGTTCCAGCGGCTGACCTCAAGTGGTCGGAGCAGGCAATGGACGACTCCTTCTTCATGTCGAACATGAGTCCACAGACAGGAGCTCTCAACCGTGGGGTATGGGCTGACCTTGAGTCCGTCGTAAGGACCTTTGCAGCGCAGAACCAAGCCATTTGCGTGGTTACAGGTCCTGTGCTTACTGACGGCCCATACAAGAAGATAGGCGACAACGAAGTATCTGTTCCAAACTACTATTTCAAGGCAATCCTCGACTACACGGACCCTGAGCACAAGGCCATAGGATTCCTTCTTGCAAACGAGGGTTCCAAGGAAGACCTTGAGTCGTTTGCAGTCACCATAGACGAACTTGAACAGCTTACAGGGCTTGATTTCTTCCCTCTCCTTCCAGACGGCGAAGAGAGAGCCCTTGAGTCTTCGTTCGATGTCTCGCTTTGGGATTTCACTCCTTTCAATGCATCGAAGATAGCCAAGAAGTACGGATACGACCTTGAAACTGGTTCATATGACTTCTCTGGAGCCACTGTTTCGTCTGCAAGCGCACAGCCTCAAACGCCACAGGAACATGTCCTCTACTTCCTGTACTCCAACTTTGGGCAGTACAAGATTATGGTCATTGAGAAGTTCCAGGAGCTCAAGGATACGGTCAGTTCGCTTTTCTAATCACTGCCTTGTAGAAGTCAACGCCGCCAGGCAGACTTGAAGCGTCTATGTTCTCGTCAAGGCCGTGGATGCTTCCAAGCTGCTGGGAGTTGATTGCAAGAGGAGCAAAGCGTATGGCGTTGTCCGTCACAGGCCAGTAGTGATAGGCATCCGTTCCACCTGTCATGACGTATGGAGTCGGAACCGTTTTGGGGTAGATCTCATGGACGGTCTGCTCCACAAGCCTGAAGGCATCCCCTTTGTAGTCCACAGGTTTCTGCGGAGCCCTGCAGTCGCTGAACGTCATCTCAAGCCCATGCTTTTGGCATAGAGGTTCAAGTATTCTTCGTGTCTCCTCTATACCCTGATGCTGGATGAAACGGGTGTTTATGTTAAGCCATGCAGTCTCAGGCAGCACGTTCTCTGCCTTTGAGCCTTCGCACATGGTGAAGGCCATGGTGGTCTTTATCATAGCCGCTCCTGCAGGGCTTATCTTTGGAAGCACCTTTGAAAGAAGAGGAGAGAAGAACCCTGCATGTCTTAGGACGAATCCAAAAGCCCCCTTTGCATACGGGCCAAGCCTGCGGAACATTTCAATTACGGTTGGATTCATCTTGGCCTTGTTTGGGTCGTGCCTTTCTAGTTCGTCCACGAATGCGGCTATGCGAGCTATTGGGGAACCCTTGGCTGGGGCGGACGCATGGCCTCCGTTTGAATGGGCCGTTATCCTTATGTTCCCATGTCCCTTTTCAAGTACACCTATCATGGCGAAGCTTCCGTTTATGCCAGCCATAGGGGAGTCAACTATCATTCCGCCTTCGTCCATGAGAAACTGAAGATGTATCTCATGTTCCTGAAGGTACTTCACGGTGTTTGGAGCGCCCTCTCCGCACACTTCCTCCGTGGACGAGGAAGCTATGTAGACGTCCACATTTGGCTCAAAGCCCTCCTCTATGGTCTCCTCAAGGCTTTGGAATATGCACATAAGAGAGGCCTTTGTGTCCACGGTTCCACGACCCCATACCCTGCCGTTCTCGTCTATGTGTCCACTGAATGGAGGATGCTTCCAGTCTCCGTCTGCAGGAACCACGTCCTGGTGCGACATGAGTAGGATTGGCTCGCCCTTCTTTGAGTCAACCTTGTCGCTTGGAGATTCCTTTCCTTTCAGCTTTATGAGAAGGGACTGGCCAATGTAAACGACCTCGCACTTGGAGAATACATTTGGAAAGAGCTCCTTCAACAGCTCATGGAAGCGACCGAACTTCTCTGCGTTCTCCACTTCCGGTTCGCTTATGGTCTCGCACTGAATCATCTTCGAAAGCTTGGTGGCATAGAGCCTTTCCCTGTCTGTCATATCCAGAAACTCCTTTGCAAGGAACATTTCAAATTCCTTGGCATGATTGTCTCACACGATTATAGCACACCCATTGAGTTTTTGTACGTTTTTGGATATCATCGCAGTTGTCAGTTGAGGTTTTCATTTGAGACTTCCATTTGGCAATGCGGCATTAGCACACCGGTAGTGCAGGAGCTTCCCAAGCTTCTGAAGCGGGTCCGACTCCCGTATGCCGCTTTTTTTGTACCATTTCGCTGCAACAGCCCACATCAAGACCTAGACCTAAGACCTTCCTCCCGCCACAAGTCCAACGAGTCCCATGATAATGGAAAGGACCGCCATGAGGACCAAAGAGAACCCCCAACTTCCAAACAGATCAAAGAAAAGGCCAATGCAAACAGGGCCGGAAGCTGCAAGTATGTAGCCTATAAGCTGCCCAAACGAAGTAAGGGCGGCGGTATCCCTTGCAGTCCTGCCGTTCACAGCGCAGAACGTTATGGCCATGCTGAACGACCCTCCAAGGGAGAAACCGCATACCACTGTTCCCAAAAGGAGAAGAGGGTATGTTCCTCCAAATCCCGCCAAAAGAATTCCCGGAACGAAAAGGAATGCCAGAACTGATGACATGACCTTTAGATTGGCCTTTTGGCTTAGAACCGGCACGAGGAATGTGGGGGCAAGGCTTACAATCTGCATGATAGTAATGAGGAGCCCAGATTTGAATGGAAGTTCGTACATTGCCGTTGCAATCGTGGGGTACCATGTCAGCATGGAGTAGAACACCAAAGACTGAAGACCCATATACAAAGCTATGCACACATTCTTGAACGAGAAGAGCTTGAACTTGGATTCATTGGAACCACTGCTGCCAACGACCTCTCCCAAAGGGCATCCATGACTGAAATAGACGCATGAGAACGCAATGGCGAGTATGCATACGGAGACGACGGACATCATGGCAGGCCTCCAGCCACCCATTCCAACGGCCATCATCTGGACAAGTATAGCGATCATTGCGGACGAAAACGTCATTGCCGTGGAATACACCCCCATCATGGGACCTATCCTTGAAGGGAAATGGCTGCGGATGAAAGCAGGCATGGTCGCATTCAAACATCCGGTTCCAATACCAATGAGGGAGGTTCCAGCAAAGAGTCCAACGACACCAAAGTTGGAACGCAGGACGACTCCAATGGATACAAGACCAAGATACGCTGGCAGGAGGATTGAAAACGATGCCTTTGAAATCAACCTTCCAGCAATTGGAGCGCAGAAGGCGAAAAGCAGAAGAGGCAGAGTCGTAACCAAGCCCGCCGCAGAGGCGGAGATCCCAAGAGACTGCCTTATTTCAGAAACCAGCGGCCCAACGGCACCCATTGGGGCGCGCATGGAAAAGGAAACCAGAACAATGGAGGCTATGGCCAACCACGTTCTATTTCTTTGCGAGTTTTGCACTTGTCCTATCCTTGCGGTGTATTATCGTTATTTCATAAGCAGACGGAAGCATGAACAGCTTTTGCGTCATGACGACAGTCCCGTCTGCATCGTGCACCACTTCATCCAGCATAAGAAGGCTCTGTGATGATGTCACGCCAAGCATTCTGTCCACAGGATCCCTTGGAGTCGTGACCCTAAGGATGCTCTCCCCTACATAGTCCTCTTTGGAAAGGAGGCTGTTGTAGAACCTTGACACCTGGTCGTTGTCATCAAGGGATATCCTTTGGGCTGCAAAAAGGTCATAGGGAATCATCGCAAGTCCGCATCCGATCCTTTCCTCGTCAGAGAAATACACCGTCTTCACGAAGATAAGCAGCTTTGATGCATCCAAGCCGAATATCTTCTGGTTCTTTGGCGATATCCTTCTTATTTCAAGTTCAGTGGTGACATTGGTGACGCCGTCCAGTGCAAACGACATGAGTGGGTCGTCGGCCTTCTCTATGCTTATCTTCCTTGAGGAATGGTTCTTGAGGACGAAGGTCCCCTTCCCCTGATGATTCGATACGTATCCGTCCTCGTGGAGAAGCAGAATGGCCTGCCTTAGGGTGTTGCGGCTTACATTGAACCTTTTTGCAAGTTCGTTCTCTCCGGGAAGCTTGCTCCCCGGTTTGTATACACCGCTCTGGATATCTCCAAGGAGGACATCGTAGACTGATACGTATCTTGGATAGTTTGCACTGGAATTGTCCATTTCAGACCCCGTTATTTGGAATTGTCAGCCCTGATGAGCCTACGCATGGCCTCCACTGCGACCTCAATGGCCCTGGGTTCGTATGAAATGGGGTATTCCCCGCATTTTGCGTTGGTCTTCTTGCTGTTCGTGGCACAGACCATGACTCCACCTGTTCTAAGCCCCAGGCTAGCACCTACTATGAACAGTGTAGCAGCCTCCATTTCAGTTGCCAATGCACCCATCATCTTATAGGCTTTCCAACGATTTGCCAATTCATAGCTATATGGTTTGTTGGAATCCTCATACTGGGTGTAGAAACCATCCCTTGAAATCACCGTCCCAATCTTCGTGGGGAAGCCCTTCTCTCTGGAGGCATCCCTAAGGGCGTCGAACACCTCTATGCTTGGAGTCGCTGGGTACTCCAATGGGGCATAGTGAAGCGCAGTACCCTCCATCCTGACACAGGCCGATGGTATCACGACATCCCCCATAACAGTATCCTCGCTCGTGGAAGCACAGCTTCCAATCCTTATGAAGGTGGTCGCACCAACTCTGGCAAGCTCCTCCACCGCTATTGCGGTCGATGGGCCACCCATCCCCGTTGATGTGACAAGAACCTTTTTGCCATCAAGATAGCCGCACCAGGTCTCATGCTCCCTGTTCACAGTAACGAACGTTGGGTCGTCAAGGTACTTTGCAATCCTCTCGACCCTCTGAGGGCTTCCTGGAATGAATACATACCTTGCGGCATCGTCCTTTGTGAGGTTCGTATGAAGCATTCTTTCGTCTTTTCCAAAATCCATAATAAAACTCCTAATTCAAAGAAATCGGTCTATTGAGAAACTCAGGTTCAATCCACCAGACGACCAAGGGCTTCCGGTCCGTGGACCCTGCGGCCCGTAACCATGAGGATAAGTATCGTGGTCACGTATGGAATCATCTGTATGAAATAGATTGGTATGCTGGTATTGGTCATCGTGTAGCTCACGGCCTGAGCAAAGGCGAACGCTGTGCTTGCGAAAAGGCATCCAAGCGGAGTCCAGCCTCCAAAGATGCTTGCGCCAAGGGCCATGAAACCTCGTCCTGCAACCATGTCTGCAACGAATAGGTTGTTATAGGAGATGCTTAGGAAGGCCCCTCCAATGGAGGCAAGTACACCTGCGAACGTCAATGCAACGTATCTGTACCTGTTCACGTCCACTCCCATGGTCCTAACCGCAAGAGGATGGTCTCCTATGGCCCTGTATCTCAAGCCGTACTTGGATTTGTAGAAGACGAACCACACGAACGCCACGGTTATGAGCGTGAAGTAGAAGAATGGAGTCTGGTCGGAGAAGAAAGCCCCAAGGATTGGGACGTTCGACAGGAACGGAATCCTTATCGATGGTATTGTGGGTACGAAGTCACTCATGCCTTCGCGGCCCCAAACGGCCTTGAGAAGAACCTGCGTAAGCCCGCTTGCAAGCATGTTCAAGCCAACTCCAATGACCGACTGATGGGCTTTGAACCTAAGGCAGAACAGACAGTACAGCCAACCAAGCACAGCACCTGACAGGATTGCGAACAAAAGCCCCACCCAGGCGCTTCCAGAGATATAGGACCCAAGCACTGCAAAGAAGGAACCAAAGAGCATCATGCCCTCGACCCCAAGCATTATCACGCCTCCTCGTTCCGATATCGTTCCGCAAAGGGCTCCAAGTGTAATTGGAATCGTAAGTTTGAGAGTCAATGCAATTATGCTGTTCATTTGACGCCTCCTTTCGTTTCTGAATTTCTCTTTCTGCGTTTTGCGAACCTTATCATCTCAGGAGCAGCCACGGCGATTATTATGAGACTCTGTATCACGGCAACGACATTGGAGGACACCGTTGTCACCCGTGCCATGCGAAGGGAACCAGAGTTGAGTATTGCAAACAAGAACGATGTAAGCACAACGCCAACAGGATGGTTCCTACCAAGTATTGCGACGGCTATTCCCGTAAATCCATATGAAGGAGAGAATCCTTCTATGAACCTATGGTAGTTTCCAAGCACCTCAGTGCAGCCAGCAAGGCCAGCAAGTCCTCCGCACAGACCCATCGTGACAAGCATGAGCAGATTGGAGTTGATTCCATTGGCCTTTGCAGCGGAGCTGTTGAAGCCTGTGGCCCTGAGCTTGAACCCTGCAGTCGTCTTCCAAAGGAACACCCATACAGAGATGACGACGGCAAGCGCTATGAACACTCCGGTTGTAAGCTTCGTGTTTTGGACAAGGGTGGTAAGACTTAGGTTATCGCTCAGCTTTATCGTCTGAACAGATGTCTCTCCGCTTGTGAAGGGTCCGGATGCAAGCCATGACGTAAAGAGTTTGAATACATAGTTGAGCATGATTGCGGCTATGACTTCGCTTATCTGGAACTTGGATTTAAGCACACCAACGCACAATCCTCCAATGGCCCCACCAAGGAAACCTGCAACGAAAAGAAGGGGTATTGCAAGAAAACGAGGAAGGTTTCCAACGTAAAGGCCCATTATGGCAACGGCCATGGCTCCAAGATGGAGCTGTCCTTCTGCACCTATGTTGAATATGCCGCATCTTTGCGACAAAGCCACTGAAAGACCGCAGAATATCAAAGGGACGGCACGGCTTATGGTGTTTGCCAAATACACCTTGTTGCCAAAGGCGCCCTTCAGAAGCTCCCTGAACGCTACGATTGGGTTCTCTCCCACAATTACGATGACAAGCGCTCCGACAACGATGGCCAGACAGATCGATACAAGGGAGTGTGCGATCTCCAGGCAGAACGCCTCGATCGAGGCCTTTCCTTCACTCTTCACTGTACACCTCCTTTGTGTCCTATCATCGCAAGGCCTATCGTGGACTCATCGAAGGCGGACCTTTCGAACGATCCTGTAATCTCACCGTCGCAGAGGACTATGATGCGGTCGCATACCTCCAAAAGCTCAGACAACTCCGCAGATATGAGAAGTACACCCTTGCCCTCGCTTCTGAGCCTTAGAAGGACGTTGTGTATGAACTCTATTGCGCTTATATCCAGTCCTCGTATTGGCTGCGCCGCCAGGACGAAGTTGACATCCTTGCCAACCTCCCTTGCAAGCACGACCTTCTGTTGATTGCCGCCTGAGAGGCCCCCGAAAGGTTGTGAAATGCTCACAAACCGTATATCGAACTCCTTCTTATAGTGCAAACAGTCCGAATCAAGCGTCTTGTAGTCTACGAAGCCATGTTTCTTGTAGCGTTTTGAATCCTGATGACCAAGGAGGAAGTTCTCTTCGACAGTGGCCGATGCCATTGCTCCGCTTTGGCCTCTGTCAGATGGGATGTAGGCCATTCCAAGTTCCTTTCTGGCTCTTATGCTGAGCCTTGTGGCATCATGTCCGCACAGAGACAGACTACCCGTCTCCAGTCGTCTGACACCCGTTATGAGCTCCTCCAACTCCAACTGACCGTTTCCGTCTATGCCCGCAACTCCAACGATTTCACCACATCCGACGCCAAACGACACGCCAGAGGAGTTTGGAAGAAGATGTACGTCTTCCATCCTAAGCACATAGTCACCCTTGGAGGATGGGACAAGCTGCCTTATCTCCTGAAGCTGACGGCCTATCATCATCTCGCTGAGCTTGACGGCATCGATGTCCTTGGTAGCCACGGTTCCAATGCAACGTCCCTTTCTCAGGACGGTGACATAGTCCGATACATCGAAGATCTCATTGAGCTTATGCGTTATGAAGATTATCGTGCATCCCTGCTCTATAAGGGTGTGGAATATGACGAAAAGCTCCTTCACCTCCTGAGAGGTGAGGACTGCAGTAGGTTCGTCGAATATCACTATCCTGGCCCCTCTGTACAGGAGCTTAAGGATTTCGACCTTCTGCTTCATGCCAACCGATATCCTTGAGACCTTCTGGTCTATGTCCAGTTTGAAGCTGTATTTGTCCACGAGTGACTGCACGGCCTCTCGTGCCTTCTCCATGTCTATGACGAATCCACCGGGCTCAGACCCAAGGATGATGTTTTGCAGGATGGTAAGTTGAGGAATGAGCATGAAATGCTGATGCACCATGCCAACGCCAAAGGACTCTGCATCGGCAGGGTTCCTTATCTCTACGGCATTGCCGTTTATGCGAATATCGCCGCTGTCCTTGTGGTACAATCCAAAAAGCACGTTCATCAAGGTTGTCTTTCCGCTGCCGTTCTCTCCAAGAAGGCAATGTATGGTACCTTGTTCAACCTCGAAGTCCACATGGTCGTTTGCAAGTATACCTGGAAATGACATGCATATCCCTTTCATGCTAACGGCTTTCATCTATGAGGTTCTCCTTTTTTAGAGCAACCTTCAAAACTACGCTTTGTGTGGATTGGACATGGATTTCCAGCCGTGCAGGGCATGGCCAGGACGCATGAAGGAGTTTTGAAAGTTCCTCTTAAAACAATGGAAATCCAATTGGAAAACGGGGAGGTCCAGTCCTCCCCGTTCCCTGTATTGGATGAATCAGAATGCAAGAGCATCCTCTATGGTTGCAGGAACCGAGAGCTCACCGCTCTTGATGAGGGACTCTACGGTATCAAGCTGGGCCTTGATGGTATCCGTAAGCTTGATGTTGGAACCTTCGTTGGTGTATCCAACTCCGCCGTCTGCCAAATTCTGCTTGACAGTTCCGCCCTGGAACGTACCCTTTACGACTGACTCTATGGCTGCATATGCAGAATTGTCCACTCTCTTGAGCATGGATGCGAT
The DNA here is from genome assembly GCA_934277975.1 of uncultured Spirochaetales bacterium. Lineage (GTDB taxonomy): Bacteria > Spirochaetota > Spirochaetia > Sphaerochaetales > Sphaerochaetaceae > UBA9732. The sequence goes on from CAKQWE010000009.1 coordinate 26,184, forward strand.
TATGTAGTCAGGAGCTATGGAGTTCTGGTTGGTATTCACGCCAACTGCGATGAACTTCTTCTCCTGTGCGGCGTTGAACATTCCAATTCCGCTTCCACCAGCGGCGTGGAATATCACATCGCAGCCGGAGTCGTACATTGTGGTTGCAATTGCCTTTGCCGTAGTTGTATCGGCGAATCCGCCTACATAGTTCACATCGAATGCATAGGACTTGTCCACGTATCTTGCACCGGCGATGAATCCAGCTGCGAACCTGTTGATGATGACGTTGTTCACACCTCCAATGAAGCCGAATCTCTTCTGTCCGTTGAACATTGGAGAGATGCCCTCCTTCTCTGCAAGTGCACATAGGACGCCAATGAGGAAACCCCCTTCGTTCTCGGCGCATTCATAGTTTGCAATATTTGGAAGGTCAACGCTCGCATCTATGTAGCAGAAGTTCTGCTGTGGGTACTTTGCAGCGACTGTGGAAACGGCATCCTTCTGTTCGTTTCCAACACATATGATCAGTGCATACTCGCCTGATGCGCACATCTCCTCCATGACGGTCTCTTCGTCGGCTATTGTGCTTGGCTCAACATATTCGTATTTGACGTTGAAGTCAGCTACAGCCCTCTGGCACCCTTCATGGATGACATCGTTGAAAGATGCTCCGCCAAGTCCTGCTATCGTATAGATGACACCAATCTTCACGCCTTCGTCTTTCTTCACCGTTTCCTGGGTTCCGTTTGCGAACACAGGTGATACGATAAGCAAAGCAGCCAAAAGAACAAAAACAAATCTCTTCATTGCAAATCTCCTTTTTACTTGTTCTTCATTTTAATTAACTTGTTCAACAAGTTGAGGACAGTATAACACTGTTTTGAGATAATGCAATAAAAAATAAAGAATAATCTTGTACAACAAATTGCAACATTTTTAACAACACTGTTTGCCAATGCAAAGAAAAGCACCCCAACTTGACTTGGAAAAACCATATAGATATATTCTGTGATGATTAGACAAAGCTAACTGCAATGATGCAATTGTGAGATGCATTTGTAAGTCGCCTTGCCCAACATAGGAGCAAAAGATGACCAAGACAACCGTAAAGATAGACGGAATGATGTGTGGAATGTGCGAAAGCCACATATGCGATGCAATAAGAGCAGCCTTTGACGTCAAGAAGGTACGCGCATCGCACAAGACAGGCCTTTTGGAGATCGTCACACAGGACGCACTAGACGAAGGGGCTGTAAGAAAGGCCATTGAGCCAACTGGCTACACTGTCCTTGAAGTCTCAAGCGAGCCATACGTCAAGAAAGGTCTCTTTGGATTCTGATGGCATACTCCAGCAACACCAACGGCACCGACAAGAGGTGTCCTTACCTGAAGAAGGTACTTGTGACAGGAGCCTCGAGTGGAATAGGCCTTGAAACCACGAAGCTTTTCGCCCAAAGCGGCTTTGTGGTCTACGCAGCGTCAAGGCATCCACTTGATGTGGACTCGTTGGATTTGGACTCGACTGCACGTGCAAACGTCATACCAATTGAAATGGATGTCACGCAGCCCGATTCCATTGATAAAGCACGTGGATTAATAACCGATTTAGGAATTATAGTCCACTGTGCAGGCTTTGGGATAAGCGGGTCTGCGGAGAAAACCCCTTTGGAAAGGGCAAGGGCTCAGATGGAGACCAACTACTTTGGAGTCCTGAATGTCAACAGGGCATTCCTGCCGCTTCTTAGGAAGAATCCAAAGTCGCTTGTACTTGTAACAAGCTCAGTTGCTGGTGTCGTTCCAATCCCCTACCAGAGCCACTACAGCTCATCCAAGTATGCCATCGAGGCCTATGCCCAGGCCCTTAGGATGGAGGCCGCCCCATTTGGAGTGAATGTGTGCCTTGTAGAGCCAGGAGACACCAAGACAGGCTTCACGAAGGCGAGGACCAGCGATGAACCGCAGGATTCGCCATACTATGATGCATGTACTAAGGCAGTAGAACATATGGAGAGGGATGAGCAGAAAGGAAAACCTGCGAAGTCCGTTGCGGATGTGTTCCTGAAGATGGCATACAAAAAGAACACACCTGTGAAGTGTGCCGTAGGGATGGACTACAAGGCATTGGCCCTTCTTGCAAAGATCCTGCCTTCGCGTACAATAGTGTGGCTGGTCAGTAGAATCTACATTGGAGGCTGATTATGAGAAGAAAGATCATTACGACTGTCTTGTCAATAGCCATTATGGGAATGGCGGTAGCATTCGCCATAACGCCAAGCGACCTGTCGTCGGAGGACAGGGCCAAGTTCGACAGTCAGGCCCTTAGCATCCAGACAAGCGAAAGCATGAAATACTATGCCGATGTCTGGGGCTCGCCCCTCTATTGGGAGCTCACCTGGGACCTTGCAGAGGACCATCCTTGGCTGTACTTCACCATGCCATACAGTTTCTTCCAACCGTTTGCATTTCTCTCGCACAGTGAGCGTTTGACGAACTGGGAGCCGTTCAGAGGATTCACCAAGATTTCCAAGTACGATTTCTACAATAGCATCGGGCTACCGCAGGAAGCGGACCGATACCTCAAGTTCCAGAACGAGAGGAAGGCGTGGAGCGGCGTTACTTGGGGAGGTCTTGTGGTTGGCACCGGATTGCTGGTGGCGGGCCTTTGCGTTGACGACCCACTTTCCACGTATTTCCTCATCTCTGCAGGTGCCATGTACACGGTCTCAAGCGTAGGGTTCACGGTCTTGGAGTTTGGTCTCGTAGAGGAAAAGGAATTCTCTGTGTCGTTTGCAGTCAATGCGGCCCAGACGTACAACCAGAAACTTCTTGAGAGTTTTGCAAAGTAGCTGCGCTTGGGTGGGTCTTCAAGGTCATCGTGGCTCCAGCGCATTTCACAAGGGCTTTCAGGGCTTGCAAGGCAACCGTTCTTGAAGACTCGTCCAAAGCTCCAATGGAAGACATTATTGCAACTGAGTTCTGAAGCCAGTTGGATCCAAGATCCCTGAGCGTCCTTGCGTTCGTTTTAGAAAGCACTTCGTATGTGGCATCTACGAGCCCCTCCCTTTGGCCGTAGTCCATACCTGCTATCCAGGACTTTAAGGTTGCATCTATGAAACGACTGCTGTCCGTAACGTTCTCAAGGCATTCGAATCCTGACCTATCTATGCACCAGGAGTACAGGTCGTGCTGAAGGAGACCTGTCTGCTCGCTGTGGATTACAGTATAGGGTTCTTCATGACCAAGCAACATGCCCACAACGGAAGACTGAGGAACGAACGTAGTAGTTCTTTCGCATATCCTTTTGTACTCCGGCCGTGAAAGGACCTTTGCATCAAAGCCAGGGCCATCGAAGTTGTAAACGTGAGCTATGCGCTTCTGCACTTCCGAGGAGCAGAACGATGCAGCATAAACTGCAAGGTTTCCGCCTTTGGAATGGCCTGCGACAATGATATTGGGCTCGCAAGAGACTCCTTGGATGGATGCCACTTCGTCAAGGTATCCGACGGCAAGGACCTGTGCAGGCACAGGGCATATGAACCCCATGTTGCAGTCCTCCTTCCACCCAATGAGGGTGTTGTCAGTGCCTCTGAATGCAACGAATGTGGAAGGCCCCTTTGGGCAATCCAGTTTCAGAGAGACCGCGCAGAACTGGGTTTGGGTTTTGTCATCCAATTCGTACCTGAATGCAAAGACTCCAAGACTTGAGAACCTCTCGCTCTTGGAAAGGGCTTCCAGCAAATGGATGTCCTGCTTGTTGAGGAAGACCTTCCTTTCTCCACTAAGGTCCTTCGTATTGGAAATAATCAGAGAGGCAACCTCCTTTAGAGGTACGACCTTCTCCTTTGGCAGATCCTGAAGCCCTATCATTTCCATTGGCATATACGAGAACCTTGCCAGAATAAGGGAATCGACCTCATTCAACGGACTTTCGTCGAACCCAAGGTCACCCCGCCAGTAAAGATAATCGAAGATGCTATGCATTGCGCTTCTTGAACTTGAGCCAGGAAATGAGGATTGCAAGTCCGCCGCCTGGAATTATCATGAAGCTCGTCGAACTTGTAAGCGATGGCACGAATATGAAGAGCAGGCACAGGAACGTAAGCGGAATGGCCGCAATGTCCATGTTGCCTCTGAAGTACTTGTAGGCCATGGCTCCGAACAATGCAGCAACGACGTTTGAGAATGCAGGCTGCAGCACCTCGCTCTGAAGGACAGGCTGAAGAGGCTGCAGAAGCAGTACGCCAAGGGCAAGGACCAGCACTGTGACAAGCGAAGAAGTGGCTATCGAAAGCGTAGAGACTATCTCGTTCTCAGGTGTTCCGCTCTTTGCGCCAACGATGTCCCTTGCATTGACGGCGCATGGAATCTTCATGTTTATGAGGTTTCCCGTTATGAAGGCAAGATAGCTGCCACCAGCACCAAGCATTGGAGTATAGACAAGGAACTCCACTATGCTGCTCACCGTCCAGATTATTCCAACTGACAGGAATCCCTTGGCCGTGGCCTTGAGATCCGGCATGGCACCAAGTATCTTGCCAATGAGGAAAGGCGCTCCAACCAGCATGACAAGCACTATTGTCGTGAAAATCCTTCCAAGGACGTGCGTCATGTCGTTGTATCTTTCGAAGTAGGCGTTTTCACCCTTCACGTTTGCATTGTTCATGTTTGCGTTCTTTTTTGGATTGTTCATGGCCGGCCTCCTTACAGACTCACGACGACTGCAGCCGCCATGCCAACGATCATGCTTCCCGCAATGGAGAAGTTGTCCACCCACGCCAGCTTCTTCTTTTCAGACAGCCAAATGAAAAGCGCCATGGACAAGGCCGATGCCGCTACGACCACCAACGGCACCCAATCACCGCGGAACCTGAAGATTCCGCCTCCGTTCTGGGCGCCGCCTGAAACGAACCCTCCAATATAAGATGAGACATATGCACCTACAAGACCAATGAACATAGCTGTCATGGCTTTGTCTGCAAATCCACCCTTCTTGTTGTCCAAGTCGTTTGGCTTGGGTGTTGAAACTTCCTTGTCCTCGTTCTTTTTTGAACCGCTTATCTTCTTGAGGTATCCCTTGTTGAGGAATACAGAGAGAACCATGCCCCACATTATGCAAATGCTCATCAAAAGAGCTATGGTAGTGAACGCCTGGGGCGTCATTTCCGCAGCCGACAGACTTGAAAGCCCAACCTGCTCCGCAGCGGCCTGCGCCACCTGCGTTTCATAGTGGAGTGCTCCAATGACTGACAGTCTAAGCCAAGGCCATGGTATGCCAAGGCTTCCAGACAGGGCTATGACTCCAAGCAGGATTCCAACACTTGGAAGCAATGAGAACGTGGCGCTTGAAGTTATGACGGTCTTCATCTTGCCCTTGTCCATCCCCATGGCAATCCCCGCCCTGTAGGCCCTTATAAGGAAAATGATGCATATCACAGCCACGAATGCGATTATCCCACCGCATATCAGGTACAAAGGCGCACTGTTCAGTGCTTGAAGAATCGAGAACGAAGACATAGCAACCCCCTGTTTTGACCCATTCTACCACAGTGCAATGCAAACGTGCAATTGGAGCGCTACATGGGGCTTATGGGGCTTACGGGCCATATGGGTCTTATGGGGCGCACGGATCACGCACGGATTTTCAAAAAACCCAGCTAAATCGTGAATGGAAATGACAACTAATGTGTATATAGATTGGTAGAAGAGGAACTCTCAAAACTATGCCTTGTGTGGATTGGCCATGGATTGTCGGGATGGAAGCCGTCAGAAGCAACTGCTGTAATACTTTGTGTATTGTGAAGTTGCTGAAGGCGGATTTCCAGCCGTGCAGGACATGGCCAGGACGCATGAAGGAGTTTTGAAAGTTCCTCGGAAGCAAAAGGAGGCCAATATGCTTGATTTCAACGAACTGATGAAAAAAGAAACAAATGGGTTGTCTCAACCAAAACGAACGAAAACGGATAAGAACGGACGCATCTACCATGCAACCCAAAGGGCTGCTGGCAAGGAATTCATCTTCGACAAAGAAGTCGGGAAATACAGACACAATATACTTTGCAGGATATGTGCAAGGTTCAACGTCAAAATCATCTTCTCCGTCGTCATGGGCAACCACACCCACGATGTCCTAATGGCTGAAAACGTAGATACCATATCAAAAGTCCTTAGACTCGTGAATTCGGCTGTAAGCCACAAGATAAGAGAACAGAATCCTCACAAGTACATCAACGGGAAACGGGTTTTCGAATCACGCCCATTTCTAAGGGCCATAAAGGACATAGTTTCGCTCACAACAGTGGGAAAGTACGACTACGACAACGTAAAACATGTTTTAGGAAAAGGCGAATTCGTCCCTTATGACTGTTTCTGGGCATTCAAAAAGGGAATCGTCGTCAAACCTTATGACAAGGACCTGTATCCAGCACTCTTTGGAATGTCAGAAAAGGAACTATGCGACTTCTACGAGGCAAACGATGCACAAGTTGTTGCAAAACTTGCAAAGGAAAGGTTTAAAGACTGGACAAAGCTCGACAACGATCGTTTTTTCAAGGCTAATGCCTCGAAACCGTGGCTTGACGAAGAAAAATCCGTGCGTGATCCGTGCGTCCCATAAGGCCCGTAAGCCCCGTGAGTTCTACCTTTCCTTTCTCACTTTATGGAAGTCGAATCCCCTGAGTCCATTCTTGTGAAGCATCATGGCTCCAAGCATAAGCGAAAGCTGCGAGCACATGTTCACGCTCTCCTCTATCCAGTTTATCGCTGCACTGTGGCTGTCATGGCTTGACAAATACCCCATGGAAAGCGATAGCAGGAAAGCAAGGACGAAGAAAACTATGAGCCAAGGTTTTCCAAGCCTGACGGATATGATCGAAAGCACCATGCAAAGACATCCAAGGCCACCTACCATCATGAAGATGAAGATCATGGTACCTCTGAACTCAGCAGGGACTCCTACTTTCCCATGGGTCATGGCAAAGACCAAGGAAACCAAAAGGAATATCGCAAAGGTGGAGACGAAGACGGCTACAACCCTATGCATCGTCCTTTTCTCATCAAGCCTACCCTTTGTGAACACCATTCCCAGAAGTCCTGCACTCATAAGGAGAAAACCAAACGATTGGAAAGGAAGGAACATGTCGTTCAAGAGGTGGAAGTCACATAGACCTGCGGCATAGAAGAGCTTCCAGGTTGCCTTTAGGAAACCAGCGAAGAATATGTTCATCGTTCCAGCTGCAAACAATGCATATGCGCCCTTGTACATGGAGGTATAGAGCGACCATTGGAGAATCAGCATCGTAATGCCAAAGAAGAACACCGGAACATAGTCCATGATGGCCATTGGAATGGAAAAATCGTACATGCAACCCCTCTCTTCACCTATCCTATTTCTTGCTCTTTTCCTTGCTTCTCTTGTCGTTGATTATCTTCATGTGCTCAGCCGTCACAAGCGTCACATCGTTCTCCTTTGCCCAGGCAACGCAGCCTTTGAGTACGACTGGAAGGAATACCCTTGGAACGTTCAGAATGGTCTGAAGGGCATCGTCTGTGAATTTGACCGTGTCATCAGCCCTGTTGGCGGCATAGCGGACGGATTCCAACGACTGCTTTCTGATTGGAAGGAGCTCTGCACGCATCCTTCTCTTTCTATGGAACCAGAAGTTCTTGCTGTCCCTGTAGCCGTAATCGACTGGAAGCGGTGGAAAATCGGATGCCTTGACACCGTTTATGATTGCATCCCTATACTTCTGCTTCATGAGGATCCTGTCGACTCGCAGAATGAAATGGGCTCCGAACTTGCTTGTGATTCCGTTGAAGTCATGATACGGCCCTTCATAGCCGTCCAGTACGCCGGGCTTGTCGTCTTGAGCACCGTCAAGATCACGAACCCACGTACATTCTATGGCCTCTATGGCATCGGTCAAAACCTGAGGACGCTTTTCGCCCGTCTCCTCTTCGATCAGGCTCTTTTCAAGACGGAAAGCACATTTTGGCATCTTGTCCTGTGGCTTGTCACCCGGCCAGCTGAGCTTCACGCATTCCTTGAAGGTGGAAGGTTTGTCATCGACGAAATTCAGGGCGCATTTGCCGTTCCCAAGGATGTTCTGCGCCGTGTTGGACGAATTGCGGCAGCAAAGCAGCATTGCATAATAGTCCTTGCCTGCAATGTAGTACGGAGCCACCAGCGAATACGGTCCAAGCGATGTAGAGCCATCCTCGCAGAGCGTACTCACTACAACGGTTGGCATGGGGAAAAAGAGCGATGTTTGATAGAAGTTGTCCACAACGCGTAGGTTCTCGAAGCTTGACATATCCAGTCCTCCTGTGTGACGATGCCGTCATTTACAGTCTAACCTAAGAAATCCAATTGTCAATGCTTCTTTTGGGCTATTATTCTGTACCAGTCCATCTCTGAGACATCGGTCTTGGGATAATTGCTAGGCACGGGGCTTAGACAAATGTTCTCGTATCCCAATGACAGGAGTCCATCTCTGGCCAAACCAAGCGGGAATGGATTGTAGTGTTCCTCGAAGACCTCCCGTTGGACGACCTTGTTGTCACGTTCGAACGAGTACAGAAGGTTGAATGTGATGCTTCCGTCTGCGTTGTGGTCCCATACCTGCACTAGGTTGACCCGTGTGTCGCCATGGAAGAACGGGTTGTAGAAATAGAACCGCTGCCTTTCGCGTTGGATCTTCTCCCAATTGCGGGAATCGAAGCATATGCAGCCGCCCGGTTTCACGTGGGAGTCCATTTCGACAAGCGTCTTCAGGACATCCTCATTGTTGACGTATGCAAGTGAGTTTCCTGTGCTTGCAACGCAGTCGAAGAGTCTATGGCCCCAAGCAGAAAGATCTCTGAAATCGCATTGTTTGAGCTCTATGGATTTTCCTTTCGCCATGGCTTTGCTTTGGCATCGTCCAAGCATGGCGTCGCTTAGGTCTGAGCCATACACTTCAACGCCAAGTTCCAGCAAAGGCAGCGTCATACCGCCGGAACCTATGCTTACATCAAGAAGAGTCCCTATCTTCCTGTCTCCAAGGAAGGCCTTCCAATCCTCCCTGATTATCTCGGTTCGCCTGTCGCTTTCTATGAGGTCGTAGATGTCTGCACGGTCGTAGAGCTTTTGCATATCAGTATCTGGAACCAAAGACCTCTACAAGAAACGAGTCCGCAAGCTCAGGCCAGTCCTGGACGGCCTTCACGGGAGTCCTTGATGCATCGTAGACCTCTTGAGTGCCCAAAGACAGCCCATGGCCTCCCTCTTCATACAGTTTGAAACGAACTGGGACATTGTTGCACTCAAGAGCCCGAACAAACATCACGGAATTTTCGTGTGGAACGGATTGGTCGGTCCTTGTCGTCCATATGAACGTTGGAGGTGTATCCCTGGAAACCTGTCTTTCAAGGGAGACCTTGTCCAAAAGAGCCTCGTTGGTTCCAACAAGACGACGGATCGACTCCACATGGGCAAGTGGGCCGCTTGTTATCACAGGATAGCATAGAACCAACGCATTTGGCTTGGAAAGCTCTCCGTAATGCCGCCACATGACACCCAAGCTCGCAGCCAAATGCCCGCCTGCAGAGAACCCCATTGCGACTATTTTGTTAGGGTCCGTGTTCAAGGACTCGGAGTTTGATCTGACATATGAAACGGCCGCAGCAAGCTCGTCCAGTGGCTTTGGAAAGAGCGTGCTGTATACATTCCCATCATTGCGCTCATCGTGGTTTGTAGAATAGAATAGCACCCCACAGTTGTAGCCCAAGGAGTTGAAGCGTATGGCAACCGCCTCTGCCTCCCTATTGGAGCAGTATCTATAAGCACCGCCTGGGCAGATCAGAACGAAGGCACGTCTCCTTCCAGCATCGATTTCGCTGTAGTTGGAAAGGACGTAGGTCCTCAGAAGCGCATCGCCTATTGGAATCTCTTCGTATATCACCTCAAGTCCTCTGTCCTGATCCAATCCTGATCGTCATAGGCTCTGTTCTCACCGCACATGGCCCATATGAAGGTGTAGTTGGAAGTCCCGCAGCCTGAATGTATTGACCACGAAGGGTTGATGACGGCCTCTTCGTTATGCATGACAATATGGCGTGTCTGATCCGGTTCACCCATGAAATGGAACACTACGTTGTCTTTTGGGACATCGAAATAGAAATAGACCTCCATTCTCCTTTCGTGTGTATGGACAGGCATCGTGTTCCACACAGAGCCTTCCTCTAGATGAGTAAGCCCCATTGAAAGCTGACAGGTATCCAGGATGTCTGGATGTATGTACTGGTTTATGGTCCTTTCGTTTGATGTCGCCTGAGATCCAAGATGTTTGTGGATCGCCAGCTCATATGGAATGTGCTTCGCCGGCTTTGGAGTATGCGCAGGTGTGGTCACGACATAGAACTTGGCGGGATTCTCAGGAGAGTTGGACTTGAATTCAACCTTCTTGGTCCCCATTGGAAGGTAGAGTCCATCGAAATGGGCCATGTCGTACTCTACGCCATCTGCGAAGACTTTGCCGGGACCTCCTATGTTTATGGTTCCAAGTTCACGCCTTTCAAGCAGATACGAAACGCCAAAGTTCTTCCAAGGATCAATGTTCTTCTCAATGTCAACGCACTCGTCCAACGGCATGACACCCATGGTCACGATCCTGTCCACGTGGGAATAGACTGAGCTTACATCGTTTGGCTTGAATATCCCGGTTATTAGGAACTCATCCCTAAGCTCCTGGGTGTCCATTCTTTTGAAAGGCTCCTTGCCTGTCGAATACCTTATGTCCACAACTACATCCTCCTTGTTTTGAACGTTTAGACATTTGATTGTCCCAATGCAATTGGAGTATACCATAAACGGGAACTATAGGGTACAATAAATAGGGAGGAGATGATGCAGGTCTCCATAATGAACACAATGAAATAAAAGAATAGGAGGTTCTCATGACATATCTTGAAAACAAGTTCTCACTGGAGGGAAAGCTTGCCTGGGTTACAGGTGCAACCTACGGAATTGGCTATGCAATCGCCCTTTGCTACGCCAAGGCTGGCGCAAAGATAGCTTTCAACAGCAGGCATAGGGATGGTGTCGAGAAAGCACTTGAGGAATACAGAAAGGATGGCGTTGAGGATGTCAAAGGCTATGTGTGCGATGTAACCAACGAAGACCAGGTCCTTGCAACCAGGGATATGATCGAAAAGGACTTTGGACAGACCGTGGACATTCTGGTGAACAATGCAGGGATAATAAAGAGAATCCCAATGGCTGACATGTCAGTAGAGGACTTCAAGCAGGTTGTGGACATAGACCTTGTTGCAGCGTTCATAGTCTCCAAAGCCGTAATCCCTGCAATGATAAAGAAAGGAAGCGGCAAGATAATCAATGTATGTTCAATGATGAGCGAACTTGGAAGGGAGACTGTAAGTGCATATGCCGCCGCAAAGGGCGGGCTTAAGATGCTTACAAGGAACATATGCTCCGAGTACGGCAAATACAACATACAATGCAACGGCATTGGCCCTGGCTATATTGCAACCCCTCAGACAGCACCGCTTAGGGAAAGGCAGCCAGATGGCAGCAGACACCCGTTCGATAGCTTCATAGTCGCCAAGACTCCAGCTGAAAGATGGGGCGAGACGAAGGACCTTGAAGGACCGGCGCTGTTCCTGGCCTCGGAGGCATCGGACTTCGTCAATGGCCATATACTATATGTAGATGGAGGAATCCTGGCCTACATTGGCAAACAGCCTTGAACGACGCCATATAGGACCATATAGGGACTTAACCATCCTACTTCCAAACTTTTTGTTTTTCATGCAATAATGGGCCTATGATCGATTTAGGATTCAGGGCCCACGACTTTGGTAGATTCCCATCCATGAGCGCACTCGTGGATACGGTTACGGCATTCAAGGAGGACGCATGTCTCCACTTCGCTCCATACAAGGCATTGGACGATGCACCAAGGCCGCTCTCCCCCATTTGGGCCAATGCCGTTGCAAGCTGCCTCAAGGACACAAAAATCGCAATCCTTGGATGCTATATAAACCCTGTCCATCCAGACCATAGCAAGAAGGAGCAGGCCCTGCAGTCCTTTGAGAACTGTTTGGAGATTGCACCTTTGCTTGCAAACCGCAAAGGATGCACAAAGGAACGTCCCATGGACGGAGGTAGACTCCTTCCAATAGTGGCGACGGAGACAGGCTCTCTAGATCCAAGGAACATAAGAAACGAGGAGAACTGGAGACAGCCAAACATAAGCGATTTTCTGAAAACGATGGAGCGTTTGCTGAAGAAGGCCGAAGAAAACAACGTTATAATGGCAATTGAGGCAGTTGCGGACAAGAACACAATAGACACACCGCAAAAGATGCTCATGGTCATGGAGACATTCAAAAGCCCGCATCTAAGGGTTCTCTTTGATGCTGTGAACATCCTTCCGATACATGGGCCTGGCACTTCCTTCCACTCCTATTTCGACGAAGCGGTATCCATGCTCTCTCCTTACATATGCGCAATGCATCTAAAGGACTTCGTATGGGCGGAAAAAAACGAGAAATACCCATATGCAAAAGGTCCAGTAAAGAAAGGAGACATTCCAATTGGAGAGGGCCTCATGCCATGGAAGGATCTGTTTGGAATCTATAGACGCTATGGTGTGGACAACGTGCCAATGACACTTGAGAACTTCAATCCAGCGACTCTAAGGCAAAGCATACAATACGTCGAAAACTGCTTTGAAAATTCCTCTATAGTCTGAGCATCCATGCGCTTGACACATCCAACGTCTTAGGCGATTCTCTTTCTCCCTGAATCATCCTGCTTGTACAGTCGGATGATTTACACACAGAGCAACTGTAGTTTTGCAAGTTTTTCAAGCAGTAGAAAACATCATCTTTTTGTGTCGCTATTGGGTTAATTGTTTCCACCTTTTTTGATAAGAGGCCACGACGGCTTTTCTCCAAGGATGATATGGAGCTGGCTTCCACTTCTCCTTCTGCTGATTGGATTCGGTTGTAGTGCTGATTTCT
>CAKQWE010000010.1 GCA_934277975.1 uncultured Spirochaetales bacterium
TTTGGCAAGTTTTCATTTGGCGATTTGGCAAGTTTTCATTTGGCGATTTGGCAAGTTTTCATTTGGCGATTTGGCAAGTTTTCATTTGGCGATTTGGCAAATATCAAGCCTTCTCCACCCAAACTTCGTTGATGGTATAGGCTTTTTCAAGGCCTTTGCGCTCGAAGCTTGTCTCAGGGCGCCAAGGACGGGCTGGAGCGTAGCCATCGTAGGGATTGGCCATACCAGGGGTTGACTCTAACACGGAGAGCATCTGCTTTGCATAGTCCTCCCAGTCCGTGACGCAGTATATGTAGCCGCCTTTCTTGAGCTTGCTAGCCAGCAAAGTAGTGAAAGGAAGCTGCACGAGACGTTTCTTGTGGTGACGCTTCTTTGGCCAAGGGTCAGGGAAGAAGATATGGAAGCCTGAAACGCTTTCATCCTTGATCATGTCCTCAAGTACTTGAACAGCATCAAAACGCATGATCCGAACATTCTCAAGGCCCTCGTTTGCAATCACTGACAGCAGTTTTGAAAAGCCATACAGGAACACCTCTATGCCAAGGTAGTTGATGTTTGGATTCTCGCGGGCTATGCGCACAGTGCTCTCGCCCATCCCAAAGCCAATCTCAATGACAACGGGGTTGTCGTTGCCAAAGACCTTCTTGAAGTCAAGCTTATCCATTGAGTGAACTAGAGCGTAGTCATAGAAATGCTTATCCAACGCCTCGATTTGGGAAGGCTTGAGACGTTGTCCACGAAGGACATAGCTCTTTATCTCTCGCCAGGAGTTCTCGTTGCGGCGCTCAACTGTACGAAGCTCTGGAATCTTTGCGAAAACGGCTTCCAGAGTGTTGGCCGTGCCATCGGTATAGGCAGAGCCAATAGCATCGCAAAGCTCAAGGACATCGGTCTTGTTGGTGTCTTCCATAGTATTCTCCAATTCAGGGCATGGACCTCAAGGCAGGGGGCCTTATGGCATGAGCCGCTGTAGTTTTTCAAGTATGAACAATGCCTTGTCACGCAAGGAGATGGCATTGGTCTTCATATTCATTATATAAGGACGCTTTGGGTCTATAGTGACAGCTCCACGAGAAGTGCGGATCATCTCTATGAGACGATCTATGGATATTGACGCTATACGTGAGAACTCAACGACCACAGCCCCCTGACGCTCCTTCATGTGATAGATGTCCAGAGCCCGGCATACGATTTTGAGCTCACATATATACAGCAGGTTGGAGACCTCGTCTGGAATGCTTCCAAAGCGGTCCTTAAGCTCTGCAGAAAGCCTTTCAAGCTGGTTGGATGTCCTGATTCCCGCAATCTTCTTGTATATTTCAAGCTTGATAGTGGGATCCGAGATGTAACTGTCAGGGATGTAGCCGCTGTAGTCAAGTTCCAGGAACACCTCAGTATCAGGCTTTGCATCGCTGTTTTGCATCTTGGCTATGGCCTCGTCCAAAAGACGTATGTACATATCAAGACCAACTGCGGACATGAAGCCACTCTGCTCTCGTCCAAGAAGGTTCCCTGCTCCTCTGAGCTCCATATCCTTCATTGCAACCTTGAAGCCAGAACCAAGGTCCGTGAACTCTGATATCGTCTGAAGTCTCTTCACAGCAATCTCTGACAATGCATAGTCTGATGGGTAAAGAAGATATGCAAAGGCTTCCTTGTCAGAACGCCCAACCCTCCCCTTGAGCTGATACAGCTGAGACACACCATACATGTCCGCTCTGTCAATGATTATGGTATTGACGTTTGGAATGTCTATTCCGTTTTCTATTATCGTGGTGGAAACAAGTACCTGTATGCCCTCGTAGACGAAGCGCCTCATCGTATCTTCCAAAAGCTCTGGACGCATCTGACCGTTTGCTGTATCTATGATGATGTCGGGCATCCTTTGTCGCAGCATGGAGGCAACCTCCTCCAGGCTTTCTATGCGGTTGTGCAAATAGAAAACCTGCCCATGACGCTCCACTTCAAACCTTATTGCACGTTCCACCTCGTCAAGGTCATACTGCTCTATTATGGTCTTTATTGGTTTGCGAGATATTGGGGGAGTCGTAAGAAGGCTCATGTCGCGAATCTTCAACAAAGACATGTAAAGAGTTCTAGGAATAGGAGTTGCGGAAAGGCTCAAACAGTCTATGTTGGCTTTGAGCTCCTTTATCCTTTCCTTGTCCTTGACTCCAAAGCGCTGCTCCTCGTCAACGACCAAAAGCCCAAGGTCCTTGAACACCACATCCTTCTGGATGATCTTATGGGTTCCAAAGAGGACATCAAGCTGTCCGCTTGCAAGGGCCGCCAAGGTCTTCTTCTGCTCCTTGGCAGGGACCATGCGGCTAAGAAGTCCTACCTTTAGAGGGAATTCATGCAGGCGCTCCTTGAAGTTCCTATAGTGTTGCTCTGCAAGGATTGTCGTAGGGGCAAGGAATGCAACCTGCTTGCCGCTCATGACCGCTTTGAAAACGGCACGGAATGCAATCTCCGTCTTCCCGTAGCCTACGTCACCGCAGATAAGACGATCCATGACCGTAGGGCTTTCCATGTCGTCCTTTATGTCCTGGATGCATGTAAGCTGATCCTCGGTTTCATCGAATTCGAACTCAGCCTCGAACTTGAGCTGCCAGTCGTTGTCCTTTGCGAAGGGGAATCCCTTGCTGTTGCGTCTTCTTGCATAGAGCTGTATGAGATGGGATGCGAGGTCCTCTGCACTCTTGCGGGCCTTGGATTTCTTGTTCTCCCAACCAGTGCCGCCAAGCTTGTCCAGTCGTGGAGCTTCGCCTGCAGAACCTATGTAGCGTTGTACAAGGTTGGCCTGCTCTATTGGAACGTACAGGTTCTCCTTGTCTGCAAACTGTATCTTTATATAGTCACGGTCTCGGACACGGTCTATTTTAAGGAAGCGTCCTATGCCATAGTTCACATGGACGACGAAGTCCCCTTCATGGAGCTCCACGAAGCTGTCTATGGCGCTGCTCTGCGTGTGCTGCAACGTCTTTACAACCTGTTTTCGGCGTCCGAAGATCTCGTTTTCACAGATTACGATAAACTTCCTAGAACGGATAGAAAAACCGCTTGAAGGTACACCAATATGGTATTTTATAGTGGAGAAGTCGCTTAGCATCTGCTCAAGACGCTTCTTTTGTATCTCTGACGATACAAAGATTTCTATGTCCCAACCATCGTCTTCAAGCCCGGTTAGATCCTCCTTGAAATAGGTGAAGTTTCCAAAGTAGGAACGAGGACCATCGAACTCGAACCTGTATGCATCCTTGTCCTGACCCATGAGGTCAAGCACTGTCATTGAGCCGTGGCACTCTCCAACGAACGATAGGAAATCGAACAGTATCTGGTCTGGCCTCAAAGCCTCTCGGTCCTGTTGATATGCTTTTCGGTAAAGGGTTTTGGCTTCCAGCTCAAGGCTCTTGAAGCTCGTCTCAAGACGACGGTCGCCGTAGAGCACAATGTAATCGGTCTTGCCAATGAACTCTGAGATTCCATTTGGTATGACCCGTTGGCTGTCCGACGACATGAGGATTTGCACATCCACGTGCCCAAGCTGCTTGGATATCTGCTGGGAAAGCGGATCGTACACGCATATACGTTCTATCTTGTCCCAGTCCAAGTAGATTCGAACCGGCTGGGTGCCCCCGTATGGGAATATGTCAAAGACCTCACCTCTTACGGTGAACTCCCCCGGCATGGTGGTGTTGGCACTGCGGTAGTAGTTGCCCTGTGCAAGACGAGAGGCCAGCTCCATGGTATCTATGCTATCGTTGACCTTGAGCTTTATGGTTCCAACATCAACGGCACCTTTTCCAGGGAGAGGAGAACACACGGTGCGAATGGAGGTTATTACAAGAGCCTGCCTGCAATCCCCTATGGAACCTAGGCATCTCAGTTGCTCGTACTCCTTGGAGGTCCCCTCCCATTGGCTGTATAGCACACGTCCGCTTCCAGGAAGGAGGAATATGGGAACCGTTGTGCCTGCAGGGACAAGGTTGGAATTTGAATACAGCTGGCGGGCGATCTCGTCCGTAGGGCATACGAGCCAAGTTATGCCGTCAATGTCGCCGGCCATCATGTGGACGCACTGAAACAGCGGAAAACCATCCAGCCCTTCGACCTTGATGTCCGCTTTCCTGTTGGAAGAGAATGCCTTGTACCCTTCGCTCTTTTTGATGTACGATTGGAGCGTCTGCATCACTGGCAAAATGTACCATTATGAGCAATGTAGTTCAAGTGAAAGCTCAAGTAAAAGTTCAGGCAAAGGAGTTCAAGCAAATGCAGGAAACGACGCTCTCCAAGGACGACGAAAGAATCACGAAGATTGACATAACCGCAAATCAGCCGAACGAAAGCTTTGGCTTTGCAGTCATTGACGACGAATCAAGGGCGTTCTTTGGTTTGTGCGATGCAGTCCTCCAATGCGGCAAGGTCGCCCGCAGCAACCAAAGGCTCATACACCGCTCGTTCAAGGAAGACGGGTCAATCCTTACAGAGACAGACCTTGCAGTGTCAAATGCGCTTTTGCCCGTCATTCGCACGCTTTACCCCGGATGCAACATAGTGACAGAGGAGATAGACCTCCACTCGTTCGACGACAATGCACCGCTTACCTTCATACTTGATCCCATAGACGGAACCGATGCCTACAGCCAGGGCTTCCCGTCATGGTGCATAGCCCTTGGAATCCTTGACTCTTCAAGAAAACCCTGCGGAGGAGTCGTCTACGCTCCACGCTTTGGCATTGGCGAGGACGACATGTTCTTCTGCAGCATTCCCAACAAGACCGATGTCTACATGAACGGCAAACTCTGGAAACCTTTGGAGCATTATGACGAACCAAGGCAGATGACAGCCGGTTCCGATATTCTGAACCACGTGGATCTTGGTGGTTTTTCAGGCAAACTGCGCGTATTCGGCAGCGGAATCCTCCACATGACAGCGCCATTCGCTTTCTCCAACATAGATGCATGTCTTACGACCAAATGCTATGTATGGGACGTTGCAGCTCCCCATGCCTTGGCCCTCAAGCTGGGCTTGGAAGTTGCGTATATAGATGGGGCTCCTGTGGTTTACGACGATGCGCTTCTAGTCGAGCGCAGACGCTTTGCAAAGCCCATCCTTGTAGGGAACCATTCCTGTCTTGAATACATGGAAAGGACCTTTAGATTGATTTAGTTGGTCTGAGGCTTCTCTGAATCTTCAGCAATCCTTAGTCGAAACGATAGTCTACCACGTCCTTGATAATGCCTTTTTTCACCCAATACCTTGCAAGATAGATCATCGAAGTATCGGCAATGGCTACAATCCATTTGAGAAGGAACGTGGATGCCATTATCTGTATGAGTACGTTTGTTCCGTATACTCCATAGAAGGCAATGAAGGTGAACACAAGAGTATCTATGAGCTGGCTCACGAATGTACTGAAATTGTTCCTTATCCAAAGGTGCCTGCCTTGGGTCCTCTTCCTCCAGAATGCATACGCCCATACATCATGGTAATTGCTCAAAAGATATGCTATGAGCGACCCTACGGCTATGCGTGGCATAAGGCCAAAGATCTGATTAAGGCTAGGGTCTGCGATATCGGCTTGGGATGGCACGAAGAGGATTGCAAGCTGCATTAGAACCGTCATGGCAACGAGTGCGAAGAATCCAAAGCCCACAGCCTGCTTTGCGTCCTCCTTCTTATAGAACTCACTGAGCATGTCGGTTGCAAGAAAGCTCGTTGAGTAGACTATGTTGCCAAGCGTGGCTTCGAATCCAAAGAGTATGACGTTCTTGGTGACCTGTATGTTGGCTACAATGCAGCTGATTGGTATCCAGACAAGCAGCCCTATCCTACCCCATTTGCGGAATGCAAACATGATGAAGGCGAAGTTCACCGCCATCATCACGAACCATAGGAGTGTGTTGGTCATTTCTTTCCCTGTAGATTCTGCAACACTCTGTAGGCTTCGAAGCTGTCCGTCCTCTTTATGACGAATGTAAGCTCGGAAACCGTCGAGACGATCTCGTACACATTGATGCTGTTCCACGCAAGCCTTCTTGCAGCCTCATAGACGATTCCAGGCGTCTGTACGAAATTGGAGCCAAAGATCATGGTCACGGCCACGAGGTCATCCTGTCTGTACGTTGTCTTGAACGAACTTAGTGTCTTCTCAATCCAAGGAATAAGCTTTTCAGATGCTGCTATGGTGACTTCGCTTGAACCAAGGATTATGTTGAGGAAGTCGTTCCCTCCATTGCGACCGGCAAGTTCGTACAGCGTTCCAAGCTGCTGTATGAGCTCAGGAGTCTTGCTGTAGTTGTAGTCGATTATGTTCGTGTGCATGACTATGGTGTAGCTTACCCCGTCGTTTTTCTTCTGCCCTTCAGCTCTGTTGAGCTCTGTGGCATAGCGGCGAAGCGCCATTATGACGGCGGTCTCCTTGACTTCCTTGTTGCACGACTGGGCCACTTCATCGATGATGCTTTCCGTGAAGTTCGTATAATTCAGAAAGCCCTTTCTGAGAACATCGCGCAAAAACGGTGTTCTATCAACAATTTCCCTAACTTTTTTGCTAACAGATTCAGCCATAACGCTCCTCCAGAAACGCCTTGAACGACGCAAACTTACATAACGTTATTTTATAAACATTTTTGCACTTTTTTGCAACATTGTTTTGAATAAAAATACAAAGTGTTGTATAAACGACCGCTTGATGAACTCATGAACCTGGCGGTTATGGCGGTTGTGGCGCTTACGACTTTTGAAGACGTTTGCATTCTGGAAAATGTAGAGAATTGAGCGATTCGTAGTGATGGTGAGTGTGGTGAGCATTGTGAAAAGCCCAAGTTCATTTGAAATCCATCGTTTCTAGTGTCAAAAACAACCTTAACCAAAAGATTTACAAACAATCTAGACACTAGAGCGGCATTTGTAGTACTCTCCCATGTGCCTCAAAAAGCTGCAAAAAGAGTTGCCTATAAAAGTTGACTAAGAAATTGCCTGAAGGAAGTATGGAATATGAGATGCCCAGCATGCGGTGAAATGGAAGACAAAGTCCTTGAGACAAGGACCACGAACAATGGAAGCGCAATGAGAAGACGCAGGGTCTGCCTCAAGTGCGGATACCGCTTCACCAGCTACGAAAGGGTCGAGGACAAGCCCATAACGGTAATAAAGAGAAACGGGGATCTCCAACCGTTCGATATAGCTAAGATAGAGCGCGGAATCCGCATTTGCACGGACAAACGCAACATAGACCAGGAGACGATAGACAACCTCATACAGAACATAGAGGAAGCCATAAAGATCCAGGCAGGGTCTCGCCATGAGATAACGAGCACCGCAATTGGAGAGGAGACACTAAGGCAGCTCTACAAGGTCGATGCCGTTGCGTACATCAGGTTTGCATCCGTCTACAGGGCATTCAACGACGTGGAGCAGTTCATAAAGGAGATCGAGAGCCTGGCCAAATCCTCCAACTGAAGGCCGTCCACGCACAAACAAAAACCCTCACGGCTTGGCGACATCGAACCACTTACCGGTAAGGGATCTCTCTATGGACTCGTTCAAGTGCTCAGGACGCAGGATCTCGTTGCCGCAGTCTATGCAGAAGTTGTCGCTCATACCTGCAATGTAGTCGAACACGATCCTGTCAAGGCTGCCGTCATGCTCCATGTATGCATCCTTTTTCTCCATGACATAGTTGAAGAAACCAGCGCTGAGCATATTTCCTTCCTGCATATAGAGATTTCCATCGAATCCATTCTTCTCCAAAAGACCTGACAGGTAGTCGTATATGAGCTTTATGAGACGCATGAAGTATTTCTCGTAGCCACCAAGCATTGGTGATTTGTATATGTACTGATAGTTGAAATCCTTCATGGTGCGCATTGCTTCGTAGATTTCAGGGCTGAACCCAATCACCCCCTCCCTCTCCGAGTTCGTGATTATGTCCTCCACTAAGGTGTTGATTATCTCTCCGTTTGTGGAGCCAAGCACCTTCGTGCATATATCAGGCAAATCCTCTTTCTTCACTATGCCCAAGCGGGATGCATCTTCGAAGTCCCGCCCAAGGTATGCGATCTGATCGGAGAACCTCACGACACACCCCTCCCAAGTTGCAGGGAGAATGCCCTTTTTCGTCTTCACGACATCAAGGTCCTTTATCGTGAAATCAGGGGCCAACGTCCTGATGAAATGCTCTCCGCAGTGGCTCACGATGCCATCACGCACGGCATACGTCAAATTGAGATGAGAGAAGAAATCAACGACTCTAAGGCTGTTTATCTCGTGCTCAAAACCTCCAAACCCTTTCTCCTTCATCATGTCTGAAAGGATGAACTCCCCTATGTGTCCAAATGGAGTATGCCCAAGGTCATGCCCCACTCCAATGGCCCATGCCATCTCATCGTTCAGCCCCATGGCCCTGCAGATTGCAGTGGCAATGGATGCAACATGAAGAACATGCTCCATCCTCGTGCATATATGGTCGTTGCTTGGAGCAAAGAAGACCTGAGTCTTGTGCTTGAGCCTCCTGAACGGGGAGCTGTGGATTATCGCCGTCGTATCCCTATAGTACGGAGAACGCACATCGTCTGCGGTGCGGCTTTTGACACGCTGGAGCAATACGTCGTCTGACAACTGGTTTTTGAAATTCATAGTATTCTCTCATCCTCGTTTACATGATATCATACCATACAAGAGGAGGTTTGAGGAGGAATATGCCAGATTTCGTATACCCGCTGCTATCGTTAGTAATTGATTTCGTGTGCCTTCTCATGTGCCTCAAGTTCATATTCTCCAGAAAAGGTGCAGTTTGGATCGTGCCGGTGCTCCTAACGCTAATATTCCTTGCAGGTTCTGCACTATGTCTGCTGGCCCAGACATCCACAAACGTCGACACCACCACGAAGGTGTTCTCAAAGGCACTGTCGGTCTTCTTTCTTGGAGCATCCTTCATATGGCTCATTGACATAGTAGTCTTCCGCGCAGCCCTCAATCCAAGCTCCGTGCAGGCGGTAAAGGACAAGAGGAACCTTGCAGAGGCGCTGTTCATCAGAGACAAAACCGCGCCAAAGGCGTTTTGGCAATCAGGAGACGACGACTCTGACTACGTGGTAGCAAAACGAACGGATACCACGCATATACCACGGGAAGAAGCAAGGGCCCAACAGACCAGAAAGGCAATCCCTTCCCATAAGACCGATGTCTTTGAGCCCACACATACACAACGCATCCATAGGCCTGACGACAATGAGGATTGAAGACAACACCAAGAAAGAACACAGAACCGTGTTCCTCTGCGGTCTCAAGAGCTGTGGAAAGACGACGATTGCAAATGCCGTTGCAAACCGCATAGGATGCAGATGGATCGACTGCGACGATGAAATCATCAAGAGAAACCCCCAAAGCAAGTCATGCCGTGAATTGTTCAATGAACTAGGAGAGACAGCTTTCAGGCAAGAGGAATCGCTTGCAATGCAGTCAATCATCAATCAGTGCAAAGCCAAGGACAACACTACTATTGTCTCTCTTGGAGGCGGTGCCTGCAATGCCTACAATGTCCTAGAAATGGCAAAAGCAAACGGAATTCTTGTATACCTTCAGCAACCAGAGCATGTTTTGATTGAAAGAATGGAAGCAAATGGACTTCCAGCATACCTGAATGTAAGCGATGCAAAACGGCGGTTCCATGAGCTATATGCGAGAAGAAACGAAATCTATTCTTGTTTTGCAGATTATGTGGTACAATTGTCCAATTGTATGAAGGAAGAAGCTGTCGAAACGATATGCAGGATGCTCACGGAATCCTAACATGAATCCTCCTTTGTACGGGAGAGACGATGTCAAACACCTTTGGTTCTTTTTTCCGCATAACCACGTTTGGAGAGTCGCACGGTCCAATGATTGGGGTCGTCGTAGACGGAGTAGAATCGAACTTTCCATTGGACATTGGAAGAATCCAAAAGGAACTTGACCGCAGACGTCCTGCGCAGAACGTGTTCTCAAGCCAAAGGAAGGAACAGGACCATATTGAAATCGTAAGCGGAGTCATCGAAGGACGTACCACGGGGACCCCAATTGCAATGCTGATACACAACGAGGACCATCATTCCAATGACTATGAAGGTCTCAAGGACGTGTATCGTCCCGGCCATGCAGACGAAACATATGAAGCGCGCTATGGAATACGGGACTACAGAGGAGGCGGCCGTGCAAGCGGAAGGGAGACCGCAGCCCGCGTGGCGGCAGGTGCCATTGCAAAGCAGATACTTGAATCCAAAGGAATTGCCATAGAATCCAGAATCATCTCCATACATGGACAAAAAGATAACTTCGATGAAGTCCTAGAAGAAGCCAAGAGCAAAGGCGAAAGCGTTGGAGGGACTTTGGAGTGTACTGTAAGGGGGCTTCCCAAAGGCATAGGAGAACCAGTGTTCGACAAGCTCGATGCATTCATAGCGCACGCTGTTATGTCCATTGGAGCTGTAAAGGGAATAGAGTTTGGAAGCGGATTCTCAAGCGATGGCATGTATGGCAGCGAAAGCAACCTTGCATGCAATGCGGGAGGGATACTGGGAGGAATAAGCGATGGCAACGACATCGGTTTCAAAGTTGCGGTCAAACCAACCCCGTCCATTGCAAAGCCCCAAACGATGAAGACCCGTGATGGTGGAATGTGCGAAGTCTCGATACAAGGCAGGCATGATGTATGCATTTGCCTTAGAATTGGGCCCGTGGTGGAGTCAATGACGGCCATAGCGGTGCTCGACCAGTTGTATGCAAGGACAGGGAGGTGATCATGGAAGAGACCAACAACCACGACCTTCCACTCATAGTGCAGAGCGACAGGACCATGCTCCTTGACGTACACTCCCCTGCTGCAAATTCATGCAGGGACGAGATAATAGCCTTCTCTGAGCTTGTGAAGGCCCCGGAACACATCCACACATACGCAATAAGCGCAATATCTCTGTGGAATGCAAAGAGCGCCGGCTTGGACACAGACGACATCCTAAAGCGCCTTGGCCATTGGTCGAAGTTCGCAGTCCCTCAGACGGTTGAGAACTACATCCAGGATGTCTCCTCCAGGTTTGGAAAGCTCATACTCGGGCCATGCAAAGATGACGGCTATTATGAACTGGAAGTCACGGATCCATTCATTGCAAAGGCGATACAAGCCAACCAAAAGGTGTCCAAGCTGCTGATTCCAACCTTTGGCTGCAAGACAAACAGCTTTAGAATCCACAGATACAACAGAGGAGAAATCAAGCTTGCACTTATAAAGCTTGGATACCCCGTCGATGACAGGATTCCTCTTGTTAAATCAGAGAACATACCAATAACGATGTCCTGTGAGCTGAGAGACTATCAGAAAAACGCAGTGGACTCCCTACTTGGAGACCTTGGACCTGGAACTGGGTATGGAACAATAGTCATGCCATGCGGAAGCGGAAAAACGGTTGTTGGAATTAAAATCATGGAGGCTTTGCAGACAAGGACGCTGGTTCTATGCCCAAACGTCGTGGCCGTCCATCAGTGGATAAACGAGATAAAGTCCAAGACAAACATTACTGAAGACATGATAGGAGAGTACTCTGGAGAGAAGAAGGAGATAAAACCAATAACGGTGTGCACATATCAGGTCCTGACATATAGGGCCAGCAAAGATGGCGATTTCGAGCACATGAAGATCGTAGAGGCGGGCAACTGGGGACTTGTCATATACGATGAAGTCCATATGCTTCCAGCTCCGGTGTTCAAGATAACGGCTGAGCTGCAATCAGTATACCGTGCAGGCCTTACGGCAACCCTAATACGTGAGGATGGCAAAGAGGACGACGTGTTCAGCCTCGTTGGTCCCAAAAGGTTCGACATCCCTTGGACGGACCTTTCGCAGAAAGGATGGATTGCAAGCGCCTACTGCGTGGAGGTGAAGGTCCCTCTCAAAGAAGATCTGGCCCTTCCCTATGCCATTGCAAACAGACGGGAGAAATACAGGATTGCAAGCACAAACGAAGCCAAGAACACTGTAATAGACAGTCTGCTTGAAAAGCACAAAGGCGAGAGCATCCTCATAATTGGACAGTATTTGGACCAGCTCAAGGATCTTCAGAAAAGACTGGGCTTTCCCATGATAACTGGAAGCACATCAAACTCAAAGCGAGACGAACTGTACGGGCGTTTCAAGGAAGGCTTGGACAAAGTCATAATAGTCTCCAAGGTGGCCAACTTTGCAATAGACCTGCCGGATGCATCGGTTGCCATCCAAATCTCAGGAACCTTTGGTTCAAGACAGGAAGAAGCCCAAAGGCTAGGAAGGATTCTTCGTCCAAAGCGCAATCCCTGCTTCTTCTACTCTCTCGTAAGCAAATACACTGTTGAAGAGGAGTTCTCTGCAAACAGGCAAAAGTTCCTTGTTGAACAGGGTTACCACTACGTGGTGGAGGAAGTCTAGGAATGGTTGAAGAAAGCAACATGGAGAATGCAGGAATAAGCCAAACAAACAAGACCAATTGCTTTTTGAACCGCTTGTCCTCTTTGGATGAGGATTACTACTTCCACATTGCCTCAAGCCTACTTGGAGCCATACCAACACCGTTCAACAAGCAAACCCTCAATGGAAGCATCCTTTCGTTCTTCATGAACGGAGAGAACAGAAGCAATATAATCTCATCCATAGATGACCAGGAGAGGACGATCCTTCGATTCGTCTCGCTCATGGCTGAAACCAATATCCAACAGATCGAGGCTTTCTGCAGTAATGCCAACCACTATGTCCTTGTGCTTGAACTTGGAAACCTATGCGACAGACTTCTTCTCTTCAAAACCAATGAAGGCTATGTAGTGAATCCTCTTTTGGAAGATGATATAAAGAGCATTGGGAGAGAAGGATTCGAAAGGGAAAGCTGCAAAGAAGCAGAAATCGAAAACCCTTATGTGGATTCCAACGTTCTTAGAGCCGTTTTGAACATACTGACAAACGGCTCCGTTCCGCAAAGGGAAGCGAACCTGCACCATTTCTACAAAAGCGGAAAACTGCAGGAAGTGTTCCCTCAGTTCGAAGAACAAAAGGCAATGCGAATGTTCGAGCTCATCAGAAGGATGGCAATGGAATCGGAGGCAATCCAATGGAACGGCTCCCGCCTGAGTTTGGACAGACACGTGTGCAGGAAGCTTTTCAACCTACCAACAATTGACATCTGCCTTTCCGCCATGGGGGTGTGGTACGGCTCTGAACTTGAAAAGGCCATTGCAAAGGCATTGCCGGTTCTCATGGAATTTCCAATGAAGGGGAAAATGTTCAATGACATCGTGTCCTCCACAATGGGAGGCGCCGCTCCGGAAGGCTTCATACAGGATTTGGAGGCCTTGGGCCTTTTGAATGCAGTCAATACCGGTACGGACTGTGAAGTGAGCTTCAACGAAGCCGTCGTTGGGCCTCCTTTGAAGATGTCGACCCTTACGATAGACTCTGATTTTATGGTCTCCTACTACGGGATACCAGATGAACACGACATCCTATACCTTTTTGCAGATGTCCAGAAATGCGACAAGCTCATCGTCTACGCCATCACGAAAACCAGCTTCTCCAGAGCCTTGGGGTTTGAAGTCACAACGAACGAGATAGAAGGATATCTCAAGGATCCAAAAACCAATGCAGTTCTGGAACAATGGGAAAAAGCCGTTTCACGAGTAAAGGTCTATGACGGAGTAGTGTTGAAATGCACGAATGAGGTCTCATTTCTTGTCAATGAACTTCCAGACCTCAGGAAAAACGTTCTAGAAGAAATTGGAGACGGAGTATTTCTAATGAAACGCTCTACGGAGAACCAGTGGGGTCGAGTACTCTCAAAGGCCTTGGATCTAGATGATCTTCCCTCTCCCATTTGCGAAAACATGCACGACGGTCACCTCAATCCAAGTGTTTTCCATTGGCACGGCATCAAGTACGAGAAAAGGTCAACTGAAAAAACCATGGAGGTGAATGCTCCTTCATGGGACGATGTCAAAAAGATGCTCATAGAAGACGCAAACGCAAAAGGTTGTCTGACACAGGAGCTTAAGAACCTCATAGACTCAAAGCGAATCATATCCACAAACCAGATTGGGAGGGCATTCAAGTACGAAAAGCTTCCAACGGCAGGAGGGCTCGATTTCAATGCAAAGCTCACCCTCATAAAGAAAGCCATTGGACGCAAGTCCAATCCAAACCCCGTGCCTTTGAAGTTGGAGCTTCTTGATGAGGAAATACTTGCTGTGCCGTTGGAAATACAGGGCAGCGGAGCAAAGGCCTTTTTGAAAGTGGCGGTCCTTCCAGAAGGGAACATACGCACAATACCAGTTGGGACGATATTCCAAGTCACGTTTATGCGAAGCGTATAGGCATGTAGGTCAGATCTTCCGTCTTGGCTGATTGTTCCAAGCGTATGGGCGACCACTGAGGCTACTCGTCCTGTCCAAACTCGCTTTCGTACTCTTCGCTCTTTGAAATCCACTCAAGCTCTGTCTCTTCCTTTTGAGACTCAAGATCCCCCAGCTTCTTTGCAAGCTCCCCTATCTTGGATGCGTCGCTGTAGTTTTCATGGAGGTTCATAAGCGCCTTTACCTCAGATATCCTGAGTTCAAGGGAATCGGTCTTTTCCAAAAGCTCCTTGAGGTTGGCCTTAAGTTTGTTTCTGCGGTTGCGTCGTCTGTTGGCCTCTGCCCTGTCCTCTGGTGTCGATGGAGTCCTTGCATACATGGCCTTCTGCTCCACCACGTAGTCCCTTAGCTGTTCTATGCTGGATTTTTGGTCCTGTCGTGAGGTAGTAGAAGGGGTTTTGGCAGCAGCCATGTCCCTTGAAGGAGATTGCTTTGACGGCTCAAGGCCAAGTCGCTGATCCATCTTCCACTCGAAGTAGTCGTAGTCACCGTTGAAGAACTCAGGCGCATCGGCAGAAAGGTACAATATCTTGTTGGCAAGGGCCTTTATGAAGTATGCATCGTGGCTTACGAAGATTATGGTGCCTTTGTAGTCCTCCAGTGCCTTGAGAAGCATATCCTTCGAGTTTATGTCAAGGTGGTTTGTTGGTTCGTCAAGAATCAGAAGGTTCGCTGGCTGCAGCAGGATCTTCAACAGTGCAAGACGGGACCTCTCCCCTCCAGAAAGCACGCTTATCTTCTTGTAGATATCATCCCCCGAGAACAGGAATGAACCCAAGGCATTGCGTATGGATGCCTCCGTACCGAACGACTGGACCTCTGAGAACACAGAACCTTCCATGTCCAAGGAATCCTGAGTATCCTGTGCGTAGTAGCCAACCTTGACTCCCGCACCAAGCCGAGCAACGCCAGTGAAATCGGAATCCTTCTGGGCTATGATCCTAAGCAAGGTGCTTTTTCCAATGCCGTTGTGGCCAGTGACAGCAAGACGCTGCCCCTTTGGCACGAGCATATCGAAATGGCTGAAAACAACCTGCTCCCCATATTTTTTCGTCATATCCTCAACCACTACGACATCGTTTGGGCTGTGTGGCGGTTCTGGAAACGAAAACTGGAGCTTTTTCAGGTGTGAAGGGACCACAACTGGTTCGATCTTTTCAAGCTGCTTTATGCGGCTTTGCACCTGACGGCTCTTGGTCGCCTTGTACCTGAAGCGCTCTATGAACTGCTCGGTACGCTCAATCTCCGCCTGCTGCTTTTTGTATGCAGCCTCAAGCTGTTCGATCTCGAGCCTTCTCTGGTTTTCATAGAAGGTATAGTTTCCACTGTATCGCGTGAGCTTCCCACGAAAGAGTTCATAGACCTCATTCACGGTATCGTCCAGGAAGCCTTTGTCATGGCACACTAAGAACAGGGAACCCTTGTATCCCTTGAGGAACTCCTTGAGCCAGGTACGGGCCTCTATGTCCAAATAGTTGGTAGGCTCGTCAAGCATCATCAGGTCAGGCTCTTCGCAAAGCACCTTTGCAAGGGCTATGCGCATCTGGTACCCACCTGAGAACTCCTTGCAGGGACGTTTCATGTCAGTCTGGGAGAAACCCAGACCCTTTGCCACGGAGAATATCATTGCCTCTCTGTCATAGTAGGAGCTGTCAAGAAGGCTTTCCTGAAGCTCGTTGAGCTCCAGCAAGAGGGACTCGTTCGAGGACCTTGAGGAAGGATTGTCCGAATCCTCGTTCGATTCCACCCCAGCAAGCTGCCTTTCTATTTCATGCTGTCTTTCCAGATTTGTCTGGAAACGGGAGAACCCCTTCTCTATCTCATCATACACGGACCCTTCCCTGAAGACTATGTCGCTCTGTGGGAGATATGAGACCCTCATACCCTTTGTACGTGTTATCTTTCCGCCGTCGCAAGGCATTATACCTGCGATAATCTTCATTAGAGTCGTCTTGCCCTCACCGTTTCCACCTGCAAGGGCGGCCCTGGCATGTTCGCCAAGGGTGAGGGATACATTTGAAAGTATGTTGCGGTCTCCAAATGAGAGACTTATGTTCTGAACCTGAAGAATTCCCATAGCTATATCCAAACGACTGGTTTTTGGAGTAGCCTCCAAGGTTTCCATTCCAGCCTGAAATATGTTCTAGTAACAACAAAAAACCTATGATACTCTACCATAGGTCACGATGATTCATCAAGGATATGCAAATGGCGTCGTAAAGGAGGCTTGAATGCTTTGTCTGACACTCAACGGTCGAACAATGGCCCAAAACAGAACCATATTCGAGGAAAACGCACAATACGTACATGTTCTTGAACTGCGATTGGATACTTTGGACATATTGGACGAATCCGAACTGGAAGAAGCCACGGTATTCCCGTCAACCGTTGACAAACCTGTGATACTCACATTCAGAAGAAAAGAGGATGGTGGATTTTTAGATGTAACCGAGCGCAGACGCCTGGCCGTACTTGCGAGGGTCTTCCAAGGAGACTTTTCATACATAGACATGGAGGCCGATGTCAGAAAGCCTTCACTTGAGGCATATGCCAAGAGCCGTGGCATACCTATAATCCGCTCAATGCATTTCATGGAAGGCTTTCCAGACAACCTGTCGCTCAAGGCAACGAGGATAGCCTCCAAAGGAGACATTCCAAAGATAGCGGTCAGAGTAGATGGTGTGAAGGATCTGACCAAGCTGTTCAAGCTGTCAGTCCAATTGTCTCACATAGATGACAAGATTCTCATTGGAATGGGAGAATACGGTCTGCCATCCAGAATCCTTTACAAGAAGTTGGGTTCCTGCATTACATTCTGCGCTGCAGAAGACCCCTCTGGAGTGGGCCTCCCCTCTCCAAAGACCTTGGCAGAGCTTTATAGAGCGCACGAAATTGATGCAGCCACAAGGGTGTACGGTGTCGTCGGCAAACCTGTTGGACACAGCATATCACCTGCAATACACAACCAAGGCTTCCATAAACTTGGATACAACGCAGTCTACGTTCCATTCAATGTCGATGACGTGCGCTCTTTCTTTGCATTCGCAGACATGATTGGAATAAGAGGTTTCTCTGTTACCGTCCCCCACAAAATGGCGGTGATCCCCTATCTTTCGAGGATTCCTAGGGAGGTCAAACAACTTGGAGCCTGCAACACAGTCGTACGGGAACATGGAAGTTGGAACGGGAGCAACACGGACTACTACGGATTCCTATCCCTTATCTCCGAGCCCCTTTCAAGAGGACGAATACAATCTGCAATAGTGATTGGCGCAGGCGGTGCGG
Source organism: uncultured Spirochaetales bacterium (assembly GCA_934277975.1). Taxonomy (GTDB): domain Bacteria; phylum Spirochaetota; class Spirochaetia; order Sphaerochaetales; family Sphaerochaetaceae; genus UBA9732. Next base: position 17,695 of record CAKQWE010000010.1, read on the forward strand.
CAAGAGCCGTCGTATGGGCGCTTAGGAACAAAGGCATCTCCGTGACGATCCTCAACAGGACGGTTGCGAATGCACGAAGGCTCGCATTGGAGACAGGCTCATCCTTTGGTTCTCTTGATGATGCAGGCTCCTACCGCGGGACATCCCAGCTCATAGTGCAGGCCTCTTCCGCTGGAATGGATGAACCCTTTGTAGATGCAGTGCCTTCGCTGGAATTCGACGGTGACGAAATCGTCTGCGACATGGTATATCGCCCACATGAAACCGCATTTCTAAAGAGGGCTTCGGATGCCGGATGCAATGTAATCCACGGCCTTGACATGCTGCTCTCACAAGGAAAGCTCCAGTTCAAGGCCTTCACAGGCTTCGACTACCCTTTGGATGACGGCCATCTTGGACTTTGAAATGTTATTAAAACGAAAAGGGCTGTAGCACAAACCACAGCCCTTTTTGAAAGGAAGACACCTTCAAACTATTTTGATTCGAGAGTCTTAACGGTATTGGTCTTCCAAGTTACGTACTCAAGAGTCTTTGGATTACCGTCTCTATCAAGAATCTTTGTTCCAGATTCGATTCCTTCAACAACAAAGGTATATAGAGCAGTCGTTCCATCTGATTTTGTATTGCCATCATCTTTCAGAGTAAACGAAATATCGGCAGAGTCTCTTCCAATGTAAAGACCAACATTCTTTAGCTTTCCTTTCTCATTTGCATCATTTTCTTTTGAAATGTCAAAGTAGTTGTCGAAAACTTCAATTTGAGGGTTGTATTCCTCCGTACATTTGGCACCAAACCTTTCAAATTTAACTGGTCTGGAACTGAAGACCTTGTTGTTTTTGAATACAATGGTGTGCATACTGACATGAGGAGTTTTTTCTGCAGGCCAGGACCCAACGGTTGGCCTCATCCAAATTGGATTGGAGTTGTTGGCATCCACGCTATTTGCATAGTCATTGAATGTACAACCATCGAAGACGATTTCATCTGCAGGACATGAACCAATGATTATTCCATTGAAAACACAGTTCTTGAAAGTAATGCTACCCAATACCTTCCATGCAGCAGTGAACATCTGCACATCAAAACACACGGAACCATTGAAAACGACGTTCTCAAAAACGACATCGCAACCTGCAGGAAGAAGCATATAGACTTTGTCGTCAGAGTGATTGTCTATATCCTTATACCCAGTCGAATCAGTCGTGATTTCGCCGTCCTTGAAAACGAACGTTGCTTTCTCATCATCCGTCAAGGCTGGTGAATTGTACCAGTTGAGATTCGTATTTCCAATGAAGAAGGATTTGATGTTATTTCCCAGACCGGAGCTATGCTCGAAGTATGTATTCTCTTTGAATCCCTGTTTTCCAACAACTACAGTAACAGTCTTTTTCATGACATCTTCTCTCTTGGCTTTTTCGTTCATGACTTCGACAGATGGATAGAAATAGTTCCTGCACATACTGCACTTGTATTCTTCACCAAGGTCGTGGGCAACCTTTTCAATGGCTTCAGTGCGTGTTGCATCACAAACAGTACACGTGAAGGTCTTTATACCTTCTTTCTCACAGGAGGCTTTCGTCGTGGTCTCACCACCATCCCACTTGTGTCCCAAAGCAGCAATGGTCTCTGTCTTAGTTGCACCACAGCCTGTGCAGGTGTATGTCATTTCACCTTCTTCCGTACATGTTGGCTTAAGTGTGACTTCGCCTGCATCCCAAGTGCATTCGTGCTCTGCACAGCTGACAAGAGCCAGCAATAGCACGAGAGCGACAATCAAAACGTTCTTTCTCATTATCTACCCCTTTGACAGTGGGGTATGATTTTTCTCCCCAACTGACTGCGTCAGTCTACCCCCCCCCGCATATTGTCAACCTTTTCACATTTAAAACTTGACAGTCGATATTTCTTTTTGAGATACTTCAAACGTAAAGAGGCACTGCCGATAGACGGCCGACCTCTCACTTACTTAAGTTCGACTTAACCGTCCAACAAAGATTTGGAGTGTCAGTTGGGCGGTTAGTTTTTGCTATTTCGTGCTGCTATTACCAAGCCAATGATTGCAATCACAACCATAAGCATCTCATAGTCGCTCATGAGCATCACCTCCCCATCCGTCTTTCGAAGAATCGGAGAGGAACCCTCCCCGATATCCAATCATGAATATTTGAGAGGTCGAACCGTCCACCGTTTCACGGCAGTGCCACCTACATTATGGCATAGGACACATTCCTTATCAAAAGTTTAGGCAATGTTCAGCGTAATGTTTTCAGCACTTTCTACAAACCCTGTAGTTGCTCACCATGCTCACCACACTCACAATGCTCACCATGCTTACCAACCCACCACACTCACCAAGCTCACCATCGCTACAAAAAGCTTACAATTTCCAAGAGAAAGTCCCAAAACAGTCCGTTTTGGTGCGTGCAGTGCGTGTAGTCCGTGATGTGCGTTAAGCTGTTGTTGATATACGTGCAGTTCAACGAATCGTAATGCGTCCTAGTGCGCCGTAGTCCGCCGTCATGCGCCTTGGTACGCCCTGATGCGCCATACTCCGCCACACAACGCCCGTCAACACCCTACTTCTCCCCAAGATCAAACAGATGCATATGCATCACACCAGCACTTTGCCAGTACATTCGCTACAGCACATCGCAAACCCCTTGCTAATTTCGCGCATTTCTGACAGAATGAAGGCACTGTGTACGCGTCGTTGGCGCAAAGCAGAATATCCGCCTTGAGGAAATCCCGGCACGAAGGTGCACAAAGGTATCGGTCTAGGTGAGAAATAGTTGAAGGGGGCGGTTTAGGCCGTCACGAATAGGAGTCATTCACATGGCAGTAGTAACAATGAAGAGTCTGCTCGAAGCAGGCGTTCATTTTGGTCATCAGACAAAGAGATGGAATCCAAAGATGGCCAGTTTCATTTTCTCAGAGAGAAATGGAATCCACATCATCGACCTTCAGAAGACGACAGCATGCATCGTTGAGGCATACGAGGCCGTCCGCGCACAGGTCAAGCAGAACAAGACAGTTCTTTTCGTAGGAACGAAGAAGCAGGCACAGCAGGCCATCGAAACAGAGGCAAAGCGCTGTGGAATGCCTTATGTCAACAACCGTTGGTTGGGCGGCATGCTTACCAACTTCGCAACAATCAAGAAGTCAATCGCAACACTCAAGAAGATCGAGAAGATGTCCGTTGACGGAACATTCGAGAGCCTTACAAAGAAGGAAGTCGCTCTTCTTACAAAGCAGAAGACAAAGCTTGAGAAGAACCTTGGCGGTATCAAGGACATGACAGAGCTTCCTGGAATCATCTTCGTGATCGATACAAGGAAGGAAGCCATTGCAGTTGCAGAGGCAAAGCGCCTTGGAATCCCAGTAGTTGCAGTAGTCGACACGAACTGCGACCCAACCGACATCACATACCCAATCCCTGGCAACGACGACGCAATCAGAGCAATCAGCCTGTTCGTTGAGATCATCGCCAATGCAGTCATCGATGCAGACAACGAGGTTGGAATCCAGATCATCGAGTCCCTCCCTGCAAACGAGGAAGAGGCGGCAGCCCTTGAAGCAGAAGGCAACGCGGTCGTTGACAAGGACGCTCAGGGTTCGGAAGAGAACGAGACAAAGGACGAGGAGTAATCTATGGAAATCACAATGGATATGATCAAACAGCTTCGTGAGCTGACACATGCCGGCATCATGGACTGCAAGAAGGCACTTCAGTCAAGCGACGGTGATTTCGCCAAGGCAGAGGAGTACCTCAAGAAGGTTGGACTGGCGGCAGTCGAGAAGCGTGTAGACCGCGCAACAGACAACGGAAGAGTCACATACGTCATCACAGACAAGAAGGCAGTCATGGTCGATGTCTCCTGCGAGACAGACTTCGTTGCACGCAACTCCGAGTTCAAGAAGCTTGGTGAAGACATCTGCAACCTGGCCATCGAGAAGGGCTACACACAGCCAACAGAGGACATGGAAGACCTCGTCAAGAAGCTCATTGCAACCATCAACGAAAACATGAAGATCAAGAAGATGGTAGTCCTTGACATCCCTGCAAACAACTACGTCATGGGCTACAGCCACGCAGACGGCAACATTGGCGTCCTCGTGCAGTTCAAGGCATCCGACAGCGCAATCTTCAAGAACGAAGATTTCCAGACCCTTGCATTCAACACTGCAATGCATGTCTGTGCAGCAGCTCCAATGTACCTCAACGACTCCTGCGTTCCAAAGGACTATGAGGACGAGCAGCTTGACATCTTCAAGGCACAGGTCTCCAAGATGGACAAGCCAGAGAAGGTCCTTGAGGGAATCGTCAGAGGCAAGCTTGCAAAGCACTATGCGGAGATCTGCCTCATGGATCAGATCTTCCAGATCAGCAACGACGACGGACTTTCCGTCAAGCAGCTCTATGCCAAGTTCAACAAGGAGCATGGCTCAGACGTTGAGATCGTTGGTTACGAGCGCTTCCTCGCAGGTGCTTGATTACAGCATCAAGTCAAAGGCCGTTCCACCTACAGGAGCGGCCTTTGTGTTTTGAAAAACATGGAAAGGAAACTACAAGAGTTTCTACAGTGAAAAACGAACAACAGGAGTTCGAAATGCAGCAGGTACTTTCAAATTGCGAAGACAAGATGGGAAAGAGCGTAGCATCCCTCAACGCGGAATATCTCTCACTTAGAACAGGCAGAGCATCTGCATCCATCTTCGACAAGGTCAAAGTGGACTACTATGGACAGGAGACACCCCTCAACCAGGTGGCTTCAGTATCCGTTCCAGAAGCAAGGCTCGTTGTCATACAACCATGGGACAAGTCTCTTCTCAGCGTCATAGAGAAGGCGATCCAGAAGAGCGACCTTGGGCTCAACCCTTCAAACGACGGAAAGCTTCTTAGAATCAACTTCCCTCCTCTCACTCAGGATAGGAGAAAGGAGCTTGCAAAGCAGGCAAAGAACCTTGCAGAGAACGCAAGGATCGCTGTTCGCAACGTGAGACGTGACGGAATGGAGGAGATAAAGAAACTCCAGAAGGCTGGAACGATCTCAGAGGACGAGCAGAAGGATGGAGAGACAAAACTCCAGAAGATGACCGATTCCCATATCGCCCAGATCAACGACATTGCAGCGGCGAAGGAAAAGGAGATCATGGAGGTCTGATGCACCTTGGTCTAATTATGGATGGCAACGGTCGTTGGGCCTCCCAACGGCGGTTGCCACGTGCTGCCGGACACCTGGAGGGCATGAAAGCCTGCAAAAGGGTCATTGTCGCGGCAAAGAACATGGGGGTTAAATACCTCACGCTCTATGTGTTCTCGACAGAGAACTGGAAAAGACCTCAGCAGGAGGTCGATTATCTTATGGGTCTTCTTGCAAAGAAGCTTCCTGGAGAAATTAGATTCTATCAGGAGAACAACATAAGGATACTTTTCAGGGGGGATATAGCATCGCTTCCAAAAGAAGCACAGGAGAGCCTTGAAAAGACAAAGCAAGAGACGAGTGCCATGGACGGCATAACCGTCATACTTGCAATAAACTATGGCGGACAGGACGAAATAGCACGAGCCTGCTCCCGTTTCATTGAGAAAAATCCGGGCAAGCCCATATCAATACAGGATATACAGGAAAACCTAGACCTTCCGCAGGTCCCCGCCCCAGACCTCATAGCCCGCAGTGCAGGAGAGATGAGGCTTAGCAACTTCATGCTTTGGGACAGTGCATACGCAGAATTCCTTTCCATAGAAGACCTTTGGCCGGACTGGGGAGAGGCGCAGGTCAAACGATGCCTCGATGCACTTTCAAAACGAGTCAGGAAATATGGAGGATTGGTGTAATGGAGAAGAACCTTAGGCTACGCATTCTCACATGCGTCGTTGGAATACCGGTTGTGGTTGGAGGGATATTCCTCTTTCAGGACTACAATTTCATATTCTTCAGCATTCTGGCAATCGCATTCGCCTTCCTAGGTTCAATGGAGATGAGCCGTATGCTGTTCAAAGGCAAGACGATTCCATTGGCTGTCGTTGCACCAGCACTTCCCCTACTTCAATACCTTCAGGGAATACAGCAGTGGCCGGAGGAACTCATGGACCTCATGTTCATGATCCTTCTCCTTACAGCATTCTCAGTGGAGATATTTTCAGGTGCAAAGGACAATTTCAAGGAATCACTTTCAAGGGCAGCAAAGTCATGTCTGCTTGTGATATATCCAAGCTATTTCATAACGTTCATAATAAGGATGCTCGCCCTTGACGGAATCACAGCCTACTCAATTGTGACTTTCATGGTCCTCGTATTCTCAAACGACATCTTCGCATACGTCTTTGGAAGGCTCTTTGGAAAGAACAACAAAGGAATCCTCAAAGCCAGTCCAAAGAAGAGCATCGCAGGCTTCGTTGGAGGCTTCCTATGCTGCATTGGAATGTCAATGGCGCTCTTTGCGCTATTTGGCAACAACCTCCCCTCCCTTGGAATTGCAATGCAAATCGTCCTAGGTGCTGCAATGAGCATAAGCGCAAACATAGGAGATCTCATAGAAAGCGTCTTCAAACGTTCTGCAGGGGTCAAGGACTCTGGAAACATCATCCCTGGCCGCGGCGGGGTTCTGGATTCAATGGACTCCCTCATTTCCGCTGCGCCAATCTTCTTCATATTGCTCAGCATAGGTCTCTGACTACATGCGTAGCATCGTCATCCTTGGAATCACTGGCAGCATAGGAACCACAGCCCTCAGAGGCTGCACGCTCTTCAAGGACCAAATCCGCATTGTAGGGGCTACCTGCAACATGAGGGTTCCTGAAGCCATTGAACTCTGCACGCAGCACAACATCCCAAACCTATGCATAACAGGCTTGTCATCTGGAAGATTGCAGGAAGACCCATTCCAAACACCAGAGGGCATACGCATTTGGACCGATGTCTCTGAGATGCTCTCATTCCTACAACCACATACAATCCTCAACGGCATAGCAGGGTCTCCAGGGCTCAAGGCATCGTTCGATGCAATGGAGAGCTGCCCTTCAAGTACACTTGCCCTTGCGAACAAGGAATCGGTGGTGCTTGGAGGCCATGCATTGTTCGAAGAAGCCAAACGGACAAACTGCAGGATAATTCCAGTTGACAGCGAACACTCAGCCATAGACGAGCTCGTAAACGCCCATGGAGACGAAGGGATATCCAAGCTTGTCATAACCGCAAGCGGCGGACCGTTTCGAAATACTCCATTGGACGAACTTGATGGAATCACACCGGCCCAAGCAACAAAGCACCCAACATGGAAGATGGGACCCAAGATATCCATTGACTCCTCCACCCTTGCGAACAAAGGCCTTGAAGTCATAGAAGCCCATTATCTCTTTGGATTTGGCGCAAACGACATAGAGGTGGTCATACATCCCCAAAGCATCGTCCACTCCATGGTGAGAACAAAAAGCGGCCAGGTGTATGCCCAAATGTCCCCTCCTGATATGGTTTTTCCAATCATGAGAGCCATCATGTGGCCTAAGGTGAATAGACAGGTGGGCTCACCCTTGGACTTCACAGAGCTTGATCTGACCTTCAGAAAACTTGACTGTGTTAGATTCCCTTTCGTAGAGGATGCATTCGAATGCGTGCGTCTCAAGGGCTCCTACCCTATTGCCTACAATGCAGCAAACGAAGTTGCGGTGCAGGCTTTCATAGATGGAAAGGTTCGATACACTGACATACGAAACGCTGTAAGACGTGTGCTGGACCTTGATTGGACAACTGGTGCAGCAACGCTTGATGATGTCCTGTCGTTGCAGGAAGAGGCGTTTGCAAAGGCAAACACTGCAATCCAAGCAATCATAGAGGGGTATAGATGAACCTGCCAACCATCACATGGTCATGGATAGTCTCAATCGCCATAGGACTGCTTGGCATAAGTATCATGGTCATAATCCATGAGCTTGGGCACTTCGTTGCCGCAAGGGCATGTGGAATATCGGTGCAGGCTCTGCAGTTTGGCTTTGGACCTCCAATCATTAGATGGGGCAGATACGAGACGGAATACAGAATAGCTGCCATCCCATTTGGAGGCATGTGCAAGATGATGGGGCAGGACGACCTGAAGAACGCCATTGCCCAGAAGAAAAAGCACATAGAGACATGCGAGGAAGGCTCCATATGGTCCGTAGCTGCATGGAAACGGATACTGGTCTACTTCGCAGGGCCTCTTTCAAACATACTCTTTGCTTTCATCTGCTATACAATCCTACTTTCAATGAACACACTTGTGCCCTACTCTCCTGCAAAGATAGTGGTGGCAAGCGACTATCCAAGACTCTACAACCTTGAAACTTGTGCGGCATCCCAGGCCGGACTTGTCACAGGTGACGTTGTAGAAGCCATAGACGGAGAAGCCGTCGAATCCTACGAGGAGCTTCAAGGAATGCTTTCTTCCCGCAAAGAGAACATGCCCATTTCAATCGAAACCGCAAGGGGAACCTTTGAACTCAGACCAATAGACGGAGTCTTTGGAATTCTTCCATTCAAGGAGGCTGTTGTGGGACATGTGAACATGGATACTCCGGAAAAGAGGGCTGGTCTCAAATCCGGAGATAGGATTCTCCTTGTAAATGGAAGGAACGTCACGAACATGTTCGACCTTTTGGTTGAATCGAGCACTTCCAACCATTTGGTACTGACAGTGCAAAGAAAAACCAAACGCTCCTTGGAAACCCTTGAAATAGCATTCGACAATCCAGATGCAACGCTAAACTTCACACTGATGCAGCAGACGAAGTCGGTTCCCGGCATGGACTTCTTCTCAGCAATGAAGATATCTCTCAAGGAGTGCTTCGACAACTTCAAGCAGTCCATCATTTCACTTGCAAACGTAATACGAGGAAAATCAGGAGCCCATGAAACATTGGGTGGAACCTTTGCGGCATCGCAAAGCATGGGAATGCTCACAACAAAGGGCTTTGCCGCAGGCTTCAACAGTGGGATGCGCATAGTCTTCTTCCTTCTCGCAAGCGTAAGCATGTCGCTGTGCGTTGCAAATCTACTTCCAATCCCAGCCTTGGACGGAGGTCTTATAGTACTAAGCTTCGCAGAGCTCATAACAGGCCACACCTTCCATCCAAAGCTCTACATGGGGCTTCAGATCACAGGAATCCTCATAATAGCGCTCATCTTCGTACTGCTGACGTTTGCGTGAGACAAACACTTCAGAGTACAATCAGGATTTTGAACACGTGTGTTCAAAATCTAGGTTCTTCACTTTTTTCTGGGGGATGGGCCTCTGACGGAAGGGCAGGAGATACCTAGTGGAAGCTATGAGGCGGCCGTCTAGGCATCCTCTCCATGGCCGAAGT
>CAKQWE010000011.1 GCA_934277975.1 uncultured Spirochaetales bacterium
TGTTGCTACTTCAGTGTAGAGCAAAATGCAACTTCACCTTGGACGGCCTACCGTTGCATTTACTTTTTCAATTGGCATTTCAAGTTCGTCCATAGTGCATACACCAACAGGAATGAGGAACCCTGCACGGCGCAGGTCATCAGCCAAATAGGACATCGAAGGCATTGGGATACCGGCTTCCAATGCCCTGGAGCTTGAAAAGACCTGCGATGGCGTGCCGTTGGCAAGCATACGCCCATCCTTCAGATACACCACATGGTTGCAGTATTGGGCAATGTCGTCCATGCAGTGGGATACAAGCACAACGGTCCTTCCCTTCCTGTTCAAATCCAGGAGCAAAGAAAAGACAAGGTCGTGCATTGCTGGGTCCAGGCCTGCGGCGGGTTCATCAAGGACAAAGATATCTGGATCCATAGAGAGCACGCCTGCGATTGCCACTCGCCTCTTCTCCCCTCCGGACAAAGCCAAAGGATCGCGGCTCCAAAAGGATGGATCCAAGCCAACCGACTCCAAAGCCTTCACAGCCATACGTCTTGCGCTCTCTTCGCCAAAGCCCATGTTCAATGGGCCAAACATCACATCCTTGAGAACTGTGGATTCGAAAAGCTGGGACTCGGGATACTGGAACACCAAGCCTACATTGCAACCGGAGCCAAGGGAAATTCGCCCACAGCTTGGCTTTAGCAATCCCTTGAAGATCTTCACCAATGTGGTCTTCCCGCTTCCCGAGTCGCCGGCGATCCCAACGAAGGAGCCAGGTTCGATCGAGAAGGAAACGTTCTCCAAAGCCCTACGCTCAAAAGGGGTTCCTACATCATAGACAAATGAAACATCTACTACATCAAGTGACATGGAAAAACCCTCGCTAGGACAAACAGCGCAAAATAGACGAACATGATGGAATATGCAACGAAATCGCAATGTCCATACACCAAAGGCCTAAGACGTGTAGGGGCATTACATGAGCCATACAGTCTTGAATCCATGGCCATGGCAAGGTCATCGGCCTTTTTGAAGGAAGACACGAAGAGAGGCACCACCACTGGGACGAGGGCCTTTGCACGGCGCACCAGATTTCCTTTTTCAAAATTGGCCCCGCGGGCTTTCTGGGCTTCCATGATGCGTGAGGCTTCCAAGGACAGAATTGGAATGAAGCGGAAGGCAAGCGCTATCATGGTTGCAAAGTCGTGAACTGGAACCCCTATCCTTTTCATCCAGCCAAGACCCTTCTCAATGCCACTGGACATATCCTGCGGTTTCGTGGTCAGGCATATGATATTGGAGCCCCAAATGGTCTCTACCATGCGTAAAGTCATGACAAAAGCCTTTTTCAGGCCATCGTCAACGAAGAATATGTTGAAAAGGTCAGTGACGACCACTACAACCAGAATTGGTTTGAGTCCACGAAGGACATACTTAACGGGAACGTTTGAAAGCGCAGCAAGAAGGGAAAGCGCCGCAACGGGAAGCAGCAGACCTGCAATCCCCTGCGCCACAAACACGGACACGAGATAGACAGCAAAGGCAACGAGTTTTGTGCGAGGGTCAAGGCAGTGCAAAGAAGAGGAGACTGGATAGTATCTTCCAAGAGCCACATTCCTAGACACAACAGGCTCCTTTGGAACGAGACCCTTTGGCAGAAAATTCTTTGACGGAAGATTCGTTGTCATAGACTTTTCTGAGAGCGTTGCAAAGCTCCTCACTTGTAAGTATTCCATGGGGAATGTCGATTCCAGAAGCGATAAGACGTTCTGAAAGCTCCGTCACAGGTGGCAGTTTGAGCCCCAAAGATCTCACCAACGAGGCATTTGAGAATACATCAGCAGGAGTGCCGTCCACAGCAAGACATCCCTTGTCAAAAACGACTACTCTGTCTGCATCTATGCACTCCTCCATGTAATGGGTTATGAGGACTACAGTCATACCAATTTCACGGTTGAGTCTGTGGCAGAGCTCCAAAACCATCCTTCGTCCATTTGGATCAAGCATGGCGGTGGCCTCGTCGAGCACCACGCACTTTGGCTGCATTGCAAGGATGCCGGCAATGGCTACAAGCTGTTTCTGCCCTCCTGAAAGCTTGTCGGGACTGCTATGACGAAGAGGGGTCAGTCCAGTTAGGGAAAGGCATCTTTCAAGCCGAGCCTTCATTTCTTCCAGTCCAAGTCCCATATTCTCAAGGCCAAACGCTATGTCATCCTCAACGGAGTCGGAAACGATTTGGTTGTCAGGATTCTGGAAGACAAGACCTACTTTTGACCTAATGGCATAAGTATTGGACTTGTCATGCGAATCCAGACCATCGACAATGACAGAACCGCTGGAAGGCACAATCAGTGCATTCAAAAGCTTTGCGAATGTGGATTTCCCTGAACCATTGGATCCCACGACTGCTACGAAGGAACCGTCCTCTATTGAAAGGTTCAAACCTGACAGAGCTTCAACACTTCCATTTCCCGTTGAATAGGAAAAAGAGACATCCTTGAGCTCTATCAACATCTTCATCTAGAAGATCACTCCTTGTTCGAAGACATTGTCTCAGCAGGCGGTTCTACACCATAGACAGGGGCAACACCCTTGTCTCCACACTTCCTTGGGATAAGCCATTTCTTGATTGCAAACAGACCTGCAATGCAACCCACTCCCATGAAGAGCTGGACCATCGTCCATTCCTTTATGACAAGTTCGCGGACGAAGGCAAGCATGAGTATCTCTATTACGGACTCAAGGTTCTGGCTGTTGAGCACATGTATGAGCTCGACTGCGATTATCACAAGCGATACATAGTTGACCAAGGCAAGAAGACCAGATTTGTTGTCCCCAAGAATCGCCTTCATTGAATCAGGAACCTGGAAGAACGAAAGGACTATTCCAACTATGAGAAACAGCGTCATTATAAGCTGAATGAACGTCGTCACCCAGTGGATAAGCTTTTGTAGGGTTCCAACCTTTCCTTGGGTCTCGAAGAAATTTGGAGAAAAACTATCTCCCTGTACCCGTGAAGTCACAACCTGCTTGGCTTTGCTCATATACAACCCCCATCAATCACGCTCATCGTCATGGACGTTTGAACCATTGGTCTTTGGATTCTGCTCCTTTCGACCGTTCTCGTCACAACCACCCAGTCTCTTGAGCACCAAGGCGGCCACAAGTCCAATGACGACGCCAGCTATTGTACCGCTTAGTATGAGAAATGGCAAATAGTAGACCACCACATTGGTGTCCAAAACGATGCATGCGGTTAGAATTTGGCCAAGATTGTGGAGGACTCCCCCAACTACACTCACAGCTACGCTTCCAAAAAGTCTCGTCTTTTTCAACAATACCATGCCCAAAAGGCTTAGAAGTGCACCTGCAAAGGAATATGCAAGGCTTAAGACAGATCCAAACATCAAAGAGGCCAGCAAAACCCTAAGGAGAGAAATGGTAACAGCTTCCTTTGTACCAAGCCTGTACAGAGCAAACACCACAACTATGTTGGCAAGCCCCACCTTTATGCCAGGAATGGCTACGAATGCGGGGATCTGAGCTTCTATATAGGACAGAACCAGCGCAAGGGCAATGAGAAGACCCATTTGCGAGACCTTTCTTGTATCCATCTTCTGAACTCCTCGACTACAAAACGATCTCAACGGAATCGTCTCCGCCAACTACGGTGACGGTGAGCTTGTTTGGAAGGCATGTTATGCATTGGTTCGTGTATCTTACAGCACCTTGCTTTACACAAAGCCTGTCAGGGCAGTTGGCATCAACCATACAAGCAGAACCGTCCTCTATGAGAATGACGTTGGAACCACCGTTCAGGACGTATCGACCATCAACGGACAACGGGTACGAACCAATCTCCACACCCTCGACCGCTACGATGACTTTGCTTCCAGTGCCCTCTCTACTTCTTATGACGAAGATAAGGACCACAGAGAGAACCAGAAAGAAAAGAACGAGGCAGGCATCCCTTAGGAGCCTGCCTCTTGAAGAAACACTCATTAGAATGCAGCTAGAACCATTGACACAATGGCAATGGATGCAACCGTGATGGGAACGCCTCTCCATGCCTTTGGCACGTTCTTCATGTTGATTCTACCCATAACACCCGCCATGACGAACGTGACGAGCATGTATCCAATTCCAACGCCAATGGCACAGAAAAGCCCGGCAAGGAACGTGTAACCGTTGGACACGTTGAGAAGACATGCACCCAGCACTGCACTGTTGAGCATGACAGGAAGGTCGAAGCTACAGCCGTCCTTCTTGAAAAGGAGTCCTGCTGCAGCACAGACCGCCATCACGACCACTGCGAACACAAGGATGCGCAGCGATGCAGCTGCACCAACCAGGACGTATGCATCAAGCGGCCATGTAATGGCACAGGATGCAACGACCGCCAACGTCGCATACAAGCCTCTGAATGCCATTGACTTCCAGGACTTGGAGAGGTCTGAGCCAACGGACTCCACTCCCATGAAATTGGAAAGGACATAGTTGTTTGCAAGAACGCAAGCGAACATTACAGCAATCAATTCCTTGAACGTCATCACTTTGCCTCCTTCTTGAAGCAGTTGGAAACTGCAAGTAGGATCGAAAACACGATGAATGCACCGGAAGTCTTTGCAAGGACTGGAACAACAAGTGTGGACATGAACGAAAGCTTCATGCCGGCGAATGTTCCAAGTCCAAGGACCTCCCTTACAATGGCCATGACGACCACAAGGAGTGCAAACTCAAGTCCTGACACTACGGCGGACTTGATGGACTCGCCAACACCGCCGTCAGATGCAACCGCACCCTTGAGGACTATCATTGCATTCATGGCGCAGACTGCAACGTACACACCAAGCATGGAACTTGCACTTGGCACGAATGCGGCAATGAGCATGTTGGCCATTGAAGCCAACCCTGCTGTTACAATGACTGCAAGAGGAAGTCTCACATAGGAGGACGAAACCTTACCTAGAAGGGCCATCACCAGGGACGACAGGACCAGGATGCAGAACACAGCCGCGGCCATCACGAGAGATGCAACCACGTTGGTCGTGGCGGCAAGGGCCGGACATGCAGCAAGGAAAAGGATCATTACAGGATTGTTGGACAAAAAAGCCTTGAGATTGTTGTTTTCCATCAGTTGTTACCTCCTGCAACAGCACCAAAGGCCTCGAAGGCGTCGTTTATGGCGCACCTTACAGCCTGAGAGGTCATCGTTGCACCGGAAATGGTGGCTTCATCGCCTGACCACGAAGAACCAAGGCCGACGAATCCGGCCTTGTACGAAGCAGGCTCAAGCGTATAGGAAGTGAAGTACTCGGCCTCTATGATGAGCTCGTCTGCATTGAATGCATAGACAAGTCCATTGGAATCAAGGACCACATAGACGACCATGGTTTCGTTGGAGAATCCGTATGGTCTGCAGGTAATGCAATAGTACGAACCAGAGGCGCTGTCTGCACGGTACACAGTCGATACGGAATTGAACACTCCATCGATGGAGACCTGTGTAAGGACGGAATCCTCAGGAACGAGCTTCGTCACCTTCCTCTTGTCTTTGGATGCGACCTTGGACATCTTGCCGGCTGCTTCCTCTGAAAGGGATGCGGCCACAGCGGCGTCGAACGATGATGTCACATCGTTGGATTCAAGGTCAAAGACCTTGTACGACAACGACGAATTGAAGATTACAAGATAGTCGTCACCGGACTCATACCAGTAGGCGACACCTATTCCATTGTTGGTCTTCCATGCACTCTTCACACCCGCAACCTTTGAGGAGAACTCAGTGATCTGAGCTATTCCAGCAGGGTTTGCAGCCGTCTTGAACACGACAGGAAGCATCTCAGAGATGACCTGGCTTGGCTCCTTCACACCAGCCTTGATGAGACCGTTGGATATCAGAGCCTCAAAGGCATCGGCTACGGCATTGCGGAAAGCACTTGAAGAATAGGTCACGCCGGCCACGATGGAGGTGCCAGCAAGCGTCGAATCCTGACCCACGAACGTTGCAGGATAATCCGCCCCAAAGTCCTTCGTTTCAGGATAGGAATCAAGGGAAATCCTTGAAATCCTGCCGTCGTCTGTAATTGCAACTGTAAGCTCTATGTAGTCGCCGGTGAAGCCCTTGTTCGTGGCGCACCTTACCACATAGCCAAGACCACCGTTCTCCTTCCACACGCCTGAAACCGTCTCAGGAACGCCCTCAAGCCCAAGCCTTTCAAAGCCCGATGCCTCTGGCATTACACCATAGAGGGGCTCAAGCTCAGCACCCTGCGCATTGGCCTCGATAAGAGGAGCTGTGAAGATGTTGAGAACCAAAACCAAGGCTGCCATGACGACGAAGACAGCCACAAGAAGCAAAGCCTGTATCGTCTTGTTATTTGCCATTGTTGGAACCTCCAAGTGGAACATTGTGTGTAAGCTTCTCTACGAAAGGCGTGAGGATGTTCATGATGAGGATCGAGAACGAAACACCTTCTGGGAGAGAACAGAACCTTCTTATTATGAACGTTATGATTCCGCAGCAGATGCAGAACACGACCTTGCCCTTCACCGTTATAGGGGTTGTCACATAGTCCGTTGCCATGAATATTGCACCAAGGAAGAGACCTCCGGACAGTATTTCATAGAGAGCGAACATAGGAGAGCCCGTTGCAACGAGGAACAGGACGTAGACCGTTGCAATGAAGGAAGCTGGAACATACCATTTTATGACCTTTCTGACTGAAAGGTAGATCCAACCAATCACAAGGGCTATGATGCACGTCTCGCCAATCGTACCTCCGTGGAAGCCAAAAAGCATGTCCTTGATTGGAGGAAGCACTCCGGAACTCAAGACATCCAAAGAGTGGGATGCAAGGTTTGCAAGTGGGGTTGCGCTTGATGCAATCTCAACTGTGCGCAGCTGTGGATTGACGAACGATGTAACGGATCCAAATGCAATTAGCATGAATACACGTGCTGTGATTGCAGGGTTTGCAAAGTTCTTTCCAAGACCTCCGAATATGCACTTGACGAACACGATTGCAAAGACGCTGCCAATGACGGCTTCATACAAAGCAACCTCCGTTCCAAGGTTCAAAGCAAGAAGAACGCCGGTGACAACGGCTGAAAGATCGCCTATCGTCTCCTTCTTCTTCGTGCAAAGGTCAAAGATCCACTCTGCGGCCACACATGAAGCAACGCATGTGAGGATGAGCCAAAGGGCCTTGATTCCAAAGATGTATATGGAAGCTGCGACAGCTGGAAGCAAAGCCAGTATGACATCAAGCATTATGCCACGGCTGGAAGAGTTGTCGTGGAAATGCGGTGAAGAAACGGTGATAAGATCGTAGTGTTCCATTACTTCCTCCTCCCTCTCATGAACTTCTTGCCTTCCCTGTTGTTGGCGACAAGAGGTCTATGGGCAGGACATACGTATGCACAGCATCCGCATTCCATGCACTGTGCCACATCCTCCCTCTTGAGTATGGCCTCCCTTTCGTCCTCATCGTCAATGTCCAACGCTCTGGCGAACTCCACAGGGTTCAGGTTGAGAGGACAGGCCTCCACGCACTTTCCGCAGTGCAGGCATGCAGTTGGCTCTATGACGACGGAATCCTTTAGATCCATGGCGACAAGGGCGCTTGTAGCCTTGACGACCGGCTCATCCAAGGAAGCGACGGCACGTCCCATCATTGGACCGCCGTCAAGGACGCGCCCAGGCTGGGTCTTGAAACCACCGCACTGCTCAAAGCAGTACTCCATGCTCGTTCCAATTGGTACGATTATGTTCTTTGGAGTCTTGACCGCGGAACCGTCTACGGAGATGCACTTGTCAACAAGAGGCATTCCGGTCTCGAAGAACCTTGCCATCTTGGCAAGTGTCGTAACGTTTGTGATGATGACACCAAGGGATGCAAGTCTCTGACCTGCAGCTACGACCTTTCCGGTTGCATTCCACAAAAGGACCTGCTTTGCGCCCTGAGGATATACGCTCTTTAGAGGCTTCACGATGACCGCAGGGTCGTCCTTGAAGACCTCTGTAAGGTGGGCTATGGCCTCCGGCTTGTTCTCCTCTATTCCAATGACATATTCCTTGGAACCTGCGAACCTCTTGAGGATCTCAATGCCCTGCTTGATATGCTCTGCATCCTCCACCATGGTACGGTTGTCTGCGGTGCAGTACGGCTCGCACTCGGCGCCGTTGATGAGGATGGTCTCAATCTTGTTCTTCCTAAGGGCCTCCCACTTTCCATGAAGTGGATATGCAGCTCCTCCAAGGCCAACGATGCCTGATCTGCGGCATCCATCAAGGAAATCATCCAAGGTCTCAAGCTTTGGAGCCTTCATTTCAGGATCCTTCTCCATCTTGCCATCGCTCTTGATGGAAACGGACTTCTCGCTCACTGCGATTACCGTTCCTGACACCGATGCATGTATTGGAGACGAAACCCTACCCTCTCCCTCCTTGGCGACAAGCTGTCCAAGATAGACATGGTCGCCAACGGAAACAACCGGTACGGCAGGAACTCCGGAATGCATCGACATTGGAAGAGTCACAGACTCCGGTGGAGCAACAATCTCAGAATGCATGTTCTGCGTCGCCTTGCAATGAGGCACATGCACAGCTGATATCTTTCTTTTGAAAAGCATCGATCAATGCCCTCCTTATTTTGATTTCAAAACAAAAGGCGCAACCGCATTGGAAAGGAACCACCCCAAGCAGGCTTCGCCGCAACTCACTACACTATTATAGTGCACCGTTCATCTTATCACAAGTTTTTCCAATCCAGAAGTGTATTTCACCTCTCCGTCATGGAAAACCCAAACGCACTGCACATCCCCCAGCCTTTGCACAAGCTCAAGCCCTTCTTCGTAAGGCATACAATACAGTGCCGTCGAAAGGGCATCGGCATAGCCGCTGTCCTTCGTCACCACGCTCAAGGATGCAAAGTACTGGGCGGGCCATAGCGTGTTTGGGTCTATGATGTGCGAATACCTCACACCTCCCACGGTGAAGAACCTCTCGTATTCACCGCTTGTCACACAGGAGCAGTCGCTCAGTTCGAGACGAAGCGAAAACGAAGAGTCGGGATTTTTGGGGTCCTTTATCCCTGTCACCCAACCGCTTCCATTTGGCTTTGTACCAATTATCCTCACGTTCCCGCCAATGTTCAGCACATAGCTCGTGGCACCAATCTCCTCAAGCCATTTTGCAGCCATCTCCGTGGCATAGCCTTTGCCAATGGCACCCACATCCAACGATGCATAGGGATCCGTTATGCGTACAGTGCAGTTGGCCTCGTCTATCTCAAGGAATTCGAACCCCACATGCAAAGCCGCCTCATCCAGGACATCCTGTGTTGGGAGGTACTTCTCATCTGAAGTGCGCGCATCATGCCAAATGGAAAGCACAGACCCCATCATGACATCGACCATTCCATTGGTAAGATCGTATATGTCCTTGCAGTAAAGAAGGAAGTCGATTAGCTTTTGATCCACTTCAACGGGGTCGCCACCGGCCATTCTGTTAACCGTACAAAGATTGTTGACACCGCTGTATTCATAGTAGATGTCGAACAGCTTGTGATATTCATCAAGGATTGCAGCAACGCCGTCAGTGCACTCGTTGAAATGCTCGTCATCGTCACCTGCATAGCTGTAGACATAGGACACAGTATCGAAGAACGAGAAGTACGCCTTGCCACGAGGTTCCACCTTGGCCTTGTCAGAAGACGCAGACGCAGAACCATTGGATGCCTGCGTTTCGCCAAGGTTCCCAGAGTTTGTCCCGGAATTCGCCAGAGATTTCCTACTGCATCCAGCAAGCAATCCTGTAAGTAAAAGAAGGCCAAGCGCCAGCACTAGGCCGACACTTGGCATTACCTTTTTCAAAAGACCCATGGATTAGTTGGCGTTGTTTGCAGCCTTTGCAATGACATCCATCATTCCAGTGATCTGGATTGAGCAGGAAGCGAAGAGCGTCTGGTCAGTCGTTACGACATAGCCAGGATGGGCTTCCTCTGCTCCTCTGACTCTGGTTGGAAGGCTTGCAACCTCAGCGGCTGTCTTGCCTGCGCAGTAGTCTTCGAATGCAGCTGCCTGCTGGAACCACTCGTTGGTAGCCTCTGAGTACTTGACCATGTTGTAGTCGTACTCAAGCTCCTTCTTCGTGCCTCTCCAGGTCTTGCCGGTGATCTCGCCATCGACATCTACTGTGAACTGTGGCTGGATTGCATCTGTGAGAGCGGCAAGGATCTTGCCGTCCTTTCCAACGACTGCACCTGCGAACTCTGCATACATCTTGATTGAACCATCTGTATCCTCGGTTGCAACTGTGGACTCATCAGCAGTGGAGTTGATTGCAACGCCAACTGTGAACTCATCAGCTGTCGAGAATGTCTTGCCCTTTGCATCGTTGCAAGCCTTGACGACCGCTTCGACGAACTCGGTGATCTGGATGGAGCAGGAAGCGAAGAGTGTCTCGTCTGCCGTTACGACATAGCCAGGATGTGGCTCGTCTGCACCTCTGACTCTGGTCTGCATTGCCGCAACCTCGTCAGCTGTCTTGCCAACGACATAGTCCTCGAATGCATCGACCTGCTGGAACCATTCGTTGGTGGCCTCTGAGTACTTGACCATGTTGTAGTCGTACTGGAGCTCGTACTTTGAAAGGAACTGCTTGTCTGGATCGACATCAGTCGTGCTCATCTTGTTCTGTGCGTCATCGATCTGACAGGCAACGATCTTGCCGTTTGCATCTGTCACGACGACTGCGACGATTGCATCGTAGGCAGCTGTAGTCTCGTTGGACTGGCTGTCATCAAAGACGATGCCCATTCCAAACTTGTAGGTCTGAGCCTGCTTCGTTGCAGGAGCTTCAGTCTTGACTTCCGCAGCCGGTGTTGCAGCTGGAGCAGAAGTCGTAGTAGTTGTTGTGGTTGTTGTAGCTGTTGTGTTTGTCGTGTCAGCCTTCTTGGAGCAGGCGACGAGACAGAAAATCGAACATACAACGAGAAGAGATACCAATGCTTTCTTCATTATAAATTCCTCCGTGCTGTTTCACCCAATATATATTGAAATGAACAGCCAACTGATGTGATAGCATTTTCAACCCCAAGGGTCAACAAAGCCCAAGACAAAAACGGGTACTCCAAAATCTTTGGAATACCCGTTATGCTTTTTTTGCATAACAAGATTCAACCAATTGCAGTTTCCTTCTATCGCCTTCTAGTCTATCGAGATGTCGCCTGCAACCGTGTTTATCAGCACCTTTGCCCTGCATTCAGCGTTTCCATCACCCACCATTGTCTTCACGTACCTTGAACCGCAATCCCCGGAGCCGTCGCCAAAGCCAGAACCAAGGTTCACATCCCCTGAAAGGGTCTTGGCTTCAATGCAGGCGCCAATACCCCTTGGAAGGGTGACATCCACATCTCCTGACGTAGTATGGACATCAAGCAGTTCGAGCTCTCCAGAAAGGTCCAGTTCACAGTCCCCTCCCTTGGTATCCACCTTGACCTCCAAGGCCTCTCCTGCGAAATCGACGTCCCCGTTCACAGCTGAAAGCTCCACCTTTCCAAACGAAGACCCTGCGACATTGAAGTCTCCGCTCACGGTGTTTACCTTGAAGGCGTTTGCCTTGACACCATAGATCTCAACGTCTCCATTCGTGGACTTCACTGAAATGTCTGCAAACCTGGAGTCCTCCATCGAAAGGTCTCCCGACAACACCTCAATGGAGACATCGTCTATGCTTGACTTCTCGACCTTTAGATCCCCGTTGTGGGAATTGAACGATGCGCTTGAGAAAGTGCAGTCCTCAAACGAGCAGTCGCCATTCACCGTGGCGCATGTAATGGACTTGACATCGACCTTGCTGCAATCTATATCTCCTGTCGAAGTAGTGATGTACACAGAGTCAAACCCCTTTGGGACCTTCACCGTCAACGTGTTCTCAACCGTTACATGGAACTTGAGAAGCCCATTGAGGAAGCTCGTCACACCAGTACCCTTTATGGGCTTCACTTCAAGATGAAGGACATCCCCTACTTCATAGTCATAGAAGTAGTGGAGGTTGGTATCGCCGGTCTCCGAATACTTTGCATGCACTTCATCGTTGCAGGAGGGGACGAGCTCCACATCCGCATCAAGGGAATTGATGACCACCTTCCTGATGGCGCTTGAGCCCTTGCAGTCCTGACTGTAGTCCCACACAGGCCTTGAAGCCTCAGAGGAATCGGCCTTATGGGGCCCCTCGCATACGTCCTCGGCGGGAATGCTGTCTATCATGTCCTGGATGTCCCCCAGCTCCGCGATTATCTCCTCTTCGCTCCTACCCTGCCTGAGCCCTTCGTCGAAATGCTCGTTGTAGTCCTCGATTATCTCATTTCTTGTCTCTTCATTGAACCTGTCAAGCCTAGAGGCAAGCTCCTTCATGTATTCCTTTCTGCTCATAGCCAACTCCTTGCACCAAACTGCTATACCGTACCATTTGCATCGACTTCTATGAGGCTCTGCACTGCACGTGTGAAAGCCTCCCACTCTTCCTTGAGCTGGACCTGCCTGGCCCTACCCTTCTCTGTGAGCCTGTAGTACTTCCTCGCCGGCCCCGCACCCGAATCAACAAGATACGTGGTCACAAGTTCGTCCTCCTTCAGCTTCCTGAGGATGGGGTACAACGTCCCGCCTGCAATGGTCATCGTCCTTGAAATGTTCTCCGTCAACTCGTAGCCGTACCGGTCCTCGCCCACAAGCTGAGACAGAACACAGATCTCCAACGCACCTTTCTTATATTGTGCATTCATGGTCATTACCTCCACGACGACTACACTATAACACAAGCTATTATACATTGCAATATACTATTCGAAATTTTAGACCGCTATCCTTGAGCTTACTTTCTTGAGCTTATGATTCCAATGTTAGTTAGGACTGCAAAACCTACTGCATGGTCTGCTGCATGGCATCATGAAGTGCCATGACAGAGCAGCCCTTGCTTTCATAATATGCAAGCATCTCAGGAATCTTCTTCTTGTCATAGCTGGTGATGCAGTCTTTCAGAACATGGACTACATATCCGCTTTTCACCATATTGAAACAAGTTGATTTGATGCAGGCCGTTGCATCCGCACCGGCGATATAGAACTCCTTTATGCCCCGTTCATGGATGAAAGAAGTGAACGCCTCGCTTGTCAGTACATTGCTCTTTGATTTGGTGAAGATGTGATTGGATACGATCTTCATCTCGGGCACCAGCTCCGCTCCATGAGTACCTGGCTTGAAAGTCCTTGTCCCTTCAGACAGGTTGTTGTGTTGGATATAGACCACCCACATATCCTCTTTTACAGCCCAATCGATGGATTCATTGACTTTTCCAATGATCTCCTTGTAGTTTTTGGTGATATCGTTTTGCAGGTCTATTACGACCAATGCACTGTTCTTCATTTCAAAGCCCCCTTTGAGGTTCACCTCTTTGGTCTCTTGGAAGCGTCTTTGTAAGTATAAGGGTATAGACTATCGTTATGGCAATCATGACCACGAGATGAAGGATGTGTTTTTCCATGGTAAGATCTGCATCGTTTGCGAATGTGCCCAGTATGTTTATGGCAGAGTGGGCCAAGATGCACGGAACCAGACTTCCACCTCTGTGGAAGATTGTAACGAACAGGAAACCCACCGCAATTGCGAAAACGATCTGGCACAGATTCTCCACAAGTCCCATGCCGCTGCCGTTGAACAGATTGATTATATGCCCAATACCAAAGGTCACGCTGGAGATTATCACAGCACGTGTGATATTCTCCTCTGCAACGGCCTCGAAAAGCAAACCACGGAAGATCACCTCCTCCAAGAAACCAACAAACAGCATACACACGATGCGGCAAGCTGTTTCCAATGGCGAGTAGTTGACGGCAGCACCATTCCAAAGATTTCCCGTCGCAATGATGACAAGCGGCACGTAATAGAGGAAACGATAGGCAGGTATGGGTAACATGCAAAGGCCGTACTTGTTCTGCAACTTGTTGTTTTTGATGGAAGTGAAGAGGACAAAGGCCTGCAGGATGCAAAAAACGGCACTTGCGGAGTAGTCCACCCCTATCAATTTGTTCAAAGGGTTCGCAAAGGATTGCAGAACACAGTAGACCACAATCCACACGATTGCAAGTTTAAGTTCGTTTTTCTGATACTTTTCATTTTGTTCTTTCATATCGTCTCATCCTGTACAGCCAAAACTGCGCCCCTATAGGCCTGTTCCAAATGGGAGTTTATGGTCTCTTCATCATATTTCAGAGAGTTGTTGGCAATGATGCTTGCATATCCATGCACGAACAAGAAAACGATTGTGAAGACCTTCTTCGTCTGGTCCATATCCATTTCCAATGATTCCTGCATGGCTGCAAGGACAGGAACAAGCTCCTCTGCATCTATAAGTTCAAGCAAAGTAGCCCCATGGAAAAAATCCGACTGGAAAAGGAAGCGGAACAATTGAGGCTCTTCCACTGCAAAGCGGATGTAATTCAACCCAATTCCCAGCATTACGCCCTTCTGAGGGCTTTTGATATCCATAAGATATCCGGAATGGTAGCAATCAGCCTTTGCATATACCGCCCTTTTCAACTCCTCTATCGTTGCAAAATGGTACATGACCGGCTGAGTGGAGCAGTTCAGCCTTTCAGACACAGTCCTTGCATTGATGTTTCCTGCACCTGATTCTCTTGCAATCCCAAAGGCCGCATCGACAATCATCTCCTTTGTGACTTTCGCTTTTGCAGACATGTTTGCACCTCATTGTATAATTTGAATTATATATAATTTGAGTTATACATAACTGGGCAAAGCTTGTCAATGCAAGCATGATGCAATGCCTGTGCTGTTTTATACCAAAAAGAGAAAATTTTGCAAAAGCGGACAAAAAACTGTCCGCAAAATCAAAAACTTTCAAAATGCGGACAAAAGCCATAGGTTTACATTCAAACGTCTAGAGCGCATCGACAACGGCTGTACCGCAAAATCCTAGAGGGAAAGGGCGGCTTTTATGAAGCCGTCGAATATTGGATGCGGCTTGGTAGGCCTGCTCTTGAACTCAGGATGCGACTGCACAGCCACAAAGAAAGGATGCTCATCATGTCCAAGCTCCACAGCCTCTATAAGAGAACCATCAGGAGACTTGCCGCTAAGTACAAGACCTGCATCCACGAACTCCTTTTCAAATGCGTTGTTGAACTCGTAGCGGTGTCTATGGCGCTCCTGCACCAAGGAACATCCATAGAGGCTCTCCAGCAACGAGCCGGGAGCCAATGTACATGGATATGCTCCAAGACGCATTGTGCCGCCTTTCTGAAGACCCTTCTGATCCTCCATGAGATCGATTACAGGATGGGCGGTAGCTGAGGAGAACTCGCTTGAATGTGCGTCCTTCCAACCAAGGACGTCACGGGCGAACTCTATGCATGCTATCTGCATTCCAAGACATATGCCAAAGTAAGGTATGCGGTTTTCACGGGCATAGCGGCATGCAAGGATCATTCCATCTATCCCTCTGTCTCCAAAACCACCTGGAACAAGGATTCCATTCACCCCGCTTAGAAGCGAAACGGCATCCTCATACGAGCAGATCTCGCTTGATTCAATCCAACGTAGGGAAAGGCGGGCATCGTTCCATATTGCGGCATGGTTCAAGGACTCCACAATGGAAAGGTATGCATCATGAAGGGCAGTGTACTTCCCCACAATTGCAATCTCGACATGCGATGTGCTTGAGCGGGAGGATTCAACCTTGTCAACGACATCCTTCCAAAAACTCAGTTCACACTCAGGAGCCTGGATTCCAAGGATGCGGCACACAATGTCGTCAAGGTGCTGTTCGTGCAGCATGAGAGGAACTTCGTACAGGCTTCCAAGTGTTTTGTTCTCAATGACGCAGTCAGGCTGTACGTTGCAGAACATAGCTATCTTGGACTTTATTGAATCCTCGATTGGGTTGTCGCTTCTAAGGACTATGATATCAGGAAAGAGGCCCAAGCCCTGCATCTCCTTGACCGAATGCTGGGTTGGTTTGCTCTTGTGTTCGCCGCTTGACGCAAGGTACGGAACCAACGTCACATGGATGAAAAGCCTGTTGGCCTCCCCCACTTCGTGGCCTATCTGCCTTATGGCTTCAAGGAACGGCTGGCTCTCTATATCACCAACCGTGCCACCAATCTCGGTTATGACGACATCTGCATTCGTCTTGCTGCCAACGGCGTAAATAAACTTCTTTATCTCGTTCGTGACATGAGGGATTATCTGAACGGTGCTGCCAAGGTACTCCCCTGCGCGCTCCTTCTGCAGGACGTTCCAATAGACCTTTCCGCTTGTGAGGTTAGAGTACTTGTTGAGGTCTTCGTCTATGAACCTTTCGTAATGGCCAAGATCAAGGTCCGTCTCAGCGCCATCCTCCGTGACGAACACCTCACCATGCTGCAAGGGGCTCATGGTTCCAGGGTCTACGTTCATGTAGGGATCAAGCTTCTGCGCAGCAACCTTGAGACCCCTGTTCTTGAGCAGCCGTCCCAGACTTGCAGCAGTGATGCCTTTTCCTAGGCCCGAAACAACTCCACCCGTTACGAAAATGTACTTGGTCATAGCGCACCTCAAAGAAACAAATTCGCACTTTAGAATATAGAAACGCCCAACCCCTTGTAAAGTTGCAAAACCCAAATTCGCAAAGGAAATCCAAAGGAATCCCAAACGTTTTTCGAAGTCTGTAGCATTCCTAACACTCCCCTTGATGCGTCCTGATGCGCCCTAGTCCGCCGTCATACGCCCTTCAACGCCCTAGTCCGCCACACAACGCCCTTCAACGCCCTTCAACGCCCAAGCCCGATGTCCTTGAAAAACAAAAACCCCTCCGCAGCACAAAACAGCGAAGGGGCTTCGATACAAGCCTACAAACAGCTTGCTTACTTGTTGCTAAGATACTCGTCTATGGCCTTTGCAGCGACCTTGCCTGCACCCATGGCGGAGATGACAGTTGCAGCACCTGTAACGGCATCGCCACCGGCGTAGACGCCTTCTCTGGAGGTAAGACCGTTCTCGTTCACGATGATACCGCCGTGGGCGTTGACCTCAAGACCCTTTGTAGTGGACTTGATAAGTGGGTTTGGAGATGTTCCAATTGCAATGACGACAGTATCGACATCAAGCACGAACTCGGAACCCTCTACAGGAACAGGTCTTCTTCTGCCCTTTGCATCAGGCTCTCCAAGCTCCATCTTGATGCACTTGAGACCAGTCACAAAGCCGTTTCTTGGGTCTCGTGGATTGTC
Organism: uncultured Spirochaetales bacterium; assembly: GCA_934277975.1. GTDB lineage: Bacteria > Spirochaetota > Spirochaetia > Sphaerochaetales > Sphaerochaetaceae > UBA9732. The sequence goes on from CAKQWE010000011.1 coordinate 17,274, forward strand.
TGGATTGTTGTAGCCAAGGACCTCGATTGGGTTCTTGAGAAGCTGGAAGTCGATTCCTTCCTCTTCGGCATGCTCCACTTCCTCACGTCTTGCAGGAAGCTCGTTCATGGAACGGCGGTATACGATGTAGACCTTCTCGGCGCCAAGTCGGAGGGCTGTTCTTGCAGCATCCATTGCAACGTTTCCACCACCGACGACTGCAACCTTTCCACCCTTCATGATAGGAGTGTCGTCCTTCTCTCTGAAAGCCTTCATGAGGTTGCTTCTTGTAAGGTACTCGTTTGCAGAGTAGACGCCCTTGAGGGATTCGCCCGGGATTCCCATGAAGTTTGGAAGACCTGCGCCGGAGCCTACGAATACAGCCTCGTTGCCCATCTCGAAGAGCTCATCGATTGTGAGGGTCTTTCCAATGACCATGTTCGTCTCAATGTCAACGCCCATTGCCTTGAGGTTCTCGACCTCTCTTGCCACGATTGCCTTTGGGAGCCTGAACTCAGGGATTCCATAGACGAGAACACCACCTGCGACATGCAGTGCCTCGTATACTGAGACCTTGTAGCCTTTCTTAGCAAGGTCGCCTGCACAAGTAAGGCCGGAAGGACCGGAACCAACGATTGCAACCCTGTGTCCGTTGGATGCAGGAACAGCAGGTGCTTCCTTTGAATTCTCGTTGTGCCAGTCAGCCACATATCTCTCAAGACGACCGATTCCAACAGGCTCGAACTTTATGCCAAGGGTGCACTTGCTCTCGCACTGGGTCTCCTGAGGGCAGACCCTTCCGCACACTGCCGGGAGGGAGGATGTCTGGTTGATTACGTTGTAGGCACCCTCGAAGTCCTCTTTCTTGATGCAGTCTATGAAGGAAGGGATGTCTATGTTTACAGGACAGCCCTGTACGCATGGCTTGTTCTTGCAGTGGAGGCATCTGTTGGCCTCGTCAATAGCCATCTGATGGGTGTAGCCCAAGGCCACTTCCTTGAAGTTATGTGCTCTTACCTGTGGTTCCTGCACAGGCATTTCATGTTTCTTAGGATCAATTGCCATAACCTGTCTCCTTAAGCGTTCTTGAAAAGATTGCATGTCTCTTCATGGGCCTTGCGTTCAAAGTCCATGTACATGCGGCCACGGGACATGGCCTCGTCGAAATCAACTTCATAGCCGTTGAAGTCCGGTCCATCCACACATGCGAACTTGGTGACCTTCTTGCCGTCCTGGTTGAGCGTAAGCCTGCAACCACCGCACATGCCTGTGCCGTCTATCATGATTGGGTTCATGGAGACCGTTACAGGAACACCAAAAGGCTTTGCAGTAAGAACGACGAACTTCATCATGATAAGAGGTCCTATCGTGATTATGAGGTCGAACTTCTCCCCTGCTTCAAGCATTTCCTTCAATGGAACGGTTACGTTGCCGTGGCGGCCGTATGAACCATCGTCAGTCATGACGAAGAGCTTGTCAGAGTATGCCTTGAACTCATCCTCAAGGATGAGGAGGTCCTTGCTTCTGAATCCTATGATGCTCGTCACCTCGGCACCCTGGGCGTGGAACTCCTCGGCGATAGGCATTGCGATTGCGCATCCCACACCACCGCCAATGATGCAGACCTTCTTGATTCCTTCCGTATGTGTAGGAACGCCAAGTGGTCCTACGAAGTCCTGAATGTACTCACCTGCATTCTTGTGGTTGAGCTTCTCAGTCGTGGCCCCCACGATCTGGAAGATGATCTTGACGGTTCCCTTCTCCTTGTCGCAGCCTGCGACTGTGAGAGGAATGCGCTCTCCATCCTCGTCAACACGAAGGATGATGAACTGACCCGGCTTTGCCTTGGCCGCTACGAAAGGAGCTACAATCTCCATTTGGGTAACGGTAGGATTAAGATTTTTTTTAGTAGCAATCTGGTACATAGACCCTCCACTTTAAAAGTGCCTCATTGTTGCGATGCACGCATCCAAATCCCTATTATCTACGAATCATTGCATAAAAACAAGTCAAAAGAGCAACTTTCAAAAGTACCTTTCAAAGACTTCTTTGCCCAGCCTTGAAAGGTTCGAAGCAAGTTCGTCGGCCAACTTCCTCCTATATCCCGGAGCAATGCCGAAACCTGCATTCGAAGGGTTTTCAGCCAGACCAACGAACAGATCCACCTCCAAGGCCCGTGACAGGAATCCCCAAACCAAGGATGCTCCGTCACCGCAGGAGCAAGGACAAGCGGTCCTGGAATACTCCACAACTCTCTTGAATGTAACCACTCCCTCCGTAACCAAATCAACTCCTTCCACATGTCCAATTGGAGGAAGCCCAGACAAAGGGTAACGAAGGTCCACTTTCAGGGGTTTGCCCAAAAAATCAGCTGCAAGCTGCGCTGTCGTACCACCGCACACGATATGGACACCGCTGTTTTCAAAGAAAGCACCAAGCATGGAGTCCAAATCCACACCATGCAAAGGAGGCCCAAAAAGAACGTTCACGACACAAGTCTGCACAGCGGCACCCCCACAAAAGCCAAACCCGCAAAAGCCAACCACACAAAAGACCACAACGGAAGAACTAGACCTTGGCCTTTATCTCGCTCTCGTAGAACTCTTCCACGGACGAAGGCATGACTGAGAACGTCTCATCTCCAACCATTACGCACACGCCCTTTTGGCAGTTGCCGGTGCAGAACGAACCATCAAGTTCCACAGAGTCTGAAAGCCCGTCCCTCTCCACTAGGTCCTGAAGCGTCTCCACGACCTGCCTTGCGCCTTTGAGATGACAAAGGGAACCAACGCAAATAGTCACCTTCACAGGAAATACCTCCCATAGAACTCACGGTCCATACGGTTTCCAACGGCATACCTCATGGCAGCCAAGAAAGGAACCCATTTGTTTACAGCATATATCGTTGTAGGAGCCTTGCGACAGTAGAGACCAAGATACTCCCTTGCAAAACCCTCGCCAACCGTGCGTGTAAGGAGCAGGTACGTCATGGCCGCATCGTCATCCCCCACACCAAGGCAGGCCTTTGACCAGTCAAGCGTGAACAGCCTACCGTCATCGGCCTCCACCACATTGGACAACGTGAAGTCCCCATGGCAAAGCTGGTCCCCCTCGGGCATGGGCTCAAGGTTCCTAAGCAGAGCAAGCTTCACAGAGCTTGGAAGCGTAGACCCGTCCACGGTGGCACGAATGAGACCCTTGGTCGAAGGCAGTCCGCAGTACGTCCTGGAATGAATGCCAACCTGAAGGTCCACGAAGGCACAAAGAAGCCCTCCACGACGGGTAGGCACCTGCGCATACAACTGGTCCAGAGCACGTCCTTTCACATAGTCCGATACCAGCGTCCAACGCCCATCCTGCTCCACAACGGAATGCAGAGCGGGAACATCAAGGCCAACCTCCGCCGCAACGGAGAGGAAGAACGCCTCCTTCAATATATATGACATTGGAACGGAGTTTCTGAACGCCTTTATGGAAAGGTTTCCGTCGTGATAGACGGTCTTGTCGTTCCTTACAGCTATTATCCTATCCAGATTCATATCAAAGGCTCCTCCCTAGACCTGTCCTACCGCTATTGGTCCTTGCCATCCGCTGAAGGGACCACACTCTTTGGAGAAATGATAGGATTGTCTATTATCCTACGCTTCGAAAGGATCATCTGCTCAATGAACATCTGGTCAAGCTTCGTAAGGGTATAGTCCTTCTTGTGTATGAGGACATCCTTGTAGGGTCGTTCGACACCTTCGCAGCGCCTTTGCACGAGGTTGTAGCGGTCGAGTATCTCCTGAGGCACGGGGGACACCCACATGAAGCACTCGTTGTTCTGGCTCATGAGCTCGAACTGGCTCCCCCTCTCGAACACGAATATGCGCTGGGATGAATCCTCGGAGATCTCCTCCTTGCTCACAGTCGTATACGGCACGGATGGAACGTACGGGTCTGCATGCGCGACCTGAATGAAGTACGAAAGGTCGTCGAGGGTTATGGCATCCTGGTACGCAAGAGGACAGTCGCGGTTCATCAGAAGCACGTAGTTGAACTCCGCAACGAGCTCGTATGCAAAGTTCTTTTCATCCAGCATCTTCTTGTAGTACTTGTCGTTGTTCTCCGCGTACCTCACGATTCCAAGTCTATAGTCGTCCTGAAGCATGTTCTGGATGACCATTCTGGAATTGGTCTCCATATAGAAGAGGTCTATGACATCGTTTGGATCCAAAAGATTGGAGAACTTTGCAAAGCCATCGGCAATGTACGAGGCCCTTGGAGCGGAGACGGAGAAGCGTTTCTTAGCCACCGTACCAGTCTTGAGGATCTGCTCGACTTCATCCACCTGCTGCAGGATGTTCTTCGCGTACTTCACGAAGATTTCGCCTTCAGGTGTGAGCGTCATGCCCTTCGAGCTACGATCGAACAACGTAAGTCCAAGACCTGTCTCAAGTTCCTTTATTGCCCTGCTTAGATTTGGTTGTCCAACGCATAAAGTCTCAGCCGCCTTGTTTATGGAATTGGTCTCCGCAATCTCAACGGCGTATTTCATGTGAAGCAGGTTCATTATGGCCTCCGCACATCAAAGTATAATGAGAAATCGCAGTTTTGCACAGAGACTCGGTTTCCCTCCACCTGTCGATTGAAACCAACCTATTAAAACCCTCCTATTTTGTGTCGCTATTGGGTTAATTGTTTCCACCTTTTTTGATAAGAGGCCACGACGACTTTTCTCCAAGGATGATATGGAGCTGGCTTCCACTTCTCCTTCTGCTGATTGGATTCGGTTGTAGTGCTGATTTCT
>CAKQWE010000012.1 GCA_934277975.1 uncultured Spirochaetales bacterium
TCCCGCATCCGTCGTGCATGCCCATTGTCCGCTTTTGGAAAGAATCTCGAAATGCGGACAGTTTTTTGTCCGCTTTTTTGAAAAAAACGAAAATGCGGACATCCCGCACATTTGCAAACGCTACAAACGCATTGAATTCATCGAAACGCACTTTTGCGTCAGTCTCATGTGAACGTGAGCCTTCCTAAATCAAGGATTGATTAAACTGCATTGGTGGTAGTAGGTGTAGTAGGCTTAGCGAGCATTGTGGACTCAATCATTGTGGACTCAACGGATGTTGAGGACGGTCCAATTCCTCCATTTTAGTTAAATGGCCTTTAGATTTCATCTTCAGGGACCATGGTGAAGGATTTGCTTCCGTATTTGAATATTCGTACATTGCCGTAGATTGCCCTCATGCATTCTTCCAACTCTTCCAGGTTGGTGCTTCCAACGGAGATGTTCCTTATTATTCTTCCATCCTTCATGGCAAGGATTCTGTCTGCGTATCTAAGTGCATATTCAGGCGCATGCATCGTTAGAAGCGCTGTCTTTGAGCTTTTCTTGACAGCTGCTGCAATGCGTTCCAACAATAGTATTCTGTTTCTGTAGTCCAGTGCGCTTTCAGGTTCGTCCATAAGCATTATGGGTGAGGCTTGGATTAGAGAACGTACAAGTACTCCAAGTTGCTTTTGCCCTTCGCTCAATGAATTGAAGGGCTCATTTGTTTTGTCTTCAAGCGATACCGATGCAATGCCTTGGATGGCGGCTTCTTTCTCAGCTTTGCTTGGCTGTGAAAGAAGGGGAAGGTATGCATTGTATCCCATAAGTACCATATCAAGTAGGGTCAATCCTTCTGGGGACCCTGGACGCTGAGATGTGTATGATACAAGCTTGGCACGTTCTTTTTCTCCAAGTGATAACAGATTCCTTCCCTTTACTTCAACCGTTCCTGAAAAAGGTTTGATCAAACCAGCCAAAGTCCTAAGCAAAGTCGTTTTTCCTGAACCATTGAGTCCTAGAAGGACTGCGAGTTCTCCTTTTTCAAGTGAAAAAGAAACATCCTTTATGACGGTTTTCCTCTCATATCCTGCCGTTAGGTTGTTTACTGTTATGTCAATCATGGCAGTCATCCTTTTTTCTAAGCATGAGGCTGATCAGGACAGGAAGTCCTATGATTGTTGTTGGAATTGATATTGGAAGCTCTGAAGTTGAAATCGTCCTTGCCAAGATATCTGAGAATACCATGAGGATGGCACCTGTCTCCATTGATAGAACGAAGTATGACGACCGTTTTCTTTTCAGTATAAGATATGCGATATGCGGTGAAATCAGGCCAACGAAAGCTATGAGTCCTGTAACGGAGACTATAGCGGATACCAGAAGGGTCGATAGAAGCAGAATGCATATCCGTATGAACCTAAGGTTCACTCCTAGCGATCTTGCCTCGTCGTCTCCAATTGAAAGAATCTGGATTTGTCGTCTGAAAAGGAGAAGACCAACGATTCCAATCAAGCAGAACGGCAATGTAGCCAAGACTTTGGCGCTTGTCATTGAGGCAAGGCTTCCCATTGTCCAGTACTCTATTGCCGCCAATTGGGATTCGGAGTCTGCAAAATACTTGAGCAGCATTATCCCTGTCTTTGCCGCCGCTGAAATCACTATTCCTGCAAGGACATATGTGGATGTGTCCCTTCTGCCGGTTCCTCTCACTAGAAGAAGTACGAGCAGGACAGACATCAATGCACCAACGAATGCACCTGCAGCTACAGGCAACAGCGATGATGAGAGAATCGTTATGAAAAGGGCAGCTCCAAAGTTCGCACCTGACGATACTCCAATTATGTCAGGGGAGGCAAGCTGATTGTGGAATATGGTTTGATATACCGCCCCTGACAAAGCAAGGCCCACACCTGCCAAGACCGCCATTAACGATCGTGGTAGGCGTAAGCCCAAAAAGACCTTCTTGGTAAGCATAGGAATGTCTTTTCCTAGAAAGATTGAGATTATCTCCTCAATTGAAATCCTGTACTGTCCTATAGCAAGGGAAAGCAAAAACAACACTAAGAGAATTACAAATGCTACTGACAGTACGAACCTTTCTCTTTTTCCAGGCATTAGAAAGATGGCGTAAAGCCATAGAATTCTTCATAGAATGCTGTGGCGGTTGTCTTGAAGTCATCCATGGAGAAAAGCTCTGGGTGAATAGTTGCTGTCATCCAAAGCACTCCAAGTATTCCCGATGGAACCGGGCTGTCACAAGCTTCAAGTCCAATTGGCATTTGATAGACACGACCTTCCTTGACGGCTGTGATTTCACTTAGGTTGCCATCTGAAAGGATGTCGTCCCTTGTGTATCCTGGATTGCCCGTAGCGAAGTTGTTCGTTGGTATTACAATGAAATCGGGGTTCATGGCTATGAGCTGTTCGTAGCTTATCTCCTTCCAACTGGATCCTTCTATTGTGTCTCCTGCGTTTCTGCCTCCAGCGGATTCGATGAGAGAGGCCTGATACATATCCTTAGGTGCTGTTGTGAGGTAGCTTGAAGTTCCTCCCATATAGACGACTGGTCTGTTCTCAACAGTCTTTGTCTGGGCTTCTATGTCTTCAAGGTGACTTCTATAGTAGGAGATGAGTCTGCCTGCTTTCTCTTCGTTTCCCGTTGCCTTTCCAAGGATTTCAAACATGTAGAGGATCTCTTCATGGCTTTCAGGGTTCACGACTATCGTTGGAATACCCATATCCTGGATGACATCTGCGTTGGCTTTCTGCTTGATTGGAAGAATCACGAGGTCAGGATTCGTTGCAAGACACGTCTCAAGTGCAAAGGCCTTCGCTGACCCTACATCTGCAAGGTCCATGATCTCTGGTGCCGCAGCCTTGTATATTGGACGGGCATTCGACTTGGTTTCGATTCCAACAAGTCTGTCATCTGCATCCATGGCTATCAAAGCCGATGATGATATGTAATATCCTGAGACGATCCTCTCCGGCTTCGTTTCAATCGTTACGCTTCTTCCTGCCATGTCTGTGATTGTTACAGGAAATGCAGCCTCTGCTGTTTCTACAACATGTTCTTCTGTGGCTGGTCGTTCATTGACTGGTTGTGCAAACAGCAAAGTGCATGAAAGCAGGACCATTGTGAACATAAAAAAAAGTCTCTTCATGACATTCTCCATTATATTATCAATAATATTATGGAAAAAGCCCAATTTAATCAACAATAAAGGACCGCTACAATGATTCCAAAGTCAAGTAGCAGTCCTTTTTGTTTCAATTTTGGTTGTGTGGTTCTTGCAAAAAGGTGTCTTGTCAGTCCTCGCTCTCCCCCAAAGCTTCGAGGCCCTTTGCGTTTGCAACTTTGCAGGCCTTTATGTTCTTCACCAAGAAAGTGAATACCAGACAGCTTAGAACGATTAAGGACGAAGCGTAGACAGGAAGAGCTCTCCATGCACCGGTGAGGTCGAATACCAAACCAAGCAGGACTGGTGTGATTGTCTGAGCAGCCATGCTGGAAGTGTAGTAGTATCCTGTGAACTTTCCAATCTTTTTGGAAGAACAAAGCTCAACGACCATTGGGAAAGAACAGTTGTGGACAAGTGCCATTCCAAAGCCTTTGATAGCCCACACTCCATAAAGAATGACAGGGAAGGCGTATTCGCCGTTCGAGCCTACAACGTTGCGTGTAGGGGAAACGAAGCACATTAGGACAAGTGCTGAGAATGTGATGAGAAGGCCGCTTGAAATAGTCCATTTGCGTCCAATGCGGTCTGCAATTGAACCGGCTGTTGCGAACCCTATGACCGATGCAGCACCTCCAATAATCGTAAGGAGCATCGTTGCGCTTGAAACGGAGTTGAGGTAGTAGATGACATAGTTTCCTATGTATGTTCCAATCGCATTGTCAGCCATGAACCAGAGGAACTCGGCGCCAAGGATTGCAAGAAGCATCCTCTTGTTCGCCTTGGACATTGGTTTGTCGTCATCTATTGGAGTCTCTATTGCGGCCAGCCTTTCGCCTTCCTCCATCTCTTCCTTCATCTCCTCTTCGATCTTGTTCTCCTTTATGGTGAGGAAGAGGACCAATGCGGATACGACCATCAAAAGGGACGCGATTATGAACGGAATCTCTATTATCCAAAGCTTTCTTGCCTGATCCTCTACGTTTATGTAGTCGCTGAGCTTGAGGAAGATTCCAAGGACGGTTGCGAATGCCCCTCCAAGATATCCCATTATGTTTATGATGCCGTTGGCCCTTGCTCTAAGAGGCTTTGGTGTGATGTCCGGCATGAGGGCTACAGCTGGGTTGCGGTACATCATCATGAAGATGAGGACTATGGCCATCACTGCAACCATGCCCGCTATGTTGTTTTCATGGAAGAACAATGGAATGAAAGGGAAGGCTATCGCAGACACCAGCGTTCCAGCGATTATGAAAGGCATCCTCTTTCCAATTGAAGTGTGCGTCTTGTCTGAGAGGTTTCCAAAAATGGGTAGAAGGATGAGGGCTGCAAGGTTGTCGCATGCCATTATGATTCCAACTATCCACTGGACGTTGAGTATCTTTGCAGGATCTCCTGCCTTGAGTGCTGCAGACGATATTCCATACATCCTGCGTGCAAAGATATCGGTCAGAAAGGTTGGACACCATGAATCGTATACCTGCCAAAGAAGCAGTATACCAAAGAAAGCGAAACCTATGAGGCAAGTTCGCTTGCGGTTGAGCTTGAGCATAATAGAAAGCCTCCTTCAGGAGCTTTTGAGAGTTTCTCCTAAACCTTTATTCTATAACATAGGTGCACAATCCTCAATTGCAATGTTGTCAAATGGTCTTGAATCATTTGTTTTAAAAACTGGTCAAAAGTGTTTACATTGTTACATATTGTGGATAATATGTTGCTCTCTATTCCAATAGTGGACGGCAACGTGTCCAAGGAGACCAAAATGATTCCAAAATGGAAGATATACCCTCGAAGTCAGGGGCATAGCACTGTATATCTCAATAATGTGGTGAGCGACCCAAGCATAGAAGTGGGAGACTATACCATATACGACGACTTTGTGAACGATCCTCGGGATTTCCAAAGGAACAACGTCCTGTACCACTATCCTGAATGCAACCATGACAAGCTGAGAATTGGCAGGTTCTGTTCCATAGCCTGTGGTGCAAAGTTCGTTTTCAACGCTGCATTCCATTCCCTCAATGGGCTTTCAACATACACCTTCCCCATATTCTTTGAAGATTGGAACCTCCCAAGCGATGTGGCTTACATTGCAACGGCATGGGACAACAAAGGGGATATAACAATAGGAAACGATGTATGGATAGGCTATGAAGCCGTGGTCTTTGCAGGTGTCACCATAGGAGACGGAGCCGTCATTGGGACACGTGCGGTTGTAACCAAGGACGTTCCTCCGTACACGATAGTAGGAGGTGTTCCTGCAAAGCCAATACGAAGGCGTTTTGACGACAGAACCATAGAAAGGTTGGAAGCCCTCAAATGGTGGGATTGGGACGAAAAGGCCGTGGCAAAGGCCGTCCCTGCAATCCAAAGCGGTGATATCGATGCCCTTGAGCTGATTGGTAGCGGGAGATGCGAATGAGCAGGCCTGTTTTGTTGGATCCGAACAAAACCACAAGGGCTGAAGCGTTCGACCTTTGGATGGATGCTCCAAATCCAATGGTGACTTTCTTCAAAACCTTGGATGTCTCAAGGATTTTGATGGTCAGCCGCAGCAAGGGCCTTAGGTTCAATATGCTCTTGTGCTGGTGCATTGGAATGGCCGCAAGCCAGGTCAATGAGTTCTATGTCCTTCCTGTGGGAGATGATCTTCTTCAATACGACTGCATTGCAGTGAACACCATAGTAAAAAACGACAAAGGAGAGGTGAGTTCCTGCGATATCCCGTTCTCGGAAAACCTCTCTAGGTTCAACATTGACTATCTGAGGCTTACACGGCAGGTTGCACATAGCTGCGAGAACCATGACCTTGCAGACAGTATGGTCATTGGGACATCTGCCATAGTGGACACTGAAATAGATGGCGCAGTTGGCATGAACAGCGGCATATTCAACAATCCATTCATAATTTGGGGGAGATACCGCAGTCATAGAGGTTTGTTCTCAAGGAAAAAGACCACTCTTCCAATTTCGTTTCAGTTCCACCATACCCAAATGGACGGAGCCCACGCAGGTCGTTTCCTTGAGCTTGTGCAAAGGTGCATAGAGGATCTTCCAAAACAAGTGGAAAGGGTACAAATCGAATCGAAAGCGGTGTAGACTCATACTATGGATACTATTCTTATAGTCGATGACGATGTGGCTATTGGCAACATGGAGCAGCTAGTCCTTGAGAAGGCCGGGTACAGTGTGCTTAGGGCCTATTCAGGGACTGAGGCTGTGCTTCTTCTGAAGGATTCGCATCCAAACCTTATCCTTTTGGATCTGATGCTTCCCGGTCTTTCAGGTGAAGAGGTGATAAAGACGGTAGGGACAAGTGCAATACCTGTAATCGTCGTAAGCGCAAAGGCAGGTATTGACGACAAGGTCAGGCTTCTCATGGATGGGGCTGTGGACTATATGACAAAACCATTCGATACGAAGGAGCTTCTTGCCCGCATAGCCGTTCACCTGAGAAGGAACGAAGCAACCCCGGCAACGAAGGATTCAAGGGTATCGGTCTATGAATGTGGGGATGTCGTTTTGGATGAGACTTGTCGTACAGCGGAGGTTTCAGGGTGCAAGGTTTCACTTACAAGGACGGAGTACGCCATCCTCAAGCTGCTCATGAAGAATCCAGGGCAGGTGATTGCAAAATCGACTATGCTCGACCGTATTTCAGAAGACACCCCGGACTGTACGGAAAGCTCACTCAAGACTCATATCAGCCATCTTAGAAGCAAGTTGAGAGAGGCTTCAGGAAGGGACGATGACTATGTGGAGGCTGTTTGGGGCATTGGTTTCAGGCTCAATGTCTAGTCCCGATTCGAAAACCTGCACATGCTTTGCAGAAAACGGAAATCTCAACGATTTCTCAACGTTTGTCTCAACCGGTTTCTCAACTACTTCAAGATACTCTAAGTCCATCAAGCGATAGGAGGAACAAGTCATGGAATATGTGCTTGAAACGAACGGCCTTAGCAAAAGCTATGGGCATTCTATGGTTCTGAATGGACTTTGCATGCACGTCCCAAAGGGATCCATCTATGGATTCGTTGGGCGAAACGGTGCAGGAAAGACGACTTTGATACGTCTTATATGCGGTCTGCAAAACCCAACCGGTGGAGAATACTCGATCTACGGCATCAAGGGGCCATCGAAGGAGATTGCGGACAGCCGGCGCAGGATGGGGGCTGTGGTGGAGACTCCGTCAATCTATATGGACATGACGGCATACGAGAACATAGAGCAGCAGTACAAAGTGCTGGGGATGCCGTCGAATCATGGAATAGACAAACTACTTCACCTTGTGGGTCTGAGCGGTACTGGCCGTAAGAAGGCCAGGAACTTCTCCCTTGGAATGCGCCAACGGCTTGGCATTGCGGTGGCCCTGGCCGGCAATCCTGATTTCCTTGTCCTTGACGAGCCCGTGAACGGACTCGATCCCCAAGGAATCGTTGAGATAAGGGAGCTCATACTAAAGCTCAACAGGGTCCACGGCATCACAGTTCTCATCTCAAGCCATATCCTTGATGAGCTTTCGAGGCTTGCAACCCATTATGGCTTCATCGAAGACGGCCGAATGGTCAAGGAGATGAGCGCACAGGAGATAGAACGCATATGCCGCAAACGCACAAGGCTTGATGTATCCGATACGAAAGCCATTCCATTGGTGCTGGATTCACTTGGCGTGGAATACCGCATCGTGGACAGCTCAAAGGCCGATGTCTTTGGGAACGTCCAGGTGACGCAGCTTGTCGATGCCCTTTCAAGGAAAGGATGCATAGTCATGAACATCAGGGAGATGGACGAGAGTCTTGAGAGCTTCTATATGAACCTTGTAGGGTCCAACCGCAATGTTGGAGTCTCAAATGGAGGAGGGCGCAATGCTTAAACTTCTTAGAGCCGATTCTTCACGTCTATTCAAGAACAAGCTGTTCTATATCCTGATTCTTGGAATGTTTGCCTTTGGAGCGGCTGTTCCCGTAATCCATAGCATGGATGTTTCCTATGATTGGACCTTGGACAGTGGGCTTTTCACATACGTCTGCATCGTTCCAATAGCCGCATCCCTTCTGACGGCCCTTTTCGTTGGCTGCGAATACAGTGATGGAACGTTGAGGAACAAGATCGTGGTAGGCCACGGCAGGGTGCACATCTATCTTTCGAACCTAATCGTTTGCACAACCGCCGCACTTGTGCTGTGCATTGCCTACTTGGTTCCGTTCGTCTGCCTTGGTGCCATTCTCCTTATGCCATCCACGGTGCCGGTACTTGGACTTGTATGCCTTGCCTTGCTTGGTTTTCTGGTGGCAATCGCCTTCGTGGCCATCTTCACTTTGGTTTCCATGTTGTGCAAGAACAGGGCATATACCGTTGCAATCTGCATCCTTTTGGCGTTTGCACTGCTCTTCATGGGGATAATGATAAACTCAGCCCTCAACGAACCGGAGTTCTACAGTGCATATTCGTATACCGTCGATGGCGTTACTCAGGAGGAGGCTGCCAGCCGCAATCCAAACTACCTTTCAGGAACGAAACGCAAGGTCTATGAGTTCATGTACGACTTCACCCCTGGAGGACAGGTCATACAGATCGTTTCCATGAAAGCCAAGGCCCTGCATCTGCTTGCTTTGTATGATGTTCTCATAATTGCACTTGCAACGATGTGCGGTATATTGCTGTTCAAGCGCAAAGATTTGAAATGATGATCAAGAAGATTGTATAGGAGGTTTCCATGGAGGTTTGGGTTTTGGTGTCAGCTATCGTGTCCTTTGTCCTTGCATTGGTGCTTTTCCTTAGGTTGGTGTCCGTAAGACATTCGCTAAAGGAGATATCCAATGGGCTTGAAGATAGGCTATGTACTGACACCAACACCCTCATCTTGATATCAAGTGGCGATAGGGAGGTGAGGGCTTTGGCTTCAAAGCTTAACGCCCAGCTTGAAACCCTAAGGGCTGATAGGCTCAGGTATGAAAACGGAGACGCCCAGCTCAAGGCTTCCATGACCAATCTGTCCCATGACATAAGGACACCCCTTACTGCAATATGCGGATACCTGGATCTTCTGGAATCCCAGCCTCTTGCTGACGAGCAGTGTAGATGTCTTGCGGTCATAAGGGAGAGGGCCAATGCAATGAAGGACCTTACGGAGGAGCTCCTTCAGTATTCTGTGACGACATCCTCCATGGATTGCCTTGAGTCCAAGCCCGTATGCTTGAACGAAGTGCTGGAGGAAAGCCTTGCCGGTTTCTATGGAGTGTTCTCAAGCGTTGGAATAGCTCCGGACGTAAGGATTGCAGAGAACCATGTGGTTCGCTCGTTGGACAGAAAAGCTCTAAGGCGTGTCTTTGACAACATACTTTCCAACGCCTTCAAGTATTCAAAGGGCGACTTGGAGGTTGTGCTTACCGCCAAAGGTGAAATAAGGTTCTCAAACGCAGCCCCTGATCTTGACAGCGTACTGACCCAGCGTCTTTTCGATAGGTTCTTTTCAATCGAGAACGCCCGTGGTTCGTACGGGCTTGGGCTTTCAATCGCCCGTCTTCTTACCAATCAGATGGGTGGCTCGATTGGTGCAACGTACAACGATGGCGTTCTTTGCGTCACTGTATGTTTCTAGATGTTTTTCTATACGTGGTTCCAAGTTGAAAAAAGGGCTGTCTTTGGGTAGAATCAAGGCATGATTCGTTTCTACAAGCCAACTTTGAAGCGCAAGGACATGGACAGCGTCCTACAGACCATGGTGGACGAAAAGATAGGACCCGGCGAAAGGGTTCTTTCCTTCATGCAGGCGTATTCCGATACCGTGAAGGCCTCAAGTTCGTCCTCCTACAGGACATATCCCGATTGCCTTGAAGCTGCGCTTCGCATGGCTGGCGCCGTGGAGGGCACAAAGGTTGCCGTCTCTCCGCTGTCGCCTTCCGTTTACAGGGATGTCATTGCAGGAATAGGTGCACAGATCGTCTATGTGGATGTAGAAAAGGAGAATGGATGTCCTAAAGAGGACATCGTTGTCCAAAGCGGTGCTGAGATTCTCCTTCTTTATGAGAACTATGGAACCCTTCCTGTAAAATACAACGAGCAGACCACTTTTGCAGAGCCCTGCGACTATGGAACCGTCAAGGTGATAGAGGACATAAGCGAAAGCATTGGAAGCCGTATGAAGGACGAAAGCTATGCTGGTCTCATTGGACAGTATGTCGTATGCGCCTTCGAAGAGGACGGCATGGTGTCCGCAGGCGGTGGGGCGGCGGTCGCCGCCAAGAACGAGACAGTTGCCACCCTTAGGGCCAGGCGCCCATCCAAGTATGTGAAGATGCCGGATCTGAACGCCGCCCTTGGAATGGTCCAACTTGGGAACCTTGAGGCGAACTCCGCAAAGAGAAGGGAGATCGTCAAGGTGTACCAGCAGGCCCTTTCAAAGACGAGGCACAAGCAGTTTGGTTTGAGTTTTCTTGGCTTTGAGTCCAACTGCAGCGGCTTTGCCGTCCAGTTGGACGGCAAACCTGACGAGGCCATAAAGTTTGGTGCAAAGCACGATGTTCCAATAAAGATGGCTTTTGAGGACTGTCTTGTGAAGGGCTACGATGGAGATCCGTTCGAGGCGTTCCCAGTAGCCGCTTCATACTATTACAGGACCGTTTCGTTCCCAGTCTATCCGTTTCTCAAGGGAAGCGAGATGGATATGGTTTCAAAGGTGATATCCCATCTTCCTTGATGGATGCCTTGTGTGATA
This sequence comes from uncultured Spirochaetales bacterium, assembly GCA_934277975.1. GTDB lineage: Bacteria > Spirochaetota > Spirochaetia > Sphaerochaetales > Sphaerochaetaceae > UBA9732. The sequence goes on from CAKQWE010000012.1 coordinate 10,879, forward strand.
TGGATGAAGAGGAGGCTGCCATGAAGGATTTGAAGGAAGTGGGAAAGGTCGTTTTGTTTGCAAACTCTACGAAGGCGTCTGTGGACGACCTTGTCAAGGATATGTGCGTTTTCTTCAAAGAACGGGGCATACAAACCTTCGTCCTTCACCTTTCGTCCACGAACGACGATTCCAACATAGACGTTCCTGATGCGGATTTGGCCATATCCCTTGGTGGGGACGGCACAGTCCTTACATGCGCCGCTGCGCTCAAGGGCAGGGACATTCCAATAATGGCCGTGAACCTTGGAACCTTTGGGTACATCACGGAGACATCGGCATACGAGTATAAGGATGTCTTCGAGGACTATGTTGGCGGGCGTACATGCGTGCTTGAGCGCATGATGCTGCATGCCAAGGTGATGCGTGGTGGGTACGAGGTGTTTTCGTCCACTGCTCTGAACGATATGACGGTGTGTGCGTGCGCCATGTCAAAACTTGTGAACATAAGGCTCAAGATAGACGGGGTGCTGGCTGCGGACCTAAAGGCGGACGGGCTCATAGTGGCCACTCCAACGGGCTCCACGGCATACAGCTTGGCTGCGGGTGGACCCATCCTGGATGCCTCCCTCAATGCCATAATCGTCAATCCCATATGCCCGTTTGCAATGAGCGTGCGGCCTTTGGTCGTAAGCGACTGCTCCGTTCTGACGCTTGAGGTTCCAACCCAGAGGACGAGCATTGCAATCTCATCGGACGGGCATGAGATGTTCGAACTCATGGAGGGAGATGTGGTCGTCATTGAGAGAAGCCCGTGCAATGCGCTGTTCGTCGCAAACCGCAGGAGGAACTTCATAGAGGTCCTTAGAGACAAGCTTGGTTGGGCGGGGGCGTTCAATGCTTGAGCATCTTGAGATCAGAAACTATGCCCTCATAGAGAACCTGAGTGTTGACTTTTCCAGTGGTTTCAATGTCATAACAGGCGAGACCGGCTCAGGAAAATCGATCATACTTGGTGCTTTGGGCCTTCTTATGGGTGAAAAGGCCGATATCTCCGCCGTGCGTGCCGGCACGGACGGCATAGTCATAGACGCCGTGGTGTCCATCCCTGATGGGCATGAGATACTGCCTTGGCTTTTGGAGCATGGCGTGGAGCCGGAGGATGGGGTGGTCTATATCCGCCGCACAGTCAAGGCCAGCGGTGGTAGGTCTCTGATCCATGTCCAGGGGCAGCTTTTCTCCAGACAGGACCTCTGCCATTTGGCTGACAGCATAATTGACATGCATGGACAGAGCGAACACCAAAGCCTTCTTCATAGCGAGAAGCAAAGAGCCATCCTTGATGCATATGCAGGGGATGAGGCATTGCTTGGCGAATGCGGTGCGTCCTTCCATGAGCTATCAAGGCTATCCAAGGTCAGGGCTGACCTTGTGTCCCAACTTGAAGAGGGACGCAGGCAGGAGGACTACCTCAGGTTCGCCTTGGATGAGATAGACGGTGCTGGCATTCTGGATGGCGAAGACGAGGATCTGGCAGCCAAAATCAAGGTCCTAAGCCAGTTCGAGTCCATATACGAAAACGTGAATGCGAGCTTGGAGCGTTTGAAGGATTGCCGCAGCGCTTTGTACGATGCATCCGCTTCATGCTCCAAGGCCGCCAAATGCGACTCTTCATTGCAGGATTTCACGGCTAGGATAGAGGGATCTCGCATAGAGGTTGAGGACATTTCCCAAGGTCTTAGGGACTACCTTGGCTCCGTGGACTACTCTCAGGATTCCATAAACCGTATGCAGGACCGCTTGGCTGTGCTTCAGAAGCTCAAGCGCAAGTACGGGCCAACTTTGGAGAACGTGAAGGCGTTCGCCTCCAAGGCGCGCGAGACGCTTGATGTAGCCTTGAACTTCGAGGACCGGCTTGCCTCGTGTGAGAAGGCCATTGATGTTGAGAAGAAGCGGTTCACGTCTTTGAGCGGAAAGCTGTCTTTGGCCCGCAGGAAAGCCGCAAAGGAGCTTGAGAAGGGCATTTGCAGTGTCCTTAGGCAGCTTGGGATGCCAAACGCTCAGTTCTCAATTGCAGTGGAGCCTTTGGAGAGGCCAAATTCCTTTGGCTGTGACAGCGTTTCGTTCATGATCTCCGCAAACCCAGGCGAGCCTTTGAAGGAGATCCGCCTCATTGCATCAGGTGGTGAGCTGAGCCGTGTCATGCTCGCACTCAAGACGGTGCTTGCCTCCCAGGACTCCATACAGACCCAGGTGTTCGATGAGGTGGACTCTGGCATTGGAGGGTCCGTTGCAGTGAGCCTTGCCTCCTGCATGTCAAATCTTGCCTCCAAGAAGCAGGTCATTGCCATAACTCACCTTGCAAGCATAGCCTGCCATGCAGACACCCAAATGGTCGTCTCCAAGTCAGTGGAAAGCGGTAGAACCTATACCCATCTTGCCGTCGTATCCGGAGAGGAGCGCGTGCACGAGATAGCCCGTATGCTAAGCGGCGACGAGAACGAGGTCTCCCTTGAACATGCAAGAAGGATGCTTGGGGATTCTGGGCGTTGAGTGGCGTTGTAGGGCGGAGTAGGGCGTTGAGTGGCGCTGTGGGACGCTGTGGAATGCTCAGTTGACTAATTCCAACGCTTTATCTAAAATTTTCAGACATAGCAACTAGGGGAGCTTGTATGGTTCTTATAAACATTGACACCCTGTCTGACTCCGAGCTCAGATGCATAGCGCAGCAGGAAGGTGTAGAGGATTGGGAGGACCTCTCCAGAGAGGACCTCATAGATTCCATAGAGGAGATATACGAGGATGAGAACAGGCTTGAGCCGAACCATCCTTCATATACAGGTCATAGGTACGTCAAGGCCCTCACAAATGTAGACTGCCAAGGTTCGTTTGGTCTTCCAGGGGTCGAAGAGCTTCCTGCTGCATACAACGAAACGTCAATACATGCAATAGCCAAGGACGCAAACTGGGCCTATGTTTTCTGGAGCCTTTCGCCGCAGGATCAGGCTCAAATGGAGGAAAGCGGCTGTTCGCTATCCCTAAGGACGACAGTGCTTGCAAAGGACGACGCCCCAGAGACTTCGTTTGACATAGATGTGCTTGGAAGCGACATGGAGTGGAGCCTTGAGCTTCCGTGGGCAGGCAGGCGGTACAAGGCGGTGCTTGTGAAGAAGGATCCTTCCAATGGACGTGAAAGCATACTTGCAGAGAGCAACATCGTGTCTGTGGGTGAGAGTTGGCTGTCAATGAATCCTGAAGCCCTCAAGGACCGCGACAGGTTCAACGTCCTTGTCACCCCGCTTGTGACGAAGGGTGGTGAGCTCATAAACAACAGGCAGGTCCATGAAATACTCGAAGAAGGAAAGGAGGGATGAGTATGGGAAAGAACAGGATAAACTTCATATTCAATGCGCACCTTCCGTTCGTAAGGCATCCGGAATATCCAAAGTTCCTGGAGGAGGACTGGCTGTTCGAGGCTATAAACGAGTCCTACCTTCCAATGCTAAGGATGCTGTACGCCCTCAGAGACGAAAAGGTTCCTTTCAAGCTTACGTTCTCGCTTTCACCGACCTTGTGCTCCATGCTGGACGACCCCTTGCTTAAGGAGAGGTTCCTCAACTACATGAACGAGCACTTGGAGCTGGGGCAGAAGGAGATCGAAAGGCTTCATGGCGACCCTCAGAAGCTCAGGCTCGCCAATATGTACCTTGAAGAGCTTTCCAAGAACCTTGCCTTCTACAGCGGAAAATGCTCAAACGACATACTGAGTGCATTCAACCAGCTTTCAAACGAAGGCTATCTTGAACTCATAACCACCACCGCAACCCATGCCTTCCTTCCAGCCTACAGGGACTATCCAATAGCCGTGAACGCTCAGGTCGAGACCGGAATGATAGAGCACCTGCGGACCTTCGAGAGGATGTCCGAGGGGTTCTGGCTTCCTGAATGCGGCTACTACCCTGGCTTGGAGGACATACTTGCACGCCACAACATAAAGTGGACGTCCCTTAGCTCTCAGGCCTTCTTTCTATCACAGGACGAGCCAAAGACGGGGTGCTACGCCCCTGTGAAATGTCCCAACGGGCTGTATTGCTTTGCAAGGGACTACAGCCTCACCAGTCTGATCTGGTCGTCCACGGAGGGCTATCCATGCGATGCAGACTACAGGGAATTCTACAGGGACATTGGCTACGACCTACCACTGGACTACATAAGGCCATACATCCATGAGCCCGATGTCCGTGTGTTCACCGGTTTCAAATACTGGGCCATTACAGGCAAGACGTCTGACAAGGTGGTCTACGATCCAGACAAGGCGGCAGCGAAGGTTGACGCCCACTCAAGCAACTTCCTGTACCACATAAAGAGTGTAGGGGACTTGGTTGGTCCGTCGCTTCCAAACGACCCAATATACACCCTAAGCTTCGATGCGGAGCTCTTTGGACACTGGTGGTTCGAGGGCGTTAAGTTCCTTGAAGCCGTGATACGCAAGGTCGCCGCAGACGATTCCATGGTCCTTACGACACCTGGCCAGTGCATAAAGCTTGGCGAAGAGGTGCAGACACTTAGGCCTGCATACTCCACATGGGGGGATGGCGGCTACTCGCAGGTGTGGGTTGACAGCAGTTCCAATGCATGGGCCTACAGGCATGTATTCAAGTCCTTGGAGAGGATGACTGAGCTTGCAGAGCGCTTTCCTGACCAGAAGTCCCTCAAGCAAAGGTCCCTGAGCCAGGCGGCAAGGGAGACCCTTCTTCTCATGGCAAGCGACTGGCCTTTCATAATACACAACCATTCGAGTGAGGAGTACGCAAGAAAGAGACTTACAGGACATATCCAGAATCTCAATCTCGTTTATGAGAACATGTGCCGCAATGCTGTGAACACCGAATGGCTTGTAAAGGCGGAGCGCAGGGACAACCTGTTCCCTTGGCTTGACTACAATGTGTTCAATTCAAGGCATTTGGCGGAGCCAAGCCTTATCTTCACAACCGACTATTCGAAATGATCCAGAAGGGAGGGCCCTGCAGTTCCTCCGAGGAGTCTACGGATGAAAAGACATCTTCGTTCCGGTGTTGGGGCTTCGTTCGTGGAGCCTCTCTGCCCTAGAAGGGGAGAGTTCGTCACCATTCGCTGCAAAGTGCTGTCAAGTGATGTCACTTGGGTGCGCATTGCAGAGATATCGGACTATAGCCCAGATATCATGCTGCGTCACGAGATGAAGCGCTGTGGCGATGTGTTCTCCGTTGATATGAGGATGGACGAGCCTGTGCTTCGCTACTGGTTCGAGGCCAATGTGGATGGCGTTGGCTCTGTGTACCTGTCCAAACGTGGTGAGAGCCATGTGTGCCCATGCAACCGCGACACCTTTGAGATAATCGCGGACTTGGATGTCCCTTCGTGGATTCCAAACGCCGTGTGCTACCAGATATTCCCTGACCGGTTCGCAAAGGGGGATCCCTCCGTTGGAGTGAAGTCCGGTGGATATGTCTTTGATGGACATGAACCTGTCGTCATGGATTGGAAAGATGAGCCGTTGCAGTACAATGACGGGCACTGCCTTGACTTCTTCAATGGGGACCTAAAAGGCATCATGGACAAGGTGGACCATTTCAAGGAACTTGGAGTGACCATGCTGTATCTGAACCCAATTGGTTGCAGTATGACGACACATAGGTACGACTGTACGGATTATTTCCATGTGGATCCAAAGCTTGGTGGCGACGATGCATATTCTTCAATGATTCAGACCATGCATGAAAACGGCATTAAGGTCGTGACCGACATTTCCATAAACCATACGGGAATAGAACATCCTTGGTTCAAGAACGCACAGAGCGGCGGTGAGGAGAAGGAGTTCTACTATGAGGACGGCAAGGGTGATTTCGATTACTGGTTTGGTGTGAGAACCCTTCCTCAGCTGAACTACAAGTCCAAGCGTCTTAGAGATCTGGTGTTCGCAGGAGAGGATTCCGTTCTCAAGAAGTTCCTCAAGCCTCCGTTCAACCAAGACGGTTGGCGCATGGACGTTGCAACCTGCGTTGGCGTGAACGGCAACGACAGGTTGTGCCATGAGATATGGCGTAAGGTCAGGGAAAGCGTCAAGGCCGTCAATCCTCAAGCCTACATCGTTGGTGAGTGCTGGGAGGATGCGGGTGCATTCCTTCAGGGCGACCAGTGGGATGCAACCATGAATTACGTTGGCTGCTCACGTCCGCTTAGAAGCTGGATGGGGGAGGAGGACAGGTATTTCTGCCGCAACATGAACGATCCTGGCATATGCAGGCCGTTCACTGCAAAGGAGCTTAGGGACGATCTTTTCAATCAGCTTTCGTCATTGCCCTCGCAAATGGTGTACCAACAGATGAACCTCATAGACAGCCATGACATCCCACGTCTGTACAACCACAAGCAGGTATTCGACAGAGGCCTCTATTTTGGCGCTGTTATGATGCAGTTCGTGCTTCCTGGAATGCCAAGCATATACTATGGGGACGAAGTGGCTCTTGCAGGTCCTATGGGAACTGCGGAGAACTGCCGCTACCCAATGCAGTGGGATAGGTCAAAGTGGGATATGTCGTTCTATGGCTTGTATTGTTCTTTGGGTCGTTTGCGTGCTTTGTATGGAGACGCCTTGGGCACTGGCCTTTGGGAGTTTGGATACTGCGACGACGATGTGCTTGAGTTCACAAGGACTTCTGGGCTTGGAGATGGAGGTGACGGGAATTCCAATGGAGTTACAGGCTGCCAGAGCGTGAAGCTTGTGATGTACCAGGGTGATTCCAAACGCAGCGTCTCCGGCATTGACGTTTCAGGCTATACGGATTGGTTCACTGGAGATGTTTTTTCTACTGGCGATTCCCTTGCTCTTGAGCCAAGGCAAAGCAGGATTCTTGTAAAGACCTAAACGTTTTTTTAGTTAAGTTTTTAGTTTGCTTTCTCTCTGTTTTTTGTTTGTAAGGCTATAGTTAGCCACTTTCTTTGTGTCATTTGTTTGAAAGTAGTCTGAAAGATGTTGCTTTATCTTAAAAAGTTTACGAAAAAATTGGTTCTTCACGGAAAGCTGGGGGATTTGAAGCCTAGGGGAGGTTGAAGAAAAGGGCATGTAGGTCCTAAAGTTGG
>CAKQWE010000013.1 GCA_934277975.1 uncultured Spirochaetales bacterium
AGGTCCTCCATTGCTTTCATTATCATATGTCATCCATCTTCGGAGAAGGTGCTTGACAAAGGTCTCTTCATATCAGATAGTCCAGAGCGTCCAGAAAGCCCAGAGCGGCTAGATAGGCCAGAGCGGCTAGATGTACAATTGTAGAACCGCCCTTTTTTCAATCCCCCAACTTTCCGTGAAGAACCTTTTCATATATAGGCCTGTTGAGCTTTAATACACCCTGATACGCCGTAGTCCGCCTTCATACGCCATAATACGCCTTCATACGCCATAGTGCGCCCTACTCCGCCCGCTTAAAAGAACTTTTTTCAACCACTCATTGACATGTATATGGCTTTTCAATATATTAACGTATGCATATATACTAATATGTTTAAACGTTAATTCAACTGTTCCAAAGAGCATCCCAATACCAAAGGGCTCGCAAAGGATGGAGGAGAAACAATATGGCACATGAAAAGCATGAACACGAAGAGTTTCATGAACATGAGCACTCTCAAGAACACGAACACGAGCACGACCACCGCCATGGACATGTTCATTCACACGGACACAGCCACGATGAGGTCTGTGGCTGCGGGTGCGGGCACTGCCACCATGACCACTCAGGAGACGACGAAGAGGATTCCAAGAAGGAAATCACGAAGATAGCCGTAGGTGCAGTGCTTACGATCCTTGCATTCGTAGCAAGAGACACATTCACCTGGCCAATGCACATCCACTACGCACTTCTCATAGCAGCGTACCTTGTTCTTGGATGGGAGGTTGCATTCAATGCAATGAGAAACCTCTTCCATGGGGAACTGTTCGACGAGAACTTCCTCATGTTCATTGCAACGATTGGAGCTGCAGCACTTGGAGACTTCAAGGAAGCCGTCATGGTCATGCTCTTTTACGATATTGGCGAATTCGCACAGGATGCAATTGCAGAACGCTCGCGTGACAACATATCGGAGCTCATGGACATAGCACCTGAAAGCGCACATGTAATTGACGAAAACGGCAGCGTTTCGGAAAAGGAACCAGAGGAAGTCAAGATTGGAGACCTCATGCAGATCCGTGCCGGTGAAAAGGTCGCCCTTGACGGAACCATCATAGAAGGAACGTCTTTCATAGATACCAAGGCCATTACAGGGGAAAGCGTCCCTGTAAAGGTCAAAGCTGGAGATACACTTGTCAGCGGCTCTATAGTATCGGACGGAGTGCTAATAGTGAGGGCAGACAAAGCCTACGAGGACAGCACAGTCAAGAAGATACTTGACCTTGTAGAGCATGCACAAAGCACAAAGGCTCCTACGGAGCGTTTCATAACAAAATTCGCGAAGGTCTACACTCCAATAGTCATTGGAATTGCAGTGGTTGTAGCATTTGTGCCATCGATCATAACAGGACAGTGGGCACAGTGGCTTCACAGAGCCCTGATCTTCCTTGTAATAAGCTGTCCATGCGCACTTGTGCTTTCAGTTCCTCTTTCGTTCTTTGCAGGAATGGGAGGAGCGGCAAAGCGAGGAATCCTCATCAAGGGAGGTACGCATCTTGAGACCCTCTCAAAGGTAGAGGCGTTTGCATTCGACAAAACCGGAACAATAACGGAAGGTGTCTTCTCCGTCCAAAAGATCGTTTCTGCAGACAATGTGGAAGACAAAGAGATACTTGAAACGGCCCTGGCCCTTGAAGAGAAGAGCACCCACCCAATAGCCAATTCGCTTGTGGAATACTGCAGAAAGAACGGAATAAAAAACCCATACTCCAGCAGTGAAATCCAAGAGGTTTCAGGACTTGGACTCAAGGGAGAGGTCGAGGGCCACACAATCTATGCTGGAAACGACAAACTCATGGAAAAGATGGGCATCAAGACCACATCCAAGGACTTTGCAAACGAAGTTGGTTCCCTCGTCTACGTAGCAAAGGACGGCAAGTGGCTTGGCACAATCCTCATAAGCGATAGGATCAAGAATGGAGTGCCACAGCAGATTGCAAAGCTCAAGGCACTTGGAATCAAGAAGACCGTCATGCTCAGCGGCGACAAGAGAAGGACAGCAGAGTACATCTCAAAGACCGCAGGCATAGACGAATGCCATGCAGAGCTTCTTCCTCAGCAGAAGGTCGAGATGGTGCAGGACCTCAAGAAGCAGTACTCCTGCGCCTACGTAGGCGACGGCATAAACGATGCACCAGTCATTGCAACGGCCAACATTGGATTTGCAATGGGTGGAGTTGGCAGCGACAGCGCAATAGAAGCCAGCGGAGTCGTAATCATGACGGACGACATCGCAAAGGTTCCTGAAAGCGTTGAGATCGCACGCAAGACGATGCGCATTGCAAAGCAGAACATAGCCTTCGCACTCACCGTCAAGGTCCTCTTCATGATACTTGGCGCAATGGGACTTGCAGGCATGAACGGAGCCATCTTCGCAGACGTAGGCGTCACCCTCATAGCTGTACTCAACTCAATGAGGGCCATAAGGAAATAGTCCAGGACCGATGCCCTTGTGGATGCATTTCAAAACGAATCCTGAAAAAGAGCCGCAACGAAAAAATGCGGCTCTTTTCTTGTTATTGCACTTTATGGTAGATTATGGACATGCAATCAGAAGACATCAGAAACATAGGGATAATGGCCCACATAGATGCAGGAAAGACTACCACGACCGAGAGGATACTCTACTACACAGGAGAGAACCATAGGATTGGAGAGGTCGACAACGGCGAAGCCACCATGGACTGGATGGAGCAGGAGCAGGACAGGGGAATCACCATAACCAGCGCCGCCACCACATGCTATTGGAAGGGCAAGCAGATAAACATAATAGACACTCCGGGACATGTGGACTTCACAGCAGAGGTCGAAAGAGCCCTAAGAGTCCTCGACGGGGCCGTTGGCGTCTTCTGCGCCGTAGGAGGCGTGGAGCCTCAGAGCGAGACCGTTTGGAGACAGGCCAACACCTACAACGTCCCAAGGATTGCATTTGTAAACAAAATGGACCGTCTTGGGGCAGATTTCTATGCGGTCCTTGAAGATATAAAGACAAAACTCAATGAAGAGCCCGTCCCACTATTCATCCCCGTTGGGAAGGAAAGCAAGTTTGAAGGTATTATAGACCTCCTTAAGATGAAGATGGTCGTATTCAATCCTGAAACGGAAGGCTACGACTACAGCTACGTAGAAGTCCCTGCTGAAATGCAGGACGAAGCGGACCAGTGGAGGGAGAAGCTCATCGACAGCGTCTCGTCCTTCTCGGATGAAATCACAGAGCTCTATTTCTCAGGAGAGGACATTCCCGCGGACAAGATAATCGCAACGCTCAGACAGTGCACCCTTGAAAGGAAGCTTCTGCCGGTGTTCGTTGGATCATCGCTTAGGAACATCGGTGTGCAGTGCCTTTTGGATGGTGTAGTGGACCTTCTCCCCTCCCCTGCGGACATCCCGCCCGTCGTGGGTATCCATGCCAAGAAGGAGACGGAGGTCAAGGTGGAGAACGATCCAAAGGGTCCACCATTGGCGCTGGTGTTCAAGGTCCAGTACGACAGAGAGGCAGGCCCGTTGTGCTTCATAAGGGTCTACTCCGGCACGTTCCACAAAAGCACAGCGGTGCTTAACATAACCAAGAAGAAGCGCGAAAGGATAAACAGGCTCCTTAGGATGCACGCAAACAGACCAGAGGAGATCCAGGAGCTGCAAAGTGGAGACATTGGGGTCGTCGTAGGATTCAAGGGAGCACAGACTGGAGATACCATTGGAACCGAAGGCGCCCAGATTCTACTTGAGAAGATGGTGTTCCCCGTGCCCGTCATCTCCGTTGCAATAGAGCCAACCACGGCAAGCGACCAGGACAAGCTCCAGAAGGCGCTTGAGATACTGTCAAGCGAAGACCCAACCTTCACATGGAAGGACAACGAGGAGACCGGACAGCTTGTCATAAGCGGAATGGGAGAGCTTCATTTGGATGTCCTTGTCACCAGACTCACCAAAGAGCTCAAGGTCTCGTGTCAGGTTGGAAAACCACAGGTCACATACAGGGAGAGCATAACCCAGAGCGTCGAGCATACGCAGACCTTCAGCAGAGTCATTGCAGGAAAGGAGAACACCGCAGAGGTGACGCTCAGGCTAACGCCGCAGGAGTCAAAGGAGGGCAACGTCTATGAAAACCTTGTGCCGGCAAAGACCATGCCACCTGAGCTTTTCGATGCCATAAAGAGAGGCGTTGAGAACTCGTTCCAAAGCGGAATCAAGTACGGATATGAGGTGTGCGACACCAAGGTCGAGCTTGTAGGAGTCAAATACAACGAGCTTACGGCAAGCGAGTTCGCATTCGAAGCCTGTTCCGCCATGTGCTTCGATGCAGCTGCAAACGAAGCCGGACCTGTGCTCATGGAGCCAATCATGGATGTCACGCTCATCGTTCCGTCACAGTACGTTGGAGAGGCCATTTCAAGTCTCACAACACGAGGTGGAATAGTATCAAGCATGGAAAGCAAGCCCTCTGCGGACCATGTCATGGCGCAGGCTCCGCTTGCAAAGCTGTTTGGATATACGACGGCTTTGCGCTCCGCTACGCAGGGAAGAGGCTCGTTCTCCATGGAATTCAGCCACTATGCACCCAAAACGGGGAGCTAAAACCGGAATTAAGCCTGAAATTGGAGAAGATTTCTCTAGTTTTTTTGCATATACTGTTATATGATATGGAAGGTTGCCCCTTGCGGACGACCTTTCGTCTTTTCATATCGGTCCGGGTTTGGCGCTTGATTTGACATTTGTAGGACGAAGGGCATGTCCAATGAGGTGCACCTGAACTGCATAAACTTGCATAAACAAACATTGCCAACATTTCTAGGAGGGAAACATGGCTTTAGCTTCGAAGGATATCAGGAACGTAACAATTGCGGGGCACAATGGAACAGGTAAGACTTCTCTTCTTGAGCAGCTGCTCTATTACAGCAACGTGATTTCAAGACCGGAACAGGTCGAGTCAGGAAAGACGACCAGTGACTACACTGAGGAGGAGATCGCTCGCAAGATCTCGATACACTCCGCACTTGCAAGCATTGCATGGGAAGGAAAGACTCTCAACTTCATAGACGCTCCTGGTACGGCAGACTTCGTTGGAGAGGTCATCTGCGGTTTCAGAACATGTGAATCGGCCCTCATGGTCGTGGATGCAAGGGATGGCGCACAGATCGAGACGATCAAGCTTTGGAGAAACCTCAACAAGCTTTCGAAGCCCAGGGCTGTATTCCTCAACAAGATGGAGCGTGAAAGGGTCGACTACGACAAGACGTTCACGCACCTTAAGGAGGAGTTCAAGACCACATTCGTCCCTGTGACCATTCCAATGGGCAACGGCCCTGACTTCAAGGGTGTCATAGACCTCATCGAGAACAAGGCATACTTCTTCCAGCCAGGACAGAAGGAGAAGGTTGGAGAAATCCCATCCGAATATGCAGACGAAGTAGAACAGTACAGGGAAGCCCTCATCGAGTCCGCCGCAGAAGGTGCGGACGACCTCATGGAGAAGTACCTCGAAGAGATGACGCTTGAGGCCGAGGAGATCCACCGCGGTGTATGCGAAGGCCTTAAGAACAACGTCCTCGTACCGGTGTTCTGCGGATGCACGTCGAACGGCGCAGGCATCACAAGCCTTTTGGATTTCATTGCAGAGAACTTCCCATCACCAGTCGGCGCAAAGGAGACCATCGTCAAGGAAGACGGAAGCGAAGAGGAACTTGCCATATCCTCGGAAGGACAGGCATCAGCACTCTGCTTCAAGACAACCATAGACCAGTTCTCTGGAAAACTCTCATTCCTCAAGGTCGTCACAGGAAGCATCTCAGGCGATACGGACCTCTTCAACCCAGCACTGGGCAAGAAGGAGAAGCCCGGCAAGGTCTACAGAGCCGTTGGAAAGAAGCTCATTGAGACCGATGCCCTCGCAGCCGGTGACATTGGAATCATCACAAAGAGCAACATAGCAACCACCAACTGCACACTTCTTGGCAGTGCAGACATGAAGTTCACGTTCAAGAGCCTCAGCTTCCCCAACCCAATCTACTCGCTTGCAATATCTGCAGCCGACAAGAAGTCTGAAGACAAGATGAACGATGCCCTGCACAAGGTCACCGAAGAGGACCTCACATTCCAGGTTGCATACAACGAAGAGACCAAACAGTCCACGGTATCAGGAATGGGAGAGCTCCATCTCAACATGATCCTTGACAAGATCAAGGAGAAGCAGAAGATCCAGATCAACACAAAGCTTCCAAGAGTCCCTTACAGAGAGACCATCACGAAGAAGTCCGGCATAGTCGAATATGCACACAAGAAGCAGTCCGGTGGACACGGCCAGTACGGTAAGGTCCTCATTGAGATCGCTCCAATCGACAGAGGCCTCTACTACACCTTCGACAACATCGTCAAGGGCGGTTCCGTCTCCAAGGGCTACGTTCCAGGCATTGAAAAGGGTCTCCATGACCAAATGGAGGAAGGCTTCCTCGCAGGATATCCAATGGTTGACATTGGAGTTACGCTCGTCGATGGCAAGGAGCACCCAGTCGATTCCTCTGAAATGGCTTTCAGACTTGCCGCAAAGGGTGCAATGAAGCTCGCAATCGAGAAGGCCGGTCCAGTCCTGCTCGAGCCGTTTGCAAAGCTCAGCGTCTACATTGACAACCAGTACTTGGGAGACATCCTCTCAGACCTCTCCTCCAAACGCGGTCGTGTCCTTGGACAGGAAGACCTTGGTGGAAACATGGTTCAGGTCAACGCAGAGGTTCCACAGGCAGAGATGCTCAACTACGCCATAGACCTCAAGTCCATGACATCCGGTACAGGTTCGTTCGAACTTGCATTCGACCACTACGAGACCCTTGCAGGCAAGATGGCTGAAGACGTCATCAAGGCATCCAAGGCAGCAGCCGAGGAAGAGGCCAACAAGTAAGCCCCAGCCCGCATCGCATGGCAAAACAAAAAGGCGGTTGCATCAAAGCAGCCGCCTTTTTCATACCCATTTGGCACGGACCAAACCTAATTCTTCAAGCATCCAATTGGGACGACATAGATACCATCATCCCTTCTGTACGCATACTTTCCTATCCCTGTAAGGATCATCAAGAATGAAGGCTCTTTCATTTTGTCCGTATCGATTCTTCCTGCCAAAGCCTTCAGGTTTTTGGAACCTTCCTCTATTAGCCTATCACCGCCAAGTTTGATTTCAACCAAACCATACGACCCATCGCGCAGATGCACGACGGCATCGCACTCAAGCCCCGACTTGTCTCTGTAATGATACACATTGCCAAACAGACTATCGGCGTACACCCTTAAATCACGGACACAAAGAGTTTCAAACAACAAACCCATGGTATTCAAATCCCCAAGCAAATCCTTAGGACCCAGTCCTAGGCTTGCAATGGCTATCGATGGGTCTACAAAATACCTCGTATCGGACGTTCTTATTGCAGTCTTGGATCTAAGGTTTGGATTCCAAGCAGGCATATCTTCTATTACGAAGATCTTTCGTAGCGCATTCGTATATGAATACACTGTATCTTCAGTCAGGAAATCGGAGTCGTTTGCAGCAATGTCATCCCTTATTACGGTATATGTCGTCTGTGTCCCTTGATGCCGTGAATATGACTTCATAAGTCGTTTGGCTCTTTCAGGATCTCTTTTTACATCATCGACCCTGGAGATATCGACATTGACAACTGCGTCAAAATAATCGAAGGCTTGGTCCAACGCAACATCCCGCTCCATATCGATGGAACTTGGCCATCCCCCTCTGCAAATAAGAAAAGCCAATTCATCTATTCCCAAACCATTGTTTGCAAAAATCTTCTTTGGTTGTGAGAACAAATCCCCTAGGCTGATTTTTCCAGAAGACTCCTTTGATTCATACAAGGACATTGGCCTCATCTTCATCCGCGAGAAACGACCCGTTCCAGAATGGATCATCTCGGAAGTCCTAGGAGGTACAGCTGAACCTGTAAGTATGAAATATCCAACCCCTCCTCTATGGTCTATCTCGAATCTGATTGCATCCCAAAGGCTTGGAGCTATCTGCCATTCGTCAAGCAAACGTGGAGTCTCACCTTCAAGCAAACCTGTTGGGTCGATGTCCGCCATCAAGAGGTTTGATTTCAAATCTTCAGGTTTGGACATATACAGAACACTTTTTGCAAGTTGTTCTGCAGTCGTAGTCTTTCCACACCACTTTGGCCCCTCTACAATGACAGCCCCTTTACCTTTCAATTTCCTTGCCAACAAAGAATCTGCAATCCTAGGTTTGTATGAACTCATACGTTGATTATAGAGGCCATTTGGCGATTTGGCAAGTTTTCATTTGGCGATTTGGCAAGTTTTCATTTGGCGATTTGGCAAGTTTTCATTTGGC
>CAKQWE010000014.1 GCA_934277975.1 uncultured Spirochaetales bacterium
GCGCAGTTCGGCAGGGATGTGCTCGGTGCGGTGAGGCTGGACGAGGCCAGAGCCCACAGGCAGAGGTCGAAGGAGCTCCTCGAAGCCTCTGGAATGGAAGACGACGTCGATGAACGCAGACGCCTAAGGGACGAAGCAAGGGACGAAAGCCGCCTGTACTCCACGATCAAGGGCTCTAGGTGGACGCTGCTCACCGATGGAGAAAACCTCCCTCCCGAGAAGGTCGAATGCCTCAATGCGATTCTGGACAGCCACAGCGGCCTTGCGCTGTGCTACGCCATGAAGGAGGAGATGTCGAGGCTCTTCGAACTCAGGGACCCGGACGAAGCCATGCGTGGTTGGACGCAGTGGTTCGAGGGCGCCAAGGCCAGCGGAATCCCAGCCCTCGAACGGTTCGCAAGGCTCAAGGAGAAGCGCCTCGACGGGCTTGTGGCACATGCAAGGCACGGCATCTCCACAGGCAGGCTCGAAGGGTTCAACAACAAGGTCAAGGTGGCCAAGAGGGTCGGCTACGGCTACCGCAACGAGGACTACTTCTTCACCCTTGTAAGGTACCTTTCGATCCCATCCGTCAGAGGTTCATCCCACAGAAAAACGTGAAGAGCCAAAAAAGAGCCACCCCGTAGGGCAGCTCCCTTCGCAAGAACCAAGGAAATCAATAGGCCTTGGAATTGCGCATCTTCTTGACCTTCAGCATCTGCTTTCTGGCAAGAGCCTTGTTCTTGCGGTGCTGAATGGCAGATGGCTTCTCGAAGTACTCGCGCATCTTGAACTCGCGGATCACGCCTTCCTTCTCGACCATTCTCTTGAAGCGCTTGATAGCTTTCTCCAAAGGTTCGGTCTCATCGACTTTAACAAATGCCATATACTAACTCACCCCCTCTGCCCATCGGCTCAAGAATCGACTTAACATACCATTCAAGCGCAGATTTGTCTAGTCATTGGCGACAATTAAATATAGAATCTGAGCCATGCAAAGAAAGACAGACTACGCACGAACGATAATAGACGACCTTCTCAAGCTAAGGGAAGGCGATGCACTTTCCATAAACACAGACGAAACGGACCTTGAGTTCGCAAAGGAAATAGCGAACGAAGCCCTTCAAACCACACATGTAACGGTCAAGATAGTCGTGACCGACCACGGAAAGCCAACACAGGTCCTAGAGTTCGACCCTGCACCACCTGCAAGCGACCCACGGGCCTACGCGATGCTAAGGCTTGCACACGAGAAGTCCATCACCCCTCAGACCAATGTCCTTAATCTCATCGTGGACAAAGAGGACCTCTCTGCAGTCCAGAAACTTGGACATCTTGCAGAGCCGGTGCTTCTCAATAGGAGGATATCAGTGCCATGGTGCGTGGCAAAAGTCCATGACGATGAAGCAAAGGAATGGGACGAGCTTGAAAAGAAGATAGACCTCAACATAGCAGAACAGACACTATCCACAGATTACAGAAGAAAATATCTTGAACATTCGGACAGTGTTCACCTTCACATAACAGGACATAACACAGACTTCACCGTCAACGTACCTGAAAACGCACGTTTCATAGGCGGAACGCAGACCCTTCCAAACGGAAGGGCTTTCCTCAATGGATTGGACTTCGACATGCTGTCGTTCATAACCGACTGCAACTCAATTGACGGAGTGCTCGAAGCCAAGGCAACAGTAATGGGAAGACCATACGAGGGAACACTCACATTCGAAAAAGGAAGGCTTATGGCATGGACGCACTCTAAGGAAATGGACACCCTGCTCTCCTTTGACGAAAACATAAGAAAGTCAGGATACTTCTCCTTTAGGGACAAGGAGTTCATACTCCATCTTGGAGGCTCCATAGTGGAAGGGCTTGAAGAAGAGCCAGAGGATGAAACCCTATTGCCGGAATTCTTCAACAAGAGCCTCTACACCCTAGCCCTACACCTTGATCCAAAGCTCTCCATCTTTGCAACCAACTGCAAAGGGAAGACCACAGAGCTTGTCAGAAAAGGCTTCTTCCTGCAGTAGTACCAAGCAAGTTTGTCACATCATTCATATTCAAAAAGTGCAATTTTTGCACATCAAAATAGAAATCAATGTGACATTTTTGGGTTCTTCACGTTTTTCTGGGTGATGAGCCTCTGACGGAAGGGCTGGAGATACCTAGTGGAAGCTATGAGGCGGCCGTCTCGGCATCCTCTCCATGGCCGAAGTGACATGAAAACATCGGAAAAGCGCCTTTCCAGGCAAAACCATGCACACAAACAGCGTGGACAAGGCCTTTCATGCCATCATGCACCGCCATCGTACATCTGGACGCTCCAACCACTCCGAAGCGGTCCGACTCCATGGATGCGGGACACTCAGGAACGCTCTTTGCGGTGACAACT